>JAIYAV010000226.1 GCA_027488855.1 Saprospiraceae bacterium
AAAATCCCTACCCCAGTCACTCTCTTCAATGGTGTTATTGGGTACTGGCCAGATTGGGAGGATGGAAACCTCATGAGAAGCAAGCAGGTGTTATTACCATTTTTAGGGGCTGGTCTGATATTCAAAAAATCTTCGACGGTTAGAGGCTCGCTAAATTTTCTGTGTCCTAATCGTAGCCCCTGGAAGGGGAGTACATTTTCGGTAAGCAAAAATCCTACCTTTTGTTCGAGAAAAAGGTAGAATATTAAGCTAACGTAGGCTGTACTCCCCTCACAGGGGCTACGATTAGGACACAATTTGGGCCTAATTTGTATAGTTGTGGCCAAGTTTGCTCCCCATTATGCTTTAGATTATCCAATAACTTGATAATCAACTCGCCTCAAGTCTAGTCAAAAAAATCATTATTCCTCTTTCTCCATACCAAAGCGACAACAATAGCAGCGCGGATGACGCGGATAAAGCGGATTTACGCGGATTTTTATCACGCCTTCGGCGCGATGGTAAAATAGCCACAAAGGCACAAAGGTGCCAAGAAAACATTTTCGATTCAACGGACTTTGTGTCTTCGTGCCTTTGTGGCAAAAAACTTTGCCGCAGGCAAAGCAAAATCCGCGTAAATCCGCTTTATCCGCGTCATCCGCGCTGCTATTGTTGTCGCTTCGGTATAAACAGTATAGTATACCCGCAAAATCCCTAGAATCAGTTCGAACCGATCGGGTGCATGATTTTGAAAAAAACATGCAATTCTGTGTCCTAATCGTAGCCCTCACAGGGGTCGGGGGTTGGTAGGCCTCAGCACAATGCTGCGCTGAATGCACCTTTTTTTCTTAAGTCAATGACATTGGGCTAAAGCCCATTCAAGTTCTAGCCATTGATCCACCAGCTAAAGCTGGAGGCAATTCAATCGCCAGCGCCTAAAGAACGGTTTTTTCACAAAACTTCATTAGCCCTAGATTAAAATAAGTTAGGGCTAAAAGCCCATCAAAAGGGGCAAGCTCCATCCACGAGCTAAAGCACGTGGCAATTGATGTCCTTCGAGCAAAAAGTTAGCCTACGAACTACACGACAACATCGAGCAGCCCACCTTATTCCGCGCCCATTCCGGTCGCTTCACAAACCATTTTTCTTCCATCTCCGGCTGCTCATCATAAGGCTTTTTCAGTAATTGGTACAGTTCATCCACCAAACTGAAGTCCCCCAAATCAGCTTGATCAATGGCCAATTGAGCCATGTAGTTGCGCAAGACATATTTGGGGTTGGCAAGGTTCATAGCAGTACGGCGCTCCTCATCGCTGGCCGTTTCGAGCTGGAGCCTTTGCAGGTAACGCGCGAGCCAGTCTTCCCATTTTTGTTGCAATGCCGCATTCAAGCCTTCGGGTTGGTACATGGCCGTTTGCAGATTCTTGAAGAAGGTTTCTTTCGAAGACAAGTCACTGATTTTTTCCACTTTTGACAAGTTTCGGAAAAAAATGGGCATGTCCGTCTCGGCAAGGGCGAGTAACTTCTCTAACTCCTCGGCCAGTTCAGCGTCACCTTCCTGAGGAATGGCCAGACCAAGTTTGCTGCGCAACATGGCCAGGTATTTTTTAGGGAATTTGAGCTGAAAATCAGCCAAGGAAGCTTCCAAAAGTACAGTGTCTTTGACCAAGGGCATCAGCGCATTGGCCAATTGCACCAAGTTCCACAGGACGACAGCTGGTTGCTGGCCATAACGGTAGCGGCGCTGGGCCCGATCGGTGGTATTGGGTGTCCAGTCCGGTTCGTAGCCCTCCAGCCAGCCGTAAGGGCCGTAATCTATGGTGAGGCCCAGGATGGACATGTTGTCGGTATTCATCACGCCGTGTACAAAGCCAACTCTTTGCCATTCGATGACCAAATCGAGGGTGCGTTGGGAGACCTCTTTGAAAAATTCAGCGTAAGCCTCCGGTGTACCTGGTTCTATATGTGGAAAAAAATGGCGAATGGTGTAGTCGGTCAAACTCCGCAAAGTGTCTACTTCGTCGCGGGCGGTTAAAATTTGGAAATTGCCAAAACGGATGAAACTGGGTGCTACCCGGCACACTACAGCCCCTTTTTCATAGGCTGGGTTGCCGTTATAGAGCACGTCCCGCATCACCGGGTCGCCAGTGAGCACCAGCGAAAGCGAGCGGGTAGTAGGCACGCCCAAGTGGTACATGGCCTCGCTACACAGGTGCTCGCGGATGGAGGAGCGCAGTACTGCCAGCCCATCGGCGGTGCGGGAATACGGGGTTTCGCCTGCGCCTTTCAGTTGGAGGGCCCAACGTCGGCCTTCATGAACGACTTCGGTCAGGTTGATCGCCCGGCCATCGCCCAATTGGCCCGCCCAACTACCAAACTGGTGCCCTCCATAACACATGGCGAAGGGGCTGGTACCTTCTAGCGTGGCCACGCCGGAGAAGATGCGCAGAAATTCTTCGGATTGGGTGTCGTCTGCTGTCAGGCCGATGGCTTCGGCCATTTCAGTGGAAGCATGCACCAACACTGGATTGGAGGGCTGTCGAGGGGTCACGTAGGAAAAACAGGCACCCCTTACTTGTCGGCGGGTATTGCTCAGGTTCGGGTCGGAGGGAAGCTCCTGATTGAAGGTATCTTGTATGTTGAGTTTGTTCATTGCAATTTTTTTAGAAAACGCTTCAGTCCAAAGGTTGTTCAATCGAGTAGAACCACAAAATAATTCGGTCCATTTTGATAGGCTTTAGGGCAGCTTCGCTGCCTGGTTATTCACCACGACGACACGACGGACACGACGGTTTACGCGCTTTGCGCGTTTTGGACACGACGCTTGCGTAGTGTGGTGCGGAGCAAAACGTCGTGTTCGTCGTGTCGTCGTGGTGAATAAATTATTTTGGCGCAGCCGAAATTCGCCTATTTAAAAACTTATTTGGTTCTAGTTAGAATCTTGAATAACCTTTCCAGCCCTACTCCCGCTGATACACCCGCACATAATCCACCTCGTAAATGATTTTTGACGTGCTGGCTTTCGGCGTTCCACCATTCCTCCCCACTGCCAGATTCAGCAACAAAAACTGTGGTTTCAAAAAAGGATTGCTACCATCTGGATTCAATGATTCTTGGAGGGATTGGGTGTTCAATAACTCATCATCCAAAAAAATCTGGATGCTCTCTGCCGTCCAATCCATGCGCCAGGTATGGAATTTTTTGACCCAATCCTTATCCTGATCAGTAAAATGGGTGAGCGGAAGTTTTTTCTCATTCCATTTGGTTTTACGACTGGCCTGATCACCCAACCAGGCGAAATTGGCCAGAATGGTCGGCGTTTCTTTGACCTGATAAAACTCCATGATGTCAATTTCACCAGCAGCGGGCCATGGGCCGTTGCCCAAAGTCCAGATGGCGGGCCAGGAACCATAGGTCGTATCAATGCGTGCCCGGATTTCAAAACGGCCATACTGCCATTGCTGCAAGCCTCGGGTTTGAATGCTGGCGGAAGTGAATTCCGAGGTAGGGCGGTTGGTTTTCCAGTTTTTACTGCCCGCCTGGTAGTTGGGATTAGGGATCGCTTCTCGCCGGGCTTCGATGAGCAAAACCCCGTCTTTACAATTGGCATTGTCACTTTGGTACCATTGTAGCTCTTCGTTGCGTTCGAAGCCCGTTTCGTAGCGCCAATTGGCTGGGTTGGGTTTGCCAGGTTCGTTGAATTCATCATGCCAGACGAGTTTCATGCCAGGAATGACTTTAGGGGTGGATCCATCGGGATGTCGGGCATCGAGATGGCCTGCTCTTGGGGAAGAGCAGGCCATGAAAGAGATCAACAATAGCGGGAGAAAGATTCTCATGTTTTTGATTTTGAATTTTTACCGCTATGTTTAATCTTGCTGTCCCGGTTTGGCTTCGATCGCTCTGATGGTGAAACCGTAGCTGTATTTTTTGGCAAGGAGCCGATACTCATCATGCGTTTGAGCTCCCCAACTGTTGTCCCCACCAACACCACGCTGGGCGAGGTCGACGTGCAAGGTCACAAAACGGCGTTTGACAATATCCGTCACATGCCGATACTTTTTGATGTTGCCTTCATCAAAATCTTCAGTCAGTTGTGACATGGCGCTGAAGGACAAGGGCTGAGCACCCTCCACCTGTAAGCCAAGCCCTTCGGCATTGCTCAATTTGACCCAGCGGGTATCGGTACGGTAACCACTTTCTTGCGGACGAACGTAGGTGCGCTCCCAACCTTCGTCGGTGTGCAGGTAATGAATGCCCAGATGAGCAGCAGTGTGGCGGTCATTGTAATTTTCAAAAGGCCCACGCCCGTACCACTGCACCTGATTGTAGTTGGAAGGCAGGGAAAAACGCATCCCCATCCGAGGCAGCTCAGGTGCTTCGCTGTTTGGTGACAATTCAATCCCGGCGTTGACCTTGATGGAGCCATCGTTTTGGATCAAATAGTCCAGCGTATAATCAGCCTGAACATCGGGCAGGTGATAAACAATGGTGAAGGGAAGGCCCGTGGCCGTTTGTTCGCCTACCTTGGTGCTCTTTACAGTGCGGCGTACATGAGCACTGGCCCATACTCGGGCGTAGTTGGTAAAATCGTTCCCAAAATCATTGTCAGTAGGTGCACGCCAAAAATAAGGTTCTGGGAAAAAGCCTTCTTTGAGGTTTTTCCCGTTGATCGAATACTGATTGATCTGGCCATTGCTGAGGTCGATTTCTCCAGCGATGGCTCCAGACTTGAACTTGAGGGAGCCGTTGGTTTTTTCAATGCTCAAGGTTCCGGCAGGGCTGCTCAGGTTTTGGGCAAAGCCATACGGACTCAAGACCATTTGCTCCCTGGCGAGTTCATGTCCAGCCGGGATGGAGGTGCTAGCAGTGCGCTGGAGTGCATAAACATTGAGCACGAGTTCGGCGTCTGCGGCTAGTTTGTAGGCAGGCAGATTGAGATTTACGACTTTCACTTCTCCTGGATTGGCCTCAACACTAAAACTGCCTTCAGTCAGTTTTACCCCATTGTTGAGCATTTCCCAACGGAAATCGAATTCGCGCAGATTGGTAAAAGAGAACTCATTTTGCACCTTAATCTGCCCATAGGCACTATTGTCCTTGCTGAACTGGATGTTTTGGTAGCACTTTTTTACCTCATAAATGCCAGGGTGTGGGAACCGATCCGCGTTGACCAAACCATTGCACACAAAGTTTTGGTCGTTGTACAGATCCTGGCTACCCAAGTCACCCCCATAGGCGAAGAAACTACGGCCATCAGGGGTTTTGCTGCGGATACCCTGATCTACCCAATCCCAAATGCAGCCACCTTGCATGTTATCCGAAGCGCGGATGATGTCCCAGTATTCTTTAAAATTGCCACTGGAATTGCCCATGGCGTGGCTGTATTCACACATGATGTAAGGCCGGGTTTTGGTTTTGTCGGCAGCATAACTTTTCATGTTGTCGATGGATGGATACATGGGGCAAACTACATCGGTATTTCGTGCTTCACCCGATTGCTCAGAGACCACGGGGCGGGAGTTGTCGCGTTGTTTGATCCAATCGTAGGTTTCAAAAAACACCTCACCGTTGCCACATTCGTTGCCCAGCGACCACATCACCACACAAGCGAAGTTTTTATCCCGTTCCAACATGCGGCGGGTACGGTCGTGGTGCGCCGCTTTCCATTGGGGATCGTAAGCGGTATGTTTGCTTTTGGGCACACTAAAAGACTGAAATTCTGCACCCAAACCATGGGCCTCGATATTGGCTTCATCAATGACGTATAAGCCGTATTCGTCACAAAGGCGTAGCCACAATGGGTCATTGGGGTAATGCGAAGAGCGGCAGGTATTGATGTTGTATTGCTTCATCAACACGATGTCCTTGATCATCAAATCACGGGTAGGTACTTTGCCCAAATCTGGGTCATGCTCATGTCGGTTCACGCCCTTGACCAGCACCCGCTTGCCATTGATGAGGAAATTTTTGCCTTTGATCTCGCTGCGGCGGAAACCGATTTTACTGCCCGTCGCTTCAATGGTTTGTCCTTTTTCATTTTTTAATACCAGAATGGCCGTGTACAAGTTTGGGTTTTCGGCGGACCACTGAGCAGGAGCGAGTACTTTTCCATCAAAACTTACTTTGGCTTGGCCAGGCTTGGTTTGGCTAAAAACCACTTTTTTATTGTGATCAAAAATGCTGAGTTCAATGCTGTAAGATCCTGTGGCAGGGGAGGGGACTTTCAGATCGACCGTGGCGGCAATTGTACCATCCCGATAAGCGTCATCCAGCCCGGCTTTGACCCAAAAATCGGCAATATGGGTTTTGCTTTTGGAAGTCAAAAATACGTCTCTTTCGATGCCTGAGAGGCGCCACATGTCCTGGTCTTCGAGGTAGGAACCATCATGCCAACGAAAAACCTGCACCGCCAGGGAGTTGCTTCCTTTTTTCAGGAAAGGGGTGATGTTGAATTCAGCAGGTGACTTGGCCACCTTCGACAAGCCTACGGCCTGACCATTCACCCACACATAGGCACAACCCGAAATTGAACCAAAGTGCAGAAACACCTCCCGGCCGTTCCAGTTATCAGGCACTGTAAAGGTGCGCCGATAAGACCCCACCGGATTGTAAGCATGGTTGATAAAAGGTGGATTGACCGGGAAAGGGTAAATGAAATTGGTGTAAATCGGGATGCCAAAACCCTTCAGTTCCCAATTGGAAGGCACCGTGATCTCTTTCCAATTCCAATCATTGAAATCGGGTTGGAAAAAATCCTGTGGCCGTTCTTCCGGGCGGTTGACGTAATAGAATTTCCAAGGACCATTTAAGGACTGATAATAGGGCGATTTGGAAAAATCATTTTCAAATAGATCCACGACATTGGGATAGGACATGGCATAAGTATGCGCTGGTTCTTTACCCAATTCAACAATGGCGGGGTCTTCCCATTCTTTAAAAGTGAATTTTACCTGGCCCCAAATTTGAGCACTAAAGGTGCAGAGAAATATAAGTAACAAATTGAATTTCATTGGTTTGAATTTATGGTTGCAGAGAAGAATCGTCAATTAAAAATAGGTTCAATAATCCACCTTGTAATCTTTTTTGGTGACCTGTCCCGACCATACTTTTTTGGCTGTCCAATCCGCTGCAGGATCGGTCCAGAAGCGATGGGTAGCTGGAAGGCCCAATGGCAAAAAGCCCAGAGTGGTGAGGTACAGACTTCCGGTGGAGGTGTATTGATCGGCAATAGCAGGCTGGGCTCCATTAAAACCGAGGATCAACCAGCCCTTTTGATCAAAATTATTACCATGGTCAAATAAGGTATGCAAAACCTTGGTCAAACCACAGCGCACCTGCGCAGGGCTGATGTGTTCTGGCAATTGCTCCATCAAAGCCACCTGCGCCAAAGCCTGAAAGGCCCCTGCCCGATAAGTCATGGAGCGACCATAGACCGGGAAAGTACCCTCTGGAGAAATCAAGCGCTCCAAATACTCGGAATGGCGAACCATCCGCTTTAGGGCTTCGGTATATTCAGCTTTAGGTGAAAAATTCTTTTCGGAGGTGACTTTCAAAATGTCCACGAGCATAGGCTGGATCACAAAGGAGTTGTAATAATCCATACAAAATTTGGGCCCATCGCTGTACCAACCATCACCTACATACCATTCCCGGGTTTTGCGGATGGCAATGTCGATGCGCACCGGGTCGTACTGCTCACCAATGTGCAGCAAAAAACTCTCAATGATGCCTGAAAACAACAGCCAGTTGCTGTAATGGGCTTTGCGGTCGCGCAAGGCTTTGAATTCTTCGATGTAGCGTTTTTTGGTCAGCTCATCCAAGGGGTGCCACAATGCATCGGGTGCACGCAAGAAGGCATGGGCCAAAAAAGCTGCATCCACAATGGGCTGGAGTTCAACGCGGAAGTTCAGGTAATCGGGGCTTTGTGGATCCACGCAATGGGCCAAACCCTTTAGCGCATCTTTACGCAATTCGGCCCGCCACTTGCCTTCTTTGGTATCGTCGTCGGGTAGTGCCAACCAAGGCGCAACACCCGCCAGGGTTCTTCCTACGGCCTCCAGATAAGTGACCTGTTCGGCTTTGAGGTAGTAGCCTGGTGCCAACTCCAGGGGCATGTTCTTTTTCAATTTGCCGTCGGCGAGGTTGGAGAGCACGGGTTGGGCAATTTTATAGAGGGTACTGGCCCAAAAGAGGCGGTCATCGGAGCCTGTATTGTTCAGTATTTGACTTTGCTTGGGAGCTTGAGCAATGGCCGCAAAGGGTATGCCCAAACTGCCCAAAATACCCGTTATAGAAAGGCTTTTTAAAACTTGACGCCGTGAGTTTTTCATGGTGCTTGCGATTGATTCTGTTTGTTGGGTGGAAATTTACAATTTAGTCTACGCTTACGATTTATTTTTTATTAAGATTTATTGATTCAGTGTTGAATACTTTCAAACGGATTGAGGTTATGCATACACTACTGGATAGTTTGCTCGGAGGGCATCAATTGCCACGTGCTTTAGCGCGTGGATTGGGACTCCCTTTTTGATCGGGCTTTATCCCCAATGTCATTGACTTAAGGAAAAAAGGAGCATTCAGCGCAGCATTGTGCTGAGGTCTACCAATCCCCGACCCCTGTGAGGCAGGGTCGATTGGTTCTAGTTTTGCACATGGCGATAAGCCCCGCTAGGGGCGAAATATGGGTAGTATATTGCGATATCCAGGATTTTCCGAGTCCCGTAGGGACGAAATGTGGGTATTTTGTCTCG
>JAIYAV010000099.1 GCA_027488855.1 Saprospiraceae bacterium
AATCGCTTCTCCATGGCTGTACCTTGTGTTTACTATATAGAACGCTTTTATTATACTACTTGTGTGTATACCGTAGCCCGCTAGGGGCGTGATGTGGGTAGAAAATAATTGCAGCAGGCCGTCTCAAAGTCCCGTAGGGACGAAATGTGGGTATCCTTCGAGACAAAATACCCACATTTCGTCCCTACGGGACTCGGAAAATCCTGGATATTCCGATACTACCCATATTGCGCCCCTAGCGGGGCTTATCGCCATGTTCTAAAACTTAACAGCCCTGCCCTGGAAGGGGAGTACAGCCTACGTTAAACCCATATCCTGCCTTTTTTCGAACAAAATGCGGGGTTTTTACTTACCTGAAATGTACTCCCCTCCCAGGGGTCGGGGGTTCTGAGCTTACGATAAAATGCTCAATATCAACTACGAATCTATTTTTTGGTTTTGTAGATGATTGGTTAGCGCTAGTTGCATATAATGTAGTGAAAGTTATTTTCTTACATTTTTTGTTTATTTTGCAGGCAAATCAACTTTCTATGCCTGAGCCACTCAAAAACATCTTCTCCCGTCCCCTGATCAGCCCTTTTGCCGAGCTTGTCAAAACAATATGGCCCGATTTTTCCACCACCACCTTCCTCGAAAAGGTTTTTGACGAGCATTACGAAGGTCTTGAGCTCAAACAACGCACCCGGCACATTGCCCATGCCCTTCGAGCCTGTCTGCCTGCCACCTATCGCGATGCCCTCAAGATTGTGTGCGACGTTACCCAATCCTACATCGATCAACACGGCGAAAAACTGACCTTTCAATGGATTTTTCTACCCGAATTCATCGAAGCCCACGGCGTAGAAGACCCAGATGCCTCCATCCCCGCCATTGAAACGGTGACCCGCTGGAGCAGTTGTGAATTTACGGTGCGGCCTTTTTTACTGAAATACCCCGAAAGGATGTACGCCCAAATGTTGGCCTGGTCTGACCACCCGAGTCCGATGGTACGCCGCCTGGCCAGTGAAGGCATTCGCCCGCGTTTGCCCTGGGGCATGGGTGTACCTGCACTCAAGCACGACCCGACTCCGATTTTACCCATTTTGGAAAAACTCAAAAACGACCCCGCCGAAACCGTACGCCGCTCCGTGGCCAACAACCTCAATGACATTGCCAAAGAACACCCACAAGTGGTGCTGGACATTGCTGGACGCTGGCTTGGTCAACACCCAGATACCGATTGGATCGTGCGCCACGCGTGTAGGGGCTTGTTGAAAAAAGGGAATGCCCAAGCGCTGGCTTATTTTGGTTTTGAAAAAGGGGCGGACGCGATCGAAGTGTCAAACTTGCAACATAGCCTCGAAGTAACAGTCGGGGGCAAACTTGACTTTTCTTTCCAACTCAACAATCATGCCTCCAATGCTCAATCCCTACGCCTGGAATACCAAATCGACTACCAGACGCTCTCGGGCAAAATTTCTTCCAAAGTTTTTAAAATCAAGGAGCTGGAGTTAGCGGCAGGGGCGAGCGTAATGGTGGAGCGGTACCAGCGTTTTCAGGATTTTACTACTCGGAAGCATTATCCCGGGGAGCATGTCTTGAGGATTTTGGTGAATGGGCTAGCCTTGGCGGAAGGGAAGTTCATCGTATCATAAACTAAGGTGTTCTAAGGTGCCTAAGGTGGTTCAAAATAAAAAAGCCTAAGTTGTAAAAGCTATATTAGACTCATTTTGAACCACCTTAGGCACCTTAGAACACCTTAGAAATGATGCGCCTGGAGCGCTTGTAAGTAAAAGTGAGGCACCAAATTTTTTATAAAATTTAAGCTTTGATTGTAGATAATGCCTTGAGCAGCACCTCCCCAGCCTGATCCAAAGTAGCCCCAAAACTAAAAATCCCCTCCGGATGCCCCTCCATCACAAAAATGCGTTGCGGAGGCAAATCGGTATCCCGCAGCAATTGCATAATCGAATAAGCCATTTCCGGGGTACCGTAAGTCACACCCGTCGCGGTGGTAGGCACTTTGTGCAGGAGTTGTTTCCACATGGCCCGATGATGGACATGAAAAACGGCATTGACCCAGGGGCATTCCAGGTATACCGCAGCATGACTCATCGATTCAGAAGAAGCGATGATAGGCCCGGTACAATGCAGGAGGTTTTGATCCAATTCCACGGCAGTGACCAAGGTGTAATGTTCGGAGCCCAATTGGGCAAAATTACCCGTAGTCGATCCGCTGATGATGAACTGCCCTTGCGCATTCCAGCGCTGACTGATGTTGCCGAAGCCAATGCCATCAGGATATGCACCCAATAAGCCAAGTTGGTACAAACGATCACGCCAGTGGTTCAATTCAAGGATCGTGCTGTTATCCAATGGAGCCTGTCGCTGCCAGTCGGCCCGAAATTTGATGTACCCCTCATCCATATTATTCCGCAAACAAACCCAAAATACCTTCTTCACTAGCCTCACAGATGCCTCGCTCGGTGATCAGGCCCGTAATGAGTCGGGCCGGAGTAACATCGAAGCCATAATTGGCGGCAGGGCTTTCCAGTGGAGTGGTCAGGACCTTGTGGATTTCCCCATCCTTCCAGCCCCAGACGTATTTGACCTCCTCTTCACTGCGTTGTTCGATCGGGATTTCTTTCAGGCCATCGCGCAGGTTGAGGTCAAGGGTAGAAGAGGGGAGGGCGACATAAAAAGGCACTCCATTGTCTTTGGCGGCCAGGGCCTTGAGGTAGGTACCAATTTTGTTGGCCACGTCACCTTGGCGGGTGGTGCGGTCAGTGCCCACGATCACCATGTCTACCATGCCGTGCTGCATGAGGTGGCCCCCAGCGTTGTCGGTGATGATGGTATGTGGTACACCGTGTTGTTGCAGTTCCAGTGCGGTGATTTTTCCGCCCTGGTTGCGGGGCCGGGTTTCGTCCACCCACACGTGTACTGGAATCCCCAAATCGTGCGCCAGATAAATGGGTGCAGTAGCAGTACCGTAGTCGATACAAGCCAGCCAACCCGCATTACAATGGGTAAGGATATTGACGGTTGCACCACTTTTGCGTTCACTGATGGCTTTTACAATCTCCAGGCCATGCACCCCAATCATGCGGCACTGCTCGGCACTTTCATCGGAAATGGCATTGGCGGTAGACAGGGCGGTATGGATGCGGGTTTCACGATCGCTTGCATGGGCCAATTCGCTCATCATGCGTTCAATGCAATGGAAGAGGTCGACCGCAGTGGGGCGGGTCTTCTTTAATCTGGCCGCTGCCTCCTGTAAGAAATTGGCCCCATCGTCACCTTCGGGAGCGCCCAGGGTAGCCAGGTACAGGCCATAAGCTGCCGTTGCACCAATCATGGGAGCGCCCCGGACGTGCATTTCTTCGATGGCCACAGCGGCATCCTCATAGGTATACAATGCTTCCTCAACGATTTGGAAAGGAAAGTAACGTTGGTCAAACGTACGAACGATACGTGGGTTGGCTTCGTCGAGCCAGATGGTGCGGTAGTGTTTGCCTTGCAGTTTCACAATAGATAGGTTATCATCTAAGCCATGCCAGCCATAGCTCGATACTGAGGAGGATGAAATGCCAATACAATTTCGGATTTTGGAATACCTCGACTGGCTAATTCATCGGTTACATGAAGTTCCGTGTTATTCTCTAAGAGCCAGATACTTCCATCTGGTTTGATTTGAAAATGGATCAACAGCGTATTGACAAAGTGGTTAGGAGTAGCCCAACCAGTAGCCAACAGTTGATAGTGATGATTTTCTCTATCAGCAATGACAATTCTTTGGTAGCCTTCTTCTTCTGGTGACAACTGTTGATTTTCTTCCAAAACCGACAGAATGGCTTTTTCTTTTTGCTTTATACTCAATGCTTTACCCATAACACAATTGTTTTTTCGACAGGTTCATAAACAACAGCTTGATGAAAATTGTCTTTAGCCATTTGCGAATTCCTTGTAGCCTCAAATTTAGGCATTATGTGAGCATGTTGCAACTGAAAAGTTTGACGGGTATCACACCGAACCCAATTCCACCAACCTACACGCCAACTGCACGTGCAAAGGGTCTTTAATTTCTTCCCGAATGACGCCGAGCAACAGGCGAGCCGCCTCTGCCCCCACTTCATACCCCGAATGCCGGATATGGGTGATTTTAGGATTGTAAAATTCGGGAGCAAAGCCATCGCTGATGCCAATGATGGCGATCTCTTCCGGGATACGCATGCGTTTTTGTTCGATGGCCTGTACGGCGCCCACCATCAATTCATCCGACATGGTGAAAAAGGCGGTGATGGCTGGCTGTTGCTCCATGATTTTTAAAGCCTGCTGGCTTCCTTGCTCCGAATCTTGGGCAAATGCGATGTGTTTTTCCTCAAAAGGAATGTCCAATTCTTGTAAAACCTGCTTGAATCCCCGAAAGCGCTCGCGGGTAATGGTCAAATTGGGATCACCAAAGAGGCCGCCAATGCGCAGATGGCCTTTGTCTGCCAAATGTTGCACCGCCAGGCGCGTAATTTCTACATCGTCGATGGTGACCGAGCAAGAGTGGTTTTGGGGAAGGATCCGGTCAAAAAACACAACCGGAACTTTCTGATCCAACAACGGTGCAAAATGACTGAGATCCTGCGCTTCTGAAGCCAGTGAAACCAAGACCCCTTCTACCGCCAATTGTCGGCAAATCTGGACATTTTGTTTCTCGCGAATGAGGGTATTGTTCGATTGAAGAATGATCAGGTGGTAGCCATTGGCATACACTTCCTGCTCTATGGCTCTAAACACGGAAGGGTTGAAAAACATGTTCATTTCGGAGACCAACAAGGCAATGAGGCCGCTGTGGCGTTTGCGCAAATTCACCGCCAATTGATTGGGAGCGTAACCCAGTTCTTGCGCTAGCTCCTGGACCCGGGTGCGGGTTTCGGGACTGACGTCGGGATGATTGTTCAGGGCTCGGGAAACCGTGGAGGGATTGAGCTGCAACAACCTGGCAATGTCCGTAATAGTGGGTCGATTCATTCAAATGAAGTATTATTCGGTCAATCAGGGCTTAGTCAAAATATAACGCAGAAAAAAAACACCCTTAAAAGTAATCATTTTTTCCACAGCAAACGTTTGCACAAACCTTTGCACAAGGCAGGGCTTTTTTTAGCTATTGCATAACGGCAGCAATAGGGTAAATTTGTAGGAGCAGAGAAAATCAGATTTTCAATGCACAGCAGTTCAGTGACTTATGTGATGGATTTTAGAGGTAAAAGTAAGAACTGCTGAGGGGTGTTGCAACTGATTTTATAGCTGGAATTTGAGCTACAAAAATGGCACAAGACTCTCTGAGTTGTGTGGAAAACCAACAGCCCCATCAGATTCGCTCTTTTCGTATTTTAACCCAACATAACGAAGCCCGGATAGTTTTTTAAAACCCATCCGGGCCCTTTTATCAAAGATAATTTTTTATTCGTTCTTTATATACTGCAAGTTTGTTTTGTAGCTGTTTACACTAGCAGGTAAGTAATGTATGAAACCAGATGATTAAGTGGAGGGATGTACTAAGCATTCCTCCCTTTTTATTTTGGGGCAGTTCCCTCCGATTTTTTTATCGCATCATACACCGCCTGGTGCAAACGGGGCCGCAAAGACCGGGTCATCAACATCGGATTGCTGCGCGACGGATGTACCCGATTGGTAAAAAACACTACCAAGAGCTGGTTTTTAGGGTCTGCCCAGGTGAATGTCCCGGTAAAACCCGTATGCCCAAAACTCTCCGGGCTGGCATCTTTCGCATATGAACTGCGTGCAGGAGAATATTCGATAAAGGGTTTGTCAAAGCCCAGTCCGCGATGGATTCCCTCCGTTTCACAATATTGGCAGCGGGTAAATTCTTTCACCGCCGCTTCCGCAATCAATTGTTCATTACCGTAACGCCCTAGATTGAGGTAGGTTTGCATCAGCTTGGCCAAGTCATTGGCGGTACCAAATAAGCCAGCGTGCCCGGAAATACCTCCCAACATGGAGGCACCCTCATCGTCCACTCTGCCATGCAACAAACTCATGCGGTAAAAAGTGTCCCGTTCGGTGGGGATGATGCGGTCTTTGGGGAAAAAGCGCAAGGGGTTAAATGTCAAAGAATAAGCCCCCAATCGGCGGTAAAAGGTATTTTTCAAGTAAGGTTCAAAATCAACACCCGTGCGTTGTTTGACAATTTTGGGCATGGTGTAAAAGAAAAAATCGGAGTATACAAAGCCAGGCTTTTCACTCAGTGGCGAACGGTAAATGGCGTCATACAATACCTTATCACCGTATTTGCGGTGCAACCACAAACGCTCGGTCACCTGCACATTGAAGCGGGCACTGGAATCGGGTTTGAAAGTGCGTGGTTTGAACTGAAAATCACTGACCCGCACATTGTCCCAGCCTTCTTCCCAAGGGTAATCGGCATTCCATTTCAAGGTAGAGCGCCAAAAGGGAATCCAGGCCATCAGCCTAGCGGTGTGGGTGAGCAAACGCCGCATGGGTATTCCAGCTTTGTTGCTGCCAATACTTTCTGCCAAGTAGACGCCCAGTGAATCATCGGGATTAAAAGTGCCTTCGCCGTACCATTTCATCAACACAGGCAGGCCCGTCGAAATTTTGGTAATGGAAGCAAAGTCATACAAGTCATTCAGTCTTACCTGGCGTTCATTCTCATAGGTATGATGCCCAAAAGCCTGGTGGTAAACAACTTTGCCGTCCTTGGCCACCAGCACTTGCCCGCCGGGAAATGCCCGGAAGCGAATCCCTTCTTCCACAATGGCCTTGATGCTATCGCGCAACAAAGCGCCATCGATGCCTACCAATTCCGAGGGTGCGTAACCCAATCGAGTGGCTGGTGGCGTGTCCATTCCGGTTCCGGGCGGGTATTGAGGGCTCAAGGGGCGACGCAAACGCCCGCTGGTAATCACTCCACCAAAGATCAGTTGAGCTGCAACGGACTGGCCTTCCTGGGTATCATCAGCCGCAATGATGACTGGAGCTTGGGCCAGTTCCGGCAATTTATTGAGGATTTGTTGAGGATTAAAAAGGACCAGCACCACGGGGTCCACCGCCATCAAACCCTTGATCCAAACCGCATCAGCAAGGTAATTGGGCTGATCTACGGCAGCAGAAACGTCTTCAATGCTCAGGATGAAACAATTGAAACGGCGGATTTGGGTATTGATCCAGTTTTGGGTTTCTGAGGCGGAGGCAATCGTTGGAAAATTCAGCGGGGTAATGTTGGTGTAACGCTCCAGGAAATCCTGAAACGCAGCTTGCCGGGGGCCGCCAGCCGATACATACGCAATTTGCAGCGTATCCAAGCGCTGTAAGGGGGTCAAGGTGCCTTCATTGCGCAGCAGTACCAAATTGGCCAATGCCTCCTGGTAAAGGTTCACAACCGCATTGCTTTGTGCGCTCAGCCATATATTGCAAACCACAATACACAGACTTAACACTAGTTTTCTCCACAGCATATTTTCAGGGTTGTGATTTTTTTTGTATTCTAGTCCCAAATAATCGCTCTATGCTCTACAAGTTTACCAAAATAACTACTTTTTTGCTGCTTTGCACGCTGTATTTCCCATATAATCTTTTTGGGCAAGCGTTAAGCAAGCCGCAACAAGTGGCAATGGACAAATTGCTGCTGCAGTCGCCCATTTTTGCGCGTCATTTGTATGGCTTTATGCTGTACGACCCCAATGGCAAGTTGACTTTATTTCAAAAAGATGCAGACAAGTTTTTTACGCCTGCATCTAATACCAAAATTTTCACCCTTTACACTACGCTTAAAGTGCTAAAGGACAGTCTGCCAGTATTGCGCTACACTCAGGATGGCGGGTTCACGGTGTTTCAAGGCATGGGCAATCCCATGTTTCTGAACCCCCTGTTTCCGCAGGATAGTGTGGCCTGGAAATTTTTATCGAAGGAAAAAAAATACCTCGCTTTTTCCGCCAGCAATTACAAAGACGATCGTTTTGGTAACGGCTGGGCCTGGAATGATTTCCGGGATGATTATCAGGCGGAAAAAGGTTCCTTTCCCATTTATGGCAATCTGGCACGTTTTCGCCTCGATTCGACCAGTAAAAAATGGCGCACCCAACCGAACTATTTTTTGTCAACGCTGGAATACGATCCCCACAATACCAGCAGCGAACCTGAAATTTTGCGGGAAGAGCACGATGGGCATTATTTGTACAATGCTGCTTGTTTGCGCGCTGCCAGGGTAAGCATCAACACTCCGTTCCGGTACACGGCACATTTGGTGAGCGAATTATTGACCGATACGCTGAAGCGCAAGGTGCAGGTGTGGAACACCCCCGTGCTGAGCAACAGTTGGCGAACCTTGTCGACCCGCATGCCTGATACCCTCCTGAGTTTGTTCATGCAGGAAAGTGACAATTACATTGCTGAACAATTGTTGCTGAGTTGTTCGGCCAAGCTGTACGGTGATCTGGACATCAAGCGCACCATTGAATACGCTCAACGCAGCGTATTGGGCAGCAACCCAGATGGGATGGTTTGGGTGGATGGCTCGGGTTTGTCGCGCTACAATCTGTTTTCGCCGCGTACAGTTGTTTCTGTTTTGGAAAAATTATACCTGGAATACCCCACTGAACGCCTGTTCAAGATTTTTCCAGCCGGAGGGGTGAGTGGCACCATCCAGGATTGGTATAGGGGCAAAGATGGCAAACCCTATGTTTTTGCCAAAACGGGTACACTTTCCAACAACCATTGTTTGAGTGGCTATGTGCGTACGAACAATGGGCGGGTGCTGGTTTTTAGTTTTATGCACAACCATTATTTGGGTAGTGCAACGCCAATTCGGCGGGAGATGCAGAAAATATTGGAATGGGTAAGGGATAATCTATAATACTTTTGAAAATCCTTAGGTGTTCTAAGGTGTCTAAGGTGGTTCAATAATAAACCGGCCCGAAGGGCCATTCAAATTGAACCACCTTAGACACCTTAGAACACCTAAGGGTAATATATTCTAGAGATTTTCCAGGCTGCGCTTGGTGAACTCTGCCAATTCGGCGCCTTTCAACATGCCCTGATTCAACAGCGCCAATTGGTAAAGGTATTTGGCGAGCTTAGCACTTTGCTCCCCATCGCTTTCTTGCAGGATTTTTTTGGTCACCAACTCGTGGTTGCCATTGACAATCACCTGGTAAGAATCCGGGAAACCATCCATGCCCATGCCCTGCATGGCCTGCATTTCTTTCATGCGGCGCATGAATTCGGGGCGGGTGATGATTACGGGTGCTTCTTGTGGCGACAAAGGTTGAACTTCTACCCGGCCAGCAGGATCACTGACTACTGAAGTGAAAAGATCCTTTACCTTGGTTTTTTCCTCCTCGTTCAGTACCAATTCAGGCTTTTCGTCCTTTTGAATCAGGTTGTTGACCGTATCGGAATCCACGCGTACGAAAACCACGTTGCCCAATTTGTATTCCAGTTGCTGCATGAAGGGGCTGTCGATCATCGGCTGATCCATTACCACTACTTCATAGCCATAGGCTTTGCAGGCTTCGATTTGGGTATGTTGCGCTTCGGGCTGGGTGGTATAAATGAGCACCACCTTGTCGTGTTTGTCGGTTTGGGTGGGTTTGATCTTTTCTACGTATTCTTCGATCGGGTAAAACTCGCCAGCCAGGTTTTTCACCAGGGCGTACTTGATCGCTTTTTCGTAGAATTTATCGTCGCTGAGCATGCCGTATTTGACAAAAATGCCCAGGTCGCTCCACTTGGATTCGAAGTCAGCGCGGTCTTTGATAAACAGTTCGGACAACTTGTCGGCTACCTTCTTGGTGATGAAGCCGCTGATGCGTTTGACGTTGCTGTCGGCTTGCAGGTAGGAGCGCGAAACGTTCAGCGGAATATCTGGTGAATCGATCACCCCGTGCAGCAAGGTCAGGAACTCGGGCACAATTTCCTTGACGCTGTCCGTTACAAAAACCTGATTGGAATACAGCTGAATTTTGTTGCGCTGCAACTCCAAGCTATTGCCCAATTTCGGGAAGTAAAGTATCCCGGTAAGGTTGAAGGGGTAGTCGATGTTCAGGTGAATCCAGAACAGCGGCGCATCGTAGCTTTGGGGATACAATTCGCGGTAAAAATTGCGGTAATCCTCATCCGTCAGATCGGCAGGTTGTTTGCGCCAGGCGGGTTCGGGATTGTTGATGATGTTGTCGACCTGGATGGTGCGCTCGGTTTGTTCCTCGCCTTCCCCTTCAAAGGTAGTTTCATCTCTGGTGCCAAATTGAATGGCTATCGGCAAAAACTTGCAGTATTTTTCCAACAAGCCCTCAATGCGCTCATTTTCCAAAAACTCCAGGCTGTCTTCGGCGATGTGCAGGATCACATCCGTCCCCCGGCTCTCTTTTTCAATCTCTTCGAGGGTATATTCGGGATTGCCTTCACAAGTCCAACGTACGGCGGCATTGCCTTCTTTCCAGGATTTTGTTTGTACTTCTATGCTAGCGGCCACCATGAAGGCGGAGTAGAAGCCCAAACCGAAGTTACCGATGATGTTGGTTTCGTCCTTGTATTTTTCCAAAAACTCCTGGGCGCTAGAGAAGGCCACCTGATTGAGGTATTTTTTAACTTCCTCTTCAGTCATCCCGATGCCATGGTCGCGAATGGTGAGGGTTTTGGCGTCTTTGTCGATCAGGATTTCAATTTTCAACTCGCCAATGTCACCTTTGGCTTCGCCCCGACGAGACAAGGCTTTGAGTTTATTGCTGGCATCCACGGCATTGGATACCAACTCGCGGAGGAATATTTCGTGATCAGAATACAGAAAGCGTTTGATGATGGGGAAGATGTTCTCCGTTTGGACGGCTATGTTTCCTTTTTGCATGACTATAACGTTTTATTTCTTTTGGCAAAAACACCGTCAAACAACATGCCATGCTTGCTTGTGCTGACATTTTGACACAAAAGCCCAGCTTGTGCTGCCGCATGCGCCGATTGTATTTTTCAGCAACAAGATGATTGTACCCTCAAGCGGGTATTTTTCTCGATTGTAAAAAAAAATAATACGTTTGACTTGATTTAGTGCAGCTATTTTCTTTTCTTTGTATCACGTTTTTATTCTTACCAAAAAGAGCTTTCTACACTTCTACACAATTTCTGTGTAAAATTTCTATCTACACGTACCATTGTATTCTCGTGGCATTCTGCTATCGCTTGTCCTGTATTGCCTTTTGTGTTCAACAAAAAGCAATACACACAACAAGAGCTTGCAGTGAACTGAACGATCAACAAAGGGGGGACGCTTGATCTGGAGGTTCACTGCATTATTTTTTCCATTTGGATTGGCAACATTCAATTGGCTCGACCACTCATAAGGGCTCGACCACTTATAAGGGTGTCGCCACAATACGCTATTGCTTTGATCCAAACATCAATTTCGGAAGTAAACCTGAATGGATATTTAGGGCCGGTTCCAATTTAGGGGGGAGAACCGGCTTTTTTTATTTTTAGACTTTTCCAATCATTTTATCCACGCCAATTTTCATTGTTCTTGATCGCTGTACCATTAAGCTGAATACTTTTCAGCTCCCGATTCAACCCTTCTACAAACAAATAATCGAAAGAGCTTAGGTTTGGATTATCCGCTACATTCAACTCCTGCAACTTCGGCATAGCCGCTACAATTTTAAAATCTTGTAACTGAGTATTCGATAAATTAATTTGTGTTACTTCTTTTAGCTTGTTCAAACTGAAACTAAAAAAGAACGCCTTTTCGTAAGAACCTATGGGCAAAAACAGGGCTCCTGTACCCAAGCGGGCTTTGAATTTTTGTACCTCCTCTGCACTGTATTGTTTGCCATCCTCCAATCCAAATTTTTCAGCAAAAAACGGTTTTGCAATCTGTTCCAGCACCATCTCCTGATAAAAAATTTTGAGCATGTCGAAGCCTTCAAAACCTTTGAACTGGGGCAAAAACTGCGGATTTTCAAACAACTCCAGGGCCAAAAAATACTCCAATAAAGACTTGTGGGTGAACTTGTAATTGTTGTGTGCCCCCCGGGTGAGCAGGGAGTGGGCCTGCATGTCGAATAAATCGAGTTCAACCTGATGCTGCTGGGATAGTTTTTGCAAAACGTCCAAATCGCTGATCGACAAGTTTTCGCGGTGCTGGTACACCTCCAGGGCAAAATAGCGAGAGAAGTGATAAAGGTTGTCTACAAAATTATTGCCCTTGTTGCGAATGTTGCGCTCCCGCTCCAACCAGCGCTGGATGATCTGGGCGTACACCTGATAGCTGTATTGATAATTGGGGGCTTTTTCCACCAAATAATCAATGTAGCTCAGGATCATGGGCCGAGCCACCAGCTCTTTGTACTCTTCGATGAATTGCAGGCAGTTGCGGTAACGCAGGCTGAAGCGACCAAATTTTTTGCGCAAAAAAACCTTGATCTCATCCTGTTGCAAGGGCGAAATGTAGCGCGTCACAATCCGGCGCGGTGCCCGATTGGGCGACATGCTGGAAAAAGGCAAGGCGCAGGGAATGTCTTCTTCCCGGGCAAAAAACTGGGTGCGGCAGGTGATGACCACCGTTTGAAAATGGCTGACTTTTTTAAACAGCGTGGCGATGCGGTCATTGGGTTGCTCGATGGCTTGGGGATCTTCATCCAGACCGTCCAGCAGCAAAATGGTTTCCTTGCGCTCCTCTTCCGAAATTTTTTCAATCTCCTCGTCCACTCCGGCATTGAAGGGGAAAAGGCGAATTTTGTATTTTTTGGCCAGGCGGCGGCGATAGGTATCGTACAGATTGATCATGAAGGTGGTTTTGCCCATACCCGAATCGGCTAAAACCATAAACACGTAATCGTCTTTGTCTTTTTCAAAAATGCGCAAAAAGTAGGGAATCAAGGGTTCGCGGGGCTCCGTATCCCGGTTGATTTCACTGCCTTCCGTAGGCGATTTGGACTGGCACTGCGTGGGGATGAAATACTTGGTGTGGCTTTTGATTTCGCTGGCGGTGTAAAAAGGATGCAGGCAGCGCGACAAGCGGCTTTCCTTGCGGCGTTGCATAAACCAGGGGATGATCCAACGGAACGTTGCAAATATCCCACCGGCGATGGTTAAACTGACTTCCAGGAGATCACTCAGATCCAGACCTAAAAACATGTAGATCAATATTTTGACTACACTACTGGACATTAGGTTCGGAGGACATCAATTGCCACGTGCTTTAGCTCGTGGATTGGCATTGTCTTTTTGATCGGGCTTTAGCCCAAGCTTTTTTTCAAGTCAGGGCTAAAGCCCAAATCAGAGAGGCTCCTTTACCCCCAGGCTGAAGCCTGGGGCAATTGATGTCCTCCGAACCTTAATGTCCAGTCGTGTGTATTTAGACTGCAAGTTAGAGAAGTTTCACACATGAAATCACAGCCTTTTCAACAAGTCTTGCGCTTTTTGTGCAAACTCTGACTCCGCAGGCACTTCCTGCAAAACCTTGCGGCACTCCGTTTTGTTCCCCTCCTTCAAATAACTCAAGGCCAGGTACCATTGCCCATAGTCCACAAAGCTGGATTCGCCACTGCTGATGCTGGTAAACAAGTCCCGGGCAGCGGTATATTTTCCGGTTTCGAGCAAACAAATCCCCAGGTAAAGTTTCGCTTGCAAATCTTCAGGTTTTTCCTGCACATACGCCTGCAACAGGGGCAAGGCTTTGGCGTAGTCCTTTTGGTTAAAAGCTGACTCCATCGCCGCCAGATTGTCCTGGGCAGCACTGGATTTTTCAATCATGGCCAGGGGCGGATATTGGCCGTATTGCTCGTACAGATTGGGTTGGAAAAGCAAAAATCGGGCTATCAGTAATAAAGCGATGGTTGCAGCCAGGCCAATGACCCAACGTAGGGTTTGATTGCGGCGCAGGGGCACGATACGTCCGGTTTCTTTGGGGGTGCTGTTTTGGAAAAACTCAGTGCCCAGATTTTCCAATTGCCCTTTCAGCGCAGCCCGGCGATCCTGTTTGCGAAGGAACTGCTCCATGTCTTTTTGCAAAGCCAGTTCAGCGGCCAAATCGGCACTTTGGTTCAGCTCTGCCTCAAAAGCATTTTTGTCGACGTCGGGGAGTTCGCCGCGGAGGTAACGGTCTATTTTTTCTGTGTTGTTCATGGTTCTTAACTTTTGATTTGTTGGGCAAAAAGCTCCTTCCAGCGGCCCATGCAGCGGTGTTTGCTTTGGTACACCGCATTGGCAGCCATGCCCAGTTGTTCGGCGATTTGTTCGCTGGCCACTCCCTTGCCCAGCAAAGTGAGCAATTCCTGGCATTGCGCCGACAACAAGGCAAAGGTTTTCGTTAGGGTTTCCTGCTTGTGCAGTTCCTGGGTGGCAGCTTCTGATTCCAAACCGGGGTCGTCTTCATCGTTATATCTTTCCTCCTCTACTTTTCTTACGACTGCTTCACGATTTTTTTCTTTCAATCGGTCGAACCACTTCCGTTTGCAGATGCCAAAAAGCAAGGCCCCAAAACTGCTATTGAATTGAACATCGGCCCCACAGTAGCGATCGTAAATGGCCATGAGCCCATCTTGAAACAAATCCTGGGCATCGGCAGCCGAGCCGTTGTTGGCTTCCACCCAACGCTGGATCGGTGCAGCGTGCTGCTGGTAGATGGCACGAATCCGCAGAGGGTCTCCGGCGCATAGGGCGAGTAGGTCTTGGTTATCGCTCAATTTCTTAACATTTTTTTAACACTTATCACTAGTAAGATTTTTCCCACCTCGCAGATGTATGGATGTAGGCGGCAAAAACCGCGACTAATATCGCACCTTATTGCATCATCCAGTTAAATCTATTACCAATGAAATCCAGAATCCTTTCTAGCTTATGTGTAATGCTATTCCTCTGTATCCAGGGGCTGGTGAACACCACTTTTGCTCAAACTACTACCCCAGACACCCTCAGTATGGGTGACAAAAAACCTTGCATCCCACCTACAATTGCGATCATCGACCCCAGTGGCCTCGCTACCAACGTGCCGAACACTTCGCCAGCCCCACCTTTTTCTTATGCTGCTGATTGTCAAAAAGACTACCGCATTTGTGCCAAATTCGCTTGCGCCACTGGCCTCGCACCCACCTACATAGCCACCGTAACCGACAAAGACGGGGTGACCGCCAGCTACACAGGCACAGGAGCCTCCTTTTGTTTCAACCACAAATTCAACAAGGAAGGTGTACACGTCGTCACGCTGCATTTTTTCTGCGGCAATGTCTGTTGTTATTCGGTGACCTTTTATGTGTACGTCTGCTCTTGTCCTTGTAGTTGTGAGGGCGGGAAATTGGATTACATCCACTTCTCGGCCCCCAATTGGCGTGGAATAAAAATCGAATGTGGCCAAACTTACGAATTTTGCAGCGACAACCAGGTGACCTTTAATGTTGGCTACGATTGCCCCGGCGAATGCCAGGCCAAGTACGAGTACCTCGTGAATGGAACGACCACTGCTACTGGTACCGGCAATGCCTTTTCACAAGCACTGCCCACGGTTCCTGGCACTTATGTGATTGCCATCATCATCCGCTGTGGGGATAAGATTTGTTACGAGTGCAAGTTCGTTGTGAAAATTGTCGACTGCAAGCCCGTAGATTGTTGTGGGAAATGGGAAAACCTGCCTGACCTGATCGGCCCAAACATCAAATACGAAGATGTATGTGGCAAAAGTTTTGAACTCAAGTGTGGCAAGTTCCAGCTGATTGGCAATTACCTCTGCAAAGATACCTGCAAAGCGACTTACGATGTGACGCTTTACCCAGCGGTTGGCGCCCCGATCGTGATCACGGCCAACGACAACACCCTCAATGAAGTCCTCAATTTCACCACCAATGGCGCTTACTCGATAACCATAGTCGTAAAATGCGGTGGAAAAGTATGCGACAAATGTGTCTTCAAATTCCAGGTGTTCGGCTGCGCATGCGAGTGCCCTGCCCAAGGAGAAGGCTGGCAAAAAATCCAGATCAATCTGGGTGGTAGCATCACTCCCGTGAAGTGTGGGGAAACGATCGCCGCCAAGTGCAACCAAGCCTATTACATTGAAGCGATGTACCAGTGCATCGGCAATGGCAATTGCGCAGCAATCAAGGGTATTGTGACCGCGCCAAATGGTACAACCACCAATTTTTCTGGCGCGGGTTCTGTAGCCGTTCCCTACAATTTTACCCAAACTGGCACCTACACCGTATTTCTACAACCTTACTGCGATGGCAAACCTTGCCCACCTTGCCGCTTCTTCATCAAAGTGGAATGTCCTCCAGTGGATTGTTGTGGCCAGTGGGAGAAAAAACCAGCCTTGTCGGGCAATGGGGCCATCTTCCCTGAGTTGTGTGGACTAGGTTTCGACCTCAAGTGTGGCAAATACAACCTCAGCGGCTCGTACCTCTGCAAAGCACCTTGTCAGGCTAAATACGACATTACCGTAACCAGTGCTAGTGGGGCAGTTGTGTACAGCTCGCTCAACGATGCTACCCTGAATGAAACGATCGGTTTTGGCAGCAATGGGGTGTTCCTGGTGCAAATTATCGTGAAATGTGGTGGCAAAGAATGCGCCCGCTGTGAGTTCAAGGTCAATGTACAAGGTTGTGTGGGAG
This sequence comes from Saprospiraceae bacterium, assembly GCA_027488855.1. Classification (GTDB taxonomy): domain Bacteria; phylum Bacteroidota; class Bacteroidia; order Chitinophagales; family Saprospiraceae; genus Haliscomenobacter. Next base: position 16,599 of record JAIYAV010000099.1, read on the forward strand.
TACCTACTGGTCTCAACAACAACAGTGGCCTGCCCCAGGGACAATTGCGGGCTTTCCCCAACCCTACCACTGGTCAATTGAATCTGGATTTGCCAGTCAGTGCTGCTGCTTACCAGTTTGTACTCCGCGATTTGACGGGCAAAACCGTGCTGCACAAACAAAATGGCAGCAACCGCGAATCCCTGAATCTGGACGAGCTACCAAACGGAACCTATTTTTTGGAGGCCATCTCTACTGAAAACCGATATAAAACCTTAGTTGTCAAACAATAATTGTTGGCATAATCCCATGAACATTTTTTGATCCCATGTAACAGTGGTGCAGGTCTGCGGGCCTGCACCTTTTTTTGTTTTGGGAAGCACTCATGACCAAATTTGCAAATAATTAATTACCTCCGGCGCGTGTGGCTTCAATTCATTCAACAACTCCCCAATCTGGTGGCTGCGGTCTTTTTCTCCCCGGTGGGCATTGAAATAATCCTGGAGGCGGCGCTGGAGCGTGTTTTTATCGATGATCTCTTCTTTGTACTGCGCGATCGAGGTGTACCAAAGCAGGGCGGGCACATAGTCAGGGCGGGTTTCGTAGCCTTTTTCCAAATCCAGCAAGCGGTACTTGGTGGTTACCCGAATCATCTTTTGAAACTTGCGCTGGCTCAACAAAGCCCCCATGTACGCGGTAAAAAAGGTGTGCCAGCGGTATTGCAGCACTTCTTTTTCGTACGCCGAAAGGAAGGTTTCCGCATAACTCTCGGCATTGCGCAGCATCTGGTTTTGCAACAAACACTTGATGTAAAAAGCCACAAAGCCCACCTTGTTGTAATAATTCTGGCTGCTTTTCATTTCTGGTGCAGCGTTGCGCATCATGGTCAGGGCTTCCTGGGGTTTGTTGGCGCGCAGCAATACGGCGCCGAGGTTGTTGACGTAGAAAAGGTAATCGTGGGTTTTGCCCCGTATGGAGAGGTAGCCGTAGTGAATCGCCTTGTCAAACTCCCGCAAGCGCGCATGCAGCAACATCCGCAAATGGTAATAATTGAGCAAAATCCGTTTGGAATAAAACTTTCCTTCGCCAAAAATGCGGTCGAGATAAGCAAATTTTTCACCCAACAAATCCAGTTTGCGGTAGTTGAAACTGATGAAAGTCAGGCGGACAAAAGCCATGTAGCGCGTGTAACCCTCCAATGTCTCATCGTAAAAAATGCGGGTGAGCCACTTTTCCCACTGGATGGATTCGGCAGAGTTTTCGGAATACTGCTTGACGATGTCGAGTGTAGCCTGATGAAATTGCTCGGAAATCCGCTTGCTGTTGGCGTGTGCTTCCTGGTAGGTTTCCAGGAATTTGTGCACGGTTTCATGATCGGCATAGCGCATGCGGATCAATAAGAAATGGCGGTATTGTTGGACCAGTTCGTAAAACTTGGTGAAAAAAAAGCCCGGATGTTCATACTGCCGGATTTCGCGCAACAAGGTTTTTTCTTCCTCGGCCTCTATGGCATCCTTAGTGATTTGCCGCTCCAGGGTACTCATCCATTCAAAGTGGGCATCGACATCCAGTTCGGTGAGGCGTTGTTGCACCCAGTTTTTGAGGTGGGAGTACTTGCGTTTGTCGATGTTGGGGTCGAAAGGGGTAAACTGGTTGATGTGTTGACAATTGTAATCCACCCGCTCCAAAATGCCGAGCTTCACCTGATCGGCCAATTGCTGCACGGCCAGCAGGTAGTGCGTTTCGTGCGGCAGCAGGGTATTGGCGAAATTGGTGAAGATTTGCAGTTTGTTGCGCATGTGGTAACGTTTGAAAACACAAAGAATGACTTGGATTTGCGCCGCAGGCGCATCTATTTAAGGTGACCCCTAAGGTGTCTAAGGTGTCTAAGGTGGTGAAAATAAAAAAAAGCCCTGCGCAGCAGGGCAAAATTTCACCACCTTAGACACCTTAGTTCACCTTAGGGGTCACCTTAGAAAAGATGGTATGAAGTTTCGTAATATTACAAAAATCAAAGTACAAGTCCCCCGTCCACCGACAAGGTCACCCCATTGATGAACGACGCCTCATCCGATGCCAAAAACAAATACGCATTGGCCACATCCTCCGGCATGCCTATCCTGCCCACGGGCGTACGGCTTTCCAAATCCGCCAGGTATTCTGCTGGAATGGTCTCCACCATTTCGGTCTTGATGAAACCCGGCGCAATGGCGTTCACGGTGATGCCCTTGCGGCCAAACTCCCTGGCCCACACTTTGGTCATGCCGATCACCCCGGCTTTGGAGGCGACATAATTGGTTTGACCAAAATTGCCGTACAAGGCCACCACCGAAGCCGCGTTGATGATACGCCCATAATTGCGTTCGCTCATGTAGCCGCTCACCACTTTGGTGCAATAAAATACCCCACTGAGGTTGACATCGATGACCTGCTGCCATTGCAAGGGCGACATTTTTTTCAGCGAGGAATCCCTCGTAATGCCCGCATTGTTGATCAGGATATCGATTTGCCCAAAATCCTGCATGACGGCATCGGCTCCTGCTTGTACGGCATCCAGGTCGGCAGTGTTGACTTTATAAAACTTGCAAGACAGGCCTTGTCCGGCCCATTCCGCCGCAACGGCTTTGCCACTGGCCTCATTGATGTCCCAAATGGCCACAGTGGCACCTTCTTGCAAAAAGCGCAGGGCGGTAGCTTTGCCAATTCCGCTGGCGCCACCGGTGACGATGGCCACCTTTTGTTGTAGTCTGTTCATTGATGGGTTTTTGAATCCAGCACTGATCCAAAATCCCTTCCCGAAAGTTTCGGACTTTCGGGAAGGTTAAGCAAAGCGAGATTTTTCGATACACGCAATATCCTGCTTTGCTTGACCTCCTCGAAAGTCTGAAACTTTCGAGGAGGGGTTTTAGATTTGAGCTGCTTATTTGGTATTGAAAAATGTTCTGATTGACGCAGTGACGGTAGCCGCTCCATCCCAAAGCACAAAATGACCACACTGCGGCACCATCACCAATTGGCTATGGGGCAGTTGTTGCTGACCCTGTTTGGCCACCGCTTCGACACTGAGCTTGGGGTGCAAAATCCGATTTGGGATCAACAAATCATCATTGCCGTAGAAGATGAGTGCGGGTATTTTGATTTCGTGCAAACGATCCGCTACGGGTTGCTGCAACATCCCCTGCACACATTTGGGAATCAGGTTGCAATATTGGTCAAATTCTGCGGTTTCCCGCATGAACAAGCGATCCTCATACATAAACCGGGCGTCGGCGGGCATTTTTGCCCCATAAAAATTGACGTCAAAGTTCCGTTCAATTTGGGCTACAGGAGTGGCCTTAAAAACTGCTGGCGTGACATATTGGGTAAACCAGGCGCGATCGGCTTCCGTAAACGTTTCAAAGCCAGCGGGTGCCAATAAGACCAGTTTTTGCAACCATTGGGGTTGACGTAAGGCCAGGGTAAGACTGATTTGTCCGCCCATGGAATGCCCCACCAGACTGACTTTGCGCAGTTTGAGCTTTTTGACCAGCCCCTCGATACAATCGGCAAAAAAAGCCATATCGTAGCTCCAATCCCCCCGCCCCGATTTGCCATAGCCCGGCAAGTCGACCACAATACAACGATAATCCTGCCGCAGTTCGTCCACCACTTTTTTCCAGGCAGGCAGGTAACTGCCCAGGCCGTGAATGAAAATCAGGGTCGTTTTGCCCTTGCCTTCATCGGCATAAGCGATGCTGACCTGGTTGGGCAAGGTTATTTTTTTTACCGCAAAAGGGTATCGAATGTCTTCCATACTTTTGACTTGCGTTTGGCTGTACACAAAAAATGGCATGATGCAGGTGAACCAAAGCATCACAGCGCTTCGTGAATTCATTGTAGGGGAAATTTGGATTATTTTATTTGGTAAAGAATCGTGGCCGAAAAATAATTAATTGTAATCGAGGTAGGTGATCTTTGACTTGTTTTGAAAAATAAGCACTTGGGTTGACTTAAAGCCATTTTTATACATTCTTTTCAAAAAGAGCAAAAAAAATCATCATAAAAAATTGATTGTTAAATTTTTACAAAAATCCAACGCTATCGATTTTATTGGTAATTTACGACTTGACTTTTATTTTTACCTTCACCTTGAGTAGCGCAAATACATTGAAAAAATGACTTTATGATCAAAGGTTTCTTTTTTCCATTGTTTTCATTTTCAGTGTACTATGCATTTTTAAGGCTAAAGCCGGAAAAAGGCTCTTGGTCACAAAACTACAACTGAGTCAAGCTTGACATTGAAGCATCAATCGTATTCGTTTTCAATTGTTTAGAGCGTTTTTTATTCACCTCTTTGCAAAAAGTCAACCTACCTGAGTTTCTTGATCCTACATCCAGCACATCAATCTCCTTCTAATTTTAATCCCGAAATCATTCATTACCATCAGGGACTTGGTTGAAAGTATATTTTGTCCAATAGCCTGTTCACCATTCATCATTTCAATTCATGCAAAACGCACTCGTTATGAAAAAAGCCTATACGCTCTTGTCGTTGCTGTGCGCGGCGCTGTTTACCTGCATCAGCCTGCAAGCTCAAAATGGAACCATCAAGGGGACAGTAAAAGATGCCGAATCAGGCGAAGCGTTGGTGGGAGCCAACGTAGTCATTGCCGGTACCAGCCAAGGCGCTGCCACCGACGCCAGTGGAATGTACACCATTGCCGATGTTAAACCAGGGGAATACGCCCTGGAAGTTACCTACACAGGTTTCCAAAATTTCAAAAAAATCGTCGTCGTAAAAGCGGGTGAAACCACTACCCTTGACTTTTCGATGGGGGCTGCGGTCTTGCTCGGTCAGGAAGTGGTCGTTTCCGCTTCACGCAAAGCCGAAAAACTAACCAACGCCCCAGCCACCATCACCGTAATCAACTCCAAGGCCATCAGCGAGTTGCCTTCTTTTAACGTGGCCGAATTATTGGGTCGCCAAAGAGGGGTGGACTATGTACGTTCGGGCGTACTTGGTGTAGGCATCAATGCCCGGGGCTTCAACAGTGCTTTTAATCCCAAAAACTTGCAGTTGAACGACAACCGTTTGACGACCCTCATCGCTACTGGCTTGCCCTTGGGTGCATTGAGCACTACCGTAAAAGAAGATGTAGAGCGGATAGAAGTCATCCTTGGTCCTTCTTCAGCGCTTTACGGCCCCAACGCCCACAACGGTTTGTTGAACACCATCACCAAAGACCCTCGTACCTCCCAAGGGACGACTATCGCGGTGGGGGTAGGCAACCAAAATGTGTTGAGCACCCGTTTCCGCCATGCCAGCAAATGGGGCGATAAATTTGCCTTCAAAGTGAGTGCCGAATACTTGAAAGGAACCGAGTTTGACTACACCGATACCGTTTATTACAACAACACGGCTTTCGACAACAGACTTTTTGGTGGTACGGGCAATGGCTCCAAAATCATCCGGCATAAATCAACGGAGTTGGAACTGAATCGCGACTTCAGCTCCCTGCGCGGGGAGGCGGGCCTTTATTACTCGCCGACCAGCAAGTCTGACATCATTTTGTCCTACGGCCATAGCACGAGCAACAACATTGGGCTTACCAATGCTGGCCGCAATCAGATCAAAGATTGGCAGATCAACTGGTTCCAGTTGCGCTACGTATCGCCACGGTTCTTCGTTCAGGCTTACCAGACTTACTCCAAAACTGAAGATACTTATGCCATGAACCAGCGCACCCAAAACTACTGGTCGTTTAAAGATGCTGGTTTTAGTGAAGAAGAATCTCGTCGTCGTTCTTTTGGTGAGCAGTGGTTCGGCATCAGCCCGACGGTGGGTGTGCCGCTCAACCGCAACTCAGTTTTTAAAGACAACTCCAACCGCACCAATGCCGAAGCACAATACAACAACAGTGTGGCTGGCTTTGACTTCATTCTCGGGGTACAATACCAGCAAGACCGTGCCAACTCCAAAGGAACTTACCTGCTGGACGGAGGCGAAAACATCGAAGTGGCCCAGGTTGGTGGTTACCTGCAAGTTGAGCGCAAATTTGGTGAACACCTCAAGGCTGTAGCAGCTGCTCGCTTTGACGACCATGATTTGTACGGCTTCAACTTCATCCCCAAAGCTGCCTTGGTATACTACAACGACGCCAGTTCCTTCCGCCTGACCTATGGCCGGGGGATCGCTGCGCCAACCATCCTGAACCTGGAAGCCAACATCTTTGGTGGCGTACTGCTGGGCAATAGTACTGGTTATACCTTGTCTGACGGCACCAAAATCCCGGGTTTGAAAGTAGAAACCATTCAAACGGTGGAAGTTGGATACAAAAGCACCCTTGGAGAGCGTCTGTTTGTAGATGCGAATGCCTACTACAACACATCCGAAAACTTCCTTAGCCCATCCATCAACATTGCCACCGGGGGCCGCACCGTCACTCACCGGGGCGATGTGCCCATGAGTCAGGTTGTACCGGGTACTCCAGCTACTGGTTCGGCTTTGGTCTTGACTTACCTGAACTTTGGTAAAGTGGCTACTTACGGTGCCGACGTGTCTTTCAATTACAGCGTTGCAGCAGGTTTATTGGCCACCTTGAACTACTCCTGGTTCAGCTACGACCTGGACAATAGCGATACTGCCAACGATGGCAACCGCGATGGCAAGGTGAACGAAAACGACTTGCCCATCAATACACCTACACACAAGTTGGGTCTAGGCCTGAATTACTCCAAAGGCAAGTTCTTCAGCAGCATCTTTGGTCGTTGGGTACAAGCTTATGACTTCTTCTCTGGCATCAACGTGGCAGCCAAAACCAATCCTGATTTGATCTATGCGGGTTCGCCAGTGTACGAAGACCGTCAGGTTGGCCGCAACTTTAACTTTGGCCCGCTCGGTGGATTTTTCAACGTGGACCTGAGCGCAGGTTACCGTTTTGGCAAACTCACCGTAGCTGCGCAGGCAGTGAACCTGTTTGGCTCTGAAGTGCGGGAGTTTGTGGCTTCGCCTTCGATTAGCCGTTTGTTGTCTTTGGAAGTGAAAGTTGATTTACCGAAAAAATAAGGTTCCAGGGTTCCTGAGTTCCTGAGTTCCAGGGTTCGGGGTTCCAAGGTTCCAAGGTTTAACCAACCTTGGAACCTTGGAACCCCGAACCCTGGAACCTGGAACCTGGAACCCCGGAACCCCCAAACCTTACATAATGCGCAACGCCCGCATCATTTCTACCGGCGCTTATGCCCCGGAGCGTGTTGTTACCAATCAGTATTTCAACGACTTATTGGGTGAAGATGTAGCCACTTGGCTGAGCGAAAACGTACACATCCACGAGCGCCGCTGGTGTGCCCCGGATGAAAGTACCGCCGACCTGTGCGTAGCCGCAGCCCAACAAGCCCTAGAACGTGCCTCCCTCAAACCCGAGCAATTAGACCTGATTCTGATTGCTACGGATACCCCGGAATTTGTTTCCCCCTCTACCGCGGCGGTGGTACAGGCCCGTTTGGGAGCCAGTAATGCGGGCACTTTTGACATCAACACGGCTTGTGCAGGGTTTGTAACTGCCCTGGACATTGGGGTCAAGTACATCCGTTCCGATGAACACTACCAACATATCTTGGTCATTGGGGCTTATGCCATGAGCAAATACCTCAATCTGGAAGACAAAAAAACCGTTACCCTTTTTGCAGACGGGGCGGGCGCCGTTGTGCTCCGGGCCGATAATGACGAACAGACCGGCTATTTGAGCAGTCAACTTATTTCGCAGGGGCAATACCACGGATGGATGGGTATTTATGCCGGCGGTGCTCGTCACCCGATTAGTGACGCGATTGTGGCCAACCACGATCACCAATTGAAGTTTATCCAAAAATTCCCCAAAACCCTCAACCCGAGCATGTGGTCCCAAATGGCCCAAACCCTTTGTGAGCGGATTGGGGTGACCCCGCAGGAGGTGGCCCAGTATTTCATCACCCAAATCAACATCAATTCGATTTGGGATACCCTGGACTTGCTGGAAGTACCCCACGACCGGGCGCATACCATCATGCACCACTACGGCTATACCGGATCGGCCTGTATTCCCATGGCTTTTAATGATGCGGTAGAAAAAGGCAAAACCAAAGCGGGGGATTTGGTATTTTTCATCGGTTCGGGTGGAGGATTGGCTTTTGCTTCGGCAGCGTTTAGACTTTAAGCAACAACAATGAAGGATTGGTTCAGCAAATGGGCGCTTTACAGCCCGGATGAAATTGCGGTAAAAGAATGGGAAACGGCCCGTACGCTCAGTTATGGTGTGCTCAATAAAATGGCCAATCGCCTGGCCTGGTACCTGACCCAGGATCTGGGTTTACAATTGGGTGATCGGGTAGCGGTGTTGGCGGACAGTTGCCTGGAGTACATTGTCCTGTTTGCCACTGCGCAAAAAACGGGACTGGTGCTGGTGCCGCTCAACTACCGACTGAGTGCGCCTGAAATTGATTATTTGTTGCAAGATTCAACACCAAGGCTGATCCTGGCCGAAACAAAATACCAATCCTTATTGGATGCAGCCCCTACAACTCCAAGCATCGAACAGCACTGGAGTGTGGAGGAGCTGGGCCTTTGGTTGGAAGCCGCAGCGGAAGAGCCCGAATGGCCTTTCATTCCCACTTTTTTGGATGATAACCATCCGATCTTTATCCTGTATACCTCGGGCACGACGGGTTTCCCCAAAGGTGCCTTGTACACCCACAAGATGTTGTTTTGGAACAGCATCAATACGGCCATGAGTTTGGTGATCAACTCTCATGGCCGTACAGTGGTGTGTATGCCGCCTTTTCACACCGGGGGTTGGAACGTGCTCACCACGCCCCTCCTGCATCATGGCGGTTATGTGTGTTTGATGAAAAAATTCGATGCAGAGGAGGTGCTCAAAGCCTTGAAGGCCGAAAAGCCGAGCATCTTTATGGGAGTGCCAACCATGTTGAAGATGATTGCCGATTGTGAGGGGTTCACTGAGGCAGATTTGTCCAGCTTGTACTACATCATCGTGGGCGGAGAGCCCATGCCCATCCCACTCATCGAGACATGGCACGACAAAGGTGTCTTCATCCGCCAGGGTTTTGGCATGACGGAAGTGGGCCCCAATCTTTTTTCCCTGCACCACCGCGATGCCATCCGCAAAAAAGGCTCCATCGGGCGCCCCAATTTTTACGTGGACATGAAAATAGTGGATGAAAACGGCGAGGAAGTTCCGGTCAATACCCCCGGCGAACTCCTGCTGCGCGGCCCCATGACCACTCCCGGCTACTGGGGCAATCCCAAGGCTACGGCCAGTTCAATCCGCGAAGGCTGGTTTTACAGCGGTGACATGATCCGGCAAGACGAAGAGGGCTACATTTACGTGGTGGACCGCATCAAAAATATGTTCATTTCGGGTGGTGAAAACGTGTATCCGGCGGAGATCGAAAGGGTGCTGGTGGCCCACCCACAAGTATCGGGCGCAGCAGTGATCGGGGTGAAGGATGAAAAATGGGGCGAGGTCGGTAAGGCTTTTGTCACCCTGGAGGAAGGGCATTTGCTGGATGAGGCCGAGCTAAAAGTCTGGTGTGTGCAGCATCTCGCGAAATTCAAAGTGCCGAAGTATGTTGAGTTTTTGGCGGTGTTGCCGGTGAGTGCAACGGGGAAGATTGATAAGAAGGTGTTGAGGTGAGTTATTTTTCCAAAATCCGCCTCAACTCTGCCAAATTCACTTCCTCGTCAAAAACCGCCTTTACCTCAATGGCAAAGCCCTCAACAACTTTTGACCGAATCGGACCTTCGCTCAATTTGAGGTGCAGTTTATACACTTCCCCATCTAAAAAATACTGTTCAATGGTTTCGTCTTGAGGATCAATGATCCAGTATTCTGCCACACCATGAGCAGCGTAATCGTTAAATTTGATGCCTCGGTCCCGATGCTCTGTGCCATCAGAAAGTACTTCTACTACAAAATCCGGGGCCGGATATTTCCAATGGCCTTTTTTGAAATGAGTGGCTTTTTCAACCCCAAAAAAGACGACATCTGGCTCGTAATCATTGCGGGTCAGGGCAGTCAACACCTTTTCGTAACCGACGTAGCCCAATGCGTGGATGCGCACATAAATATCCAGCAAGTGATATAAGAACCCCGTAGCATCGGTGTGTTCCTTCTTGACGGGCGAATGAACAATGATTTCCCCATTGATAAATTCCACTTTCATGTCATCATCAATGTCGCGGTAGAATTTTTCCCGCCTCTTTTTTTCTTCTTCCAAGGCAATCATTAGCCGGTTGGCCAACAGTGGAGCACTGAGGCTTTCCAGAATAGCTGCAATTTGATGTTCTTCGGATGCGAGAAGCATTGGATTGAAAATTTTCATCAAATTAAATCATTTCACTACAAAAAACAATATTGGTATCTTTGTTCCATGAAACCAATCCAAAAATATCCAATTGGCATTCAGCATTTCCAGGTGCTCCGCGAGGGAGGATACGTCTATGTGGATAAAACGGAGCAAATCTTCAATTTTGCGGAATCGGTGGGCTTTTTTTTCCTGTCGCGGCCTAGGCGTTTTGGCAAAAGTTTGCTGTTGGATACCCTGCAATGTTTGTTTGAGGGGAAGAAAGAATTGTTTGCGGGATTGTGGATTGAAGATCGTTGGAATTGGGCCGAAACTTTTCCAGTAGTGCGGATTAGTTTTAGCAATATGGGGATTCAAGAACTTGGTTTAGAAGAGGCAATAGCTACTGAATTAGATAAAGTTGCAAATTCCTATCAACTGGAACTGACTCAGGAAGGAAATGCACTGCGCTTTCGAGAGATTATACTTACGCTGTCAAAGATCAACAAAGTCGTTATTCTCATCGATGAATACGACAAACCCATTATCGACACATTAAAAGACCGGACGCTGGCTGAAAAAAATCGGGCTACTTTAAAAACACTGTATTCCGTTTTAAAAGATCTGGGCGGCAAAACTCGCCTCCTGTTCATCACCGGGGTAAGTAAATTTTCTCAAGTCAGCATTTTTTCGGATTTGAATAACCTAGCTGATTTGTCTTTGCACCGCAGCTATGGAACCCTGACGGGCATTACGCAAACTGAACTGGAACAGTATTTTCCGGAAGAGCTCAAACAGTGCGACAAAGCCGAAGTGCGTCGCTGGTACAATGGCTACACCTGGGATTTAAAAAATCGGGTGTACAACCCCTTTTCCATCCTCAATTTTTTCAGCGACATCAATCATTTTCGCAACTATTGGTTTGCGACAGGCACGCCTACTTTTTTGATTGACGAGTTAAAAAAACACCAGCTTACCCATTTCGAGGAAGTACAAGTCACGGAAAACGTGCTCAATGATTTTGATTTTGAGCGCCTCAATCCTTATTCGTTGCTTTACCAAACCGGGTATTTAACACTGGACTCCTACGAGCACCGCGATCTGCTGTACACCCTGCGCATCCCCAATCAGGAAGTCAGTTTTTCACTGAATTCTTATCTACTGGACGCCTACCGCAACGATCCTTTTAATACCTCCACCAACCTGATCGCTCGTTTGCGCAAAGCTTTTGAACAAAATGATTTTGAACATTTTCAAGAAGACCTCAACGAAGTTTTTCAGTGCATCGATTACCAATTTTGGGAAAAGAACCTGGAAAAATTTTACCACGGCATCGTTCACCTCACTTTTAATTTGATCGGCATTTTCCTGGACAGTGAGGTAAAAACCAATCGTGGCCGCTGTGATGCAGTGGTCAAAACAGATGAGCGTATTTTTGTCCTGGAGTTTAAGTTGAACCAATCGGCTCAAGTGGCTCTGGACAGCATTTTTGAACGAGGGTATTTGGAAAAGTTTAAAAACATGGGCAAAGGATTGGTGGCAATGGGCGTGAATTTTGATGGACTGGAAAGGAAAGTGGATGGGGTGTTGGTGAGCGCTCTTGATAAGCAATAAAGCGGTTTTCCTTAGCGTCTCCCAAAATCAACCGCTTTAAGCTCATAAGTTTTCTACTCACTCTTCAACGATCTCACCGGATCAATCGTAGCCGCCCGCACACTCTGCATGCTCACCGTCAGGAAGGCGATCAGCATAGCCCCAGCCCCGGCCACTACAAACACCCACCATTCGATGTTGATGCGGTAAGCAAATTCCTTCAGCCAGCCATTCATAAAGTACCAGGCTACGGGTGAAGCAATCACTACCGATACCAGTACCAAAACCAAAAAGTCGCGGGAAAGCAATTGTACGATGCTGCCGATGGATGCGCCCAACACCTTGCGTACTCCAATTTCTTTGGTGCGTTGCTCAGCTGTGAAAGCCGCTAAACCAAACAGGCCCAGACAAGCAATCAAGATGGCCAAACAGGAGAACACCATCACCACGGAGGCCGTCCGCTGCTCCTGGCTGTACAAGGTATTCAGATGATCATCCAGAAAAACATAGTCAAAGGCCGAAGTGGGTAGGCTCTGATTGAACAGGGCCTCGATTTGTTTCATGCTTTGTGGCAAATCCTGGGTTTGCAATTTGATCAAGGTATAAGTGCGTGCTTCGGTGTTGGCGTTGTGGAAAGCATAGCCCCCGATGGGTTGGTGGAAATTGTCGAAATGGAAGTTGTCCATCACCCCTACAATTTCAGCATTGTCAAACAAGTTCGATGCTTTTTTGCCAATCGCTTCTTCAGGAGTATAGCCCAAAAAGTCGGCTACAAATTTATTGACCACTACCTGCACCGTAGTGTCTTTTGGGTCTTTTTCGGCAGTAGGAATGGTTCTTCCCGCCAGCAATTTAATGTCCAACACATCCAGGATTTCCGTGTTTGCGTGGTTGGTGGTTACCGGAATGGTTTGAGATTCACTGTTGGGGGGAGAAATGGTACGACCACTGCCGCCTTGTCCGGGAAAAGTTTGGGCACGCGTCACTTCCTGTACACTGCTTAGGGCTTTGCAGGCATTGTTGAATCCATTGACCTGATCTTTGGTTTCGGCAGCCGCCATGTTGATGGCCACCACTTGGTCGGGCTTATAACCCAGATTGCGTTGCTGGATGAAATCAAGTTGCTGGTAAAACAATACTGTGCAGATGATCAGAATGATTGAGGCAGAAAACTGCACCACCACCAAGGAGCGCCGCAATACTCCCGCAGATGACTTTGGGCGGAAGGCGGTTTGCAACAAATGTTTTGGGTTAAAAGAAGACAACATCAAAGCTGGGTAAGAACCGGCCAACAGCGTTACAAGCGTTCCAATGGCCAACAAGCCCAACAAAACTGTGGGTGTGAGCACGTCCAAAACCCCAAACTGTTTGCCCGCCAAATCATTAAAAATGGGTAGAATTCCCAGCATCAGCACTACTCCCAACACCAGGGCGATGGCCACCATCAGTGCCGTCTCCAGGTAAAAACGCAGGGCCAATTGCATGCGGGTAGCCCCCACCGTTTTGGTGATGCCCACTTCCCGGAAGCGCAGCTGTGAGCGGGCCGTAGCCAGATTCATGTAGTTGATGCAGGCAATCACTAGGATCACGATCGCCAAAATGATGAGGATGCGCACCTGTTGAGGGTCACCAAGCCGGTCGCTGTAAGAGTGTCCGATGCTGGCGGAATGTAGGTGGGCGTCCGTCATAGCTTGCAGCCGGAATTTCATCCAGCGGTTATCCACGGTGACATTTTTTTCGTAAATCTTATTGAATTGCGCTTCCAGTTTTCTGGGATCCGCACCAGGGCTCAACAAAAAGAAGGTTTCAAAACTGGCGTTGCTCCAGCTCGAATTGTTCACCGTCCAGGCCATGCTGGGAAAGGAACCAATTACTTCAGCATCCAGGGTTGAGTTTTGTGGAAAATCGGCGTATATCCCGGTTACTTCCAGCTCCAGGGAGTTGTCAATTTTGATCAAACGACCAATCGGATCTTTTCCTGGGAAATATTTTTCTGCTACCGATTTGCTCAAGATCACTTTTTTGGGGCCATTCAGCGCAGTGGCGGGATTGCCATCCAGGAGTTTAAGGTCAAAAATTTTAAAAATGGTCGAATCCGCCCAGGCGAAGTTTTTTTGCACAAACTTGCGCTCGCCCGTACTGACAAAAGCGGGATCTCCAAAATTATGCTCCCATATGCGCATTTGCTCCTCTACCCCGGCCACTTCGCTTTTCATCGTTGGGCCAACAATGTTGGGATAGGTCGCCCAACTTTCGCTGGTTTCTCCAAAGGTTACCTCGACAATGCCCCGATAAATGCGCTCCACTTTGGGATGGAAACGATCGAAAGACACTTCATCCTGCACATACACCAACAGCAACAAAGCTACAGCAATGCCCAGGGCCAATCCCAATAAATTCAAGCCTGTGAAGAGTTTGTTCTTCATCAGGTTGCGGATAGCTATTTTCAGGTAGTTGGTAAGCATAGGAGTGTATTTTGGAAAAAATAAAATTAATCGTTGCGCAAAGACTTAACGGGATCGCTCAAAGCGGCTTTGATGCTTTGAATACTGATGGTCAAAAACGCCAGTGCAGCGGCACCTAGTCCAGCTACCAGAAACATCCACCATTGGGGTGAAATGCGGTAGCTAAAGTTTTGCAACCATTGTTCGGAAAGGTACCAGGCAATAGGTCCGGCAATCAAAGTTGCTACAATCACCAGCCGAATGAACTCCCGCGAAAGCAAAGCAGTGATGCTGCTAATGCTGGCACCCATTACTTTGCGGATGCCAATTTCTTTGGTGCGGCGTTCTACGGCATAGGTCGCCAGGCCAAACAACCCCAGGCAAGCGATAAATATGGCCAAACTTGAGCCCAGTTGAGTCAGGCGATTCAAACGACTTTCGGCAGCGTAAATAGCCGCAAAACGATCGTCCATAAACTCGTAATCGAAGGGTTTGTCGGGGATGATTTTTTGCCAGGCCTTGGTGATGGCCGCCAGGTTGCTGGACACATCTTTAGTGGATACTTTTACACTGATGGAGGTTGTCCAGTTGCTGGCCCGCATGCACAAGGGTTCAATATTTTGGTACAAACTATTGAAATGAAAATCTTTGACCACGCCTACTACCTGCCCCATATTCGTTATTTCGGTGTAACCTATTTGTTTTCCGATGGCTTCTTGTGGTGTCCAGCCCAGTTGTTTGGCCAGGGTTTCATTGATGAGGTATTCGTTGCCTTTGGCTGGCCCTTCGGCGCTGATGCTTTTACCCGTCACCAGTTTCATGTGGTAAAAATCCATGAAGTTTTGATCTACTGCAATGCGGGGGATGGCGATATGTTCCAATTTGCCCGATTTTCCTTGGTACTCAACGCCATTTTGAACCAAGCCCTGGCCCAGCGTTTGATCCGATAATGCGACGGAGACTACCCCCGGCAATTTTTCCAATTCACTTTTAACCACCTGGCTTTTATAAATATTGGACATGCCCAGGTCTGCTACCATAATTTGATCGGTAGCATAGCCCATATCACTTTTGAGCACAAAATTGAGTTGGCGCGAAGAAACAAGGGTACATACCACCAATACGATGGCCGCAGTAAATTGCAAGACTACCAAAGCTGGAACCAATTTGCCGCGCCGCATTTCCAGGCCTTTGCTCCCACGGAATATTTTCACAGGCAAAAAGCGGGATACGATAAAAGCGGGATAAGCCCCCGATACAATGCCCAAGATGAGTACCGATGCCAGAATGGCCATTCCAAATCCCGGAGTCCACAAATACTTCAAGGCAGCAACGGGATAATCCAAATCACGCAACATTGGCCGCAACAAAAAAATAATGCCTACTGAACACAACAGCGCAATGCTGGTCATAAGAAGAGATTCGTTCAAAAACTGTACAATGATGGACTGCCGCGAAGCACCAATGGTTTTGCGCACCGCAATTTCACGGCCCCTACGCCCGGCGATAACGGTGGAAAGGTTGGAATAATTGATACAGGCGATGAATAAAATAAACAGGCCAATTGCGCCAAAAATCAACAAATAGGCTTGATCAAAGCGGGCATGATTGGTCGCCTCGCCATCTTGTAATTTTCCTGACCCCAGGTGAACATCCTCCAAGGCTTGAAATTGGTGTCCTACTTTTTCGGATTGTTGCATCCGCGATTTTAGCCTTTTGGGGATCTCGTTTTCCAAGGCGGCCACATCTACTTTGTCGCTGCGCACCGTCACATAGGTGATCGCCGCTTGGGCATGCCAGTTGTTGACGATATCCGGGTTCCAAACCGCCCAAAAAGGCAGGCGTTTGATGTGGAATAGCATGTCAAATTGCAGGTGGGATTGGCTCGGTATTTCCGCCAGTACTCCACTGACTTTAAACTGTTCTACGGTGTCTTGGTTTTCTTTGAAAGGGTTCGCATAGGTTTTGGTCAATACTTTTCCTAGTACATCGGTGTGTCCAAAAATCTCTTCCGCCTTTTGTTTGCTCAATACCACATTGTGCTCGTCGGCAAAGACAGTAAGCGGGTTGCCCACTAGCAACGGAAAATCAAACACCTGAAAAAAAGAAGTATCTACGGCGAAAACCTGGCGTATAGTATTGGCTTGCCCCTTATAAGTGAGCACGAAGTTCTGGTCAATTGGAGACAGGCGGGTGTAATTTTCAATTTCCTTTTCAAAGGTATTGGCCAAAAAAGGGCCCATTGGATAACTACTGTAAGGCGCCGTTCTTTCTGCCATGCCATCATAACGCGAGATGGTATTCAGCCGATAAATACGCTCAAACCGACTGTGAAAACGGTCAAAATCACGCTCGTGCAACACCATCAAAAAGATCAGGGTGCATACGGCGAAACCCAACGCCAAACCAAGGAGGTTGATGCCCGCAACCAGGCGGTTGCGTTGTAGGCTTTTGAAAGCGAGTTTTAATGGATTGTAGGCCATGTGAAGAGCAGTTGAGGTGATTTAGAAAGTTGATAGGGTTGAGAAGGTTGAGGCTGCCGCAGCGATCCGGTCACTGAGCGTAGCCGAAGTGCAAGGATCGCTGCGGCAGCCTCAACCTTCTCAACCTTCCTCAACCAAAATATTTTATTCAGATTTCAACGACTGCACCGGATTAACCAGCGCAGCTCGAATTGCTTGTATACTTACCGTAACCAAAGCGATCACAATCGCCATCAAACCAGCCACTACAAAGAACCACCATTCGATGGTGATGCGGTAGGCAAAATCTTGCAACCAACCTTGCATGACGTACCAAGCCAGGGGCGAAGCAATCAGGATGCCAATGCAGACCATAATGACAAAGTCTTTGGACAAAAGGGTTACAATGCCCGCTACGGAGGCACCCAATACCTTGCGCACCCCAATTTCTTTGGTGCGGCGCTCAGCAGTGAAGGCAGCTAGGGCAAAGAGTCCCAGGCAGGAAATGAGAATGGCAACCACCGAGAAGATGTTGAACATCAAGGCCGAGCGCTGGTCTTTTTCGTACAGTTTTTCAAACTCATCATCCAGGAACTGGTATTCAAAGATGCGGTCGGGTACGTTTGCGCGCCAGAGGTTATTGGCAAAATCCACCGCCTTACTGGCATTCGCGCCCGTGGTTTTGACGTACAAAGTAGTGCGCCAGCTAGGATCTCCATTGATGACCACGGGCGGGATTTTTTCGTGCATGTCGCGCAAGTGGAAGTCTTTGACCACCCCGATGATCTGCCCTTTGATGCCATTGCCTTCAAAGCGTTGGCCGATAACGGGTGATTTTAGGTTGCAGATTTTGACGGCGGCTTCGTTGAGCACAAAATTGCTTTCGTCCGCTTTATTCCCTTCCTGAAACCAACGGCCCTCCAGTAGTTTTAAGCCAAAGATTTTTTGAAAATTGACATCTGCTGAAAATGGAGCAAAGGTTGGGTTTTCGTTTTCTTTGCGGCCTTCCCATTCAAAGTTGCCACTGCTGCTAGAGCCGTGATTGACAATAGAAGCCGAAGCCATACTGATGCCACTTACTGCCGGGTTGTTTTCTATTTCGCGCACCATCCGCTTCATGGTACCTTCACCATTTGGTTCCCTCAACATTTGCCAGGGGAAATTGATGCGCATCACGTACTCCCGGTCAAAACCCAGGTTGGTATTCCGAATAAACTGCAACTGTTTGTAAATGGTGAGGGTACTTACGATCAGCCCCACCGAAATGGCAAATTGTAAAACGGCCAGACCTTTCCAAAAGCCAGTTTTATGTTTGCTCAAAAAATTGCTACCCTTCATGATGTTGAGCGGCTGGAAGGAAGACAATAAAATGGAGGGATAAATTCCGGTAAGCAAGGTGACCAATACTAGAACAGCTAGAATAATTTTCCAAAGGTTGAAATCCAGGAGGTTCAATTCAAAAGTTTCTCCGGTCAATTGATTGAACATCGGCATACTAAGCTTGGTCATCAACAAGGTGACCAACAGCGCAACCGTACACATTGCCGCAGACTCCAGCATAAACTGACTAAACATCTGCCCTTTGCTGGCACCCATTATTTTTTGCACGCCAATTTCTTTGCCCCTTTTGCTGGTGCGTGCAATGGACAAATTGACGTAGTTGATGCAAGCAACCACTAGAATTAATAAGCCAATGATGAAAAAGACCCGAATCGTGCTAAAGTCGGTAGTACTGGCTTCCGTGTTCATAACCGTCTGATCGAAGCGCATGTCCTTCATGGGTTCGACGGTAGCCACGATGGTGCTGTCTTCTTTTTCTTTGCGCAACATTCGGGTGATCTGTTTGCCCAATCTTTTGGCATCAGTATTGGGGCGCAGGCGAGCGTAGGCATTATAGCTGAAATTGCCCCAGCTACCATCATTTTCTCGATTCCCGGGATCACTTTGGCGCAAAGCCAGGGGAATCATCAGATTGAATTTAAAACTGGAGTTGAGTGGATCGTCTTTGACGATGCCTTGTATGACACATTCATTGGTGTCAATGCGCAACAATTGACCGATGGGATCGGCGTCACCAAACAATTGGCGGGCGGTGCTTTGATTGAGGATGACACTTTTGGGGTGTTGAAAAAAAGCTTCAGAACCTCCATCCACAAATTCGTACTTGAACATTTTGAACCAGCTGGAATCAATCGTGGCGCAACGCTCTACTTTGATCAACTGGTTTTTGAGTTTAATGGTTGACTCTCCCGCCCAGGCTGTAGTTTGGGTGACCAATTCAATTTCGGCCAATTGGCTACCCAGGGCCGGTGCCAACTTTAAGGGTACGGTATTCCAGTGCCAGGTCTCGGTATCACTAACTTTAATGTGACTCTTGATGCGGTAAATGCGCTCGGCGTGATCGTGGTAGCGATCGTAGCTCAGTTCATTGGTCACCCACATGCCGATGAGCAGGGCCCCGGTCATACCCAGAGACAATCCAATGATGTTGATCAAACCGGAAGTCCGATCCTTGAGGAAAGCGCGCGAGGCAATGCGCAGGAAGAGTTTGAACATGGCAGTCAATTGTAGGGGCGACCCTTCGTGGTCGCCTGTTTTTTGGAAACGGAATTCGTAGGGGCGCCCACGTAGGGGCGCCCCTACAATTTACACATGAAAATTCTCCGTCACCACCTTGCCATCAAACAGGTTGATCACCCGGTGGGCAAAGCCAGAATCATGTGGCGAGTGCGTTACCATCACGATGGTAGTGCCTTCGATATTCAGTTCACGGAGCAAGTTCATCACCTGCTCGCCGTTGGAAGAGTCGAGGTTACCCGTAGGCTCATCCGCTAGGATCATCTTGGGAGAGGCCACTACAGCGCGGGCGATGGCCGTACGCTGTTGCTGACCACCGGAAAGCTGCTGTGGGAAGTGATTGCGGCGGTGCATCATGTTCATGCGTTCCAGGGCGGCTTCGGCGCGTTTTTTGCGATCAGCAGCAGGTACTTTGAGGTACAGTAGAGGCAATTCCACGTTTTCGTATACCGTAAGTTCATCAATCAGGTTGAAGCTTTGGAATACAAATCCGATGTTTCCTTTGCGCAATTGAGCGCGACTGCGTTCGGGCATTTTAGCGACTTCGGTGCCATAAAAATGGTATTCCCCAACGGATGGGTTGTCCAACAAGCCCAAGATGTTGAGCAAAGTTGATTTTCCACAACCAGAAGGGCCCATGATGGCCACAAATTCTCCGTCTTGGATTTCCAGACTAATGCCGTTTAGGGCGGTGGTTTCTACTTCTTCAGTAGTGAAAACCTTTTGTAGGTTGACGGTCTTTATCATAAAAGATGAAAGATGAGAGATGAAAGATGAAAGGAGAGAGTGGAAAGATGAGAGATGAGAGATGAAGGATGAGGGATGAAAGATAAAAGAGAAGGAATGAAACCTCGTCTCTTTTATCTCTCATCTTTTATCTTTCATCTCTCCTCTTTCATCTTTCATCTCTCTCTTTAAAATTCTAGTACTTCGTTGTCACCAAAGGTATCGTAAGAGGAGGTGATGACCCGTTCGCCGGGTTTCAGCCCTTCCAATACTTCAAAATATTCAGGGTTTTTACGCCCCAGGGAGATGCGGCGGCGCACCGCACGTTTGTCTCCATTTTCCAAGACGTACACCCAGTTGCCACCTGTAGTCGAGAAAAAACCTCCGGTGGGTAGCAAAACCGCTTGAGTGGGCTGGCCCAATTGCAGACGAATGGTCACAGATTGACCCCGTTTGATGCCCTCAGGAGCACCTTGATTAAATTTCATGTCTACTTCAAAACGGCCACTGCGCACTTCCGGATAAATCTTGATGATTTCGAGGCTGAATGATTTACCATTGAAATCAAAACTACCCGGCAAGCCGCTGAATACGCGGTTGATGTAGTATTCGTCGATGGCTGCCCGAATTTTGAAACCACTCAAATCGTCAATCTGGCCAATGTTTTGGCCTTGGCTGATATTAGAACCCACTTCCACATCCATTGATGACAAGAGGCCGGGTACGGGTGCTTTTACTTCCAGGTTTTCCAGGGTTTGCCGCCAGAGTTCCACGTTTCTTTGGGTGCGTTCCAGGGTGCCTTCCAGTTGTTTGATTTGGATGACTGCGTTTTCTTCCTGGTATTTTTGCGACTCGATTGCGATGTCGCGTTGTTTAACCAGGCGTTCATAATCGCGTTTGGCGCGCAGGTACTCTTGTTCAGAGACGACTTTATCCCCAAATAGTTGCTTGTTGCGGTCGTATAAATCCTTGGCTTGTTCAATTTGAAAGTCCAGTTCATTCAGGCTGCTGCGCAGGGAGAAGCGCTCCACTTTGAGGCGTTGACGGGTATTTTGCAGGTCGTTCACCAGGCGGCTGGCCTCGGTTTCAGACTGCAAAAAGTTGAGCTTGAGTTGTTGGTTTTCCAACTTCAACAGGGTTTGCCCTTTGGTCACCGCGTTCCCCCCTTCTACCATTTTTTGGGTAACATAACCTCCTACTACCGCATCCAGGCGGATGGTTTTGAGGGGTTGCACATTGCCTGTGATGGGAATGGTTTCATCGAAGGTGCCGTTCATGACCTCCGAGATGGTGAGTTTGTCTTGCTCAACGTTGAGCGTAGTTTTGTGGTCTTTCAGCAATTGCCAGCCGAAAAATCCTACAAATGCGGCACCGAGTACAAAAAGTACAATTCGTTGGGTGGTCCAAAATTTCTTTTCAATCTTTCTATCCATGGTAGTGCTTGGCTTATTTTTCTCTTGGAATAGTGGGTTTGTCACCATTCTTTATCCTGATGATGTAGATTCAAGCCCTGTGCCAAAGTTTTATTCAATTGAAAATCAATTTATTGAAATAGGTAAAAAAGAATTTTCTTGT
Organism: Saprospiraceae bacterium; assembly: GCA_027488855.1. Taxonomy (GTDB): domain Bacteria; phylum Bacteroidota; class Bacteroidia; order Chitinophagales; family Saprospiraceae; genus Haliscomenobacter. The sequence goes on from JAIYAV010000099.1 coordinate 38,272, forward strand.
TCAGAAGCGGACAGAAAGTGTTCGGAAACGGACACCCGTTAATACTTATTTCAATGCACTGACAAATATCACTTTTTTTCAGTACCTCCATTAGCTCAACTCATTTCAATGTGCAACAACTTGTAACAAAAATTAAAACCATGACCATCCACATCCGTCCGAATGATCCCATCAGCGATTTGCAAAATGCCTTTACAGCTGCGTATCCACATTTGAAGTTACAGTTTTTCTCCAAGTCACATGGAGAAAGCAAGGGCAGTTTTGCCAAATTTATGATTCACGATCGCAATACCCTGCTGGGTGACCTCAATCCGGAACTCCGGGAGAGCAGCATCAGCATTGCGCCCGACACCATCACCTGGGCTTTGGAAAAAAACTTTGAAGAGGCGTTCCTTTTGCACGTACAGGTCTTTCGCCAATCGGGCTCAATCTGGCTGGAAACTTCCGTGAGCGACCATCTGACTTTGGCCGAACAAGAAGCCAAAGTCGCCAAAAGCACAATCGAGACTGAAGCGGAAACGACGACTGAAGCGGAAAATGATTACCACGAACAGGAGTAGTTTTTGTACAAAATATTGCATCCTGCTAAATCCTGCTGTATTTTCGTGGCCAGCTTAATATACGGAGTATTTACATCAATCTTCAAGCAGGCCCATGCAAACCATCGAAATTAAAACCACCCAGAATGTCACCATCGAATACGAATTGGCTTCGCTATGGGAACGTGGCCTATCTACCTTAATTGATTTAGTGATCATTGGTGTAAGCAGTCTTTTGGTCCCAATTATGTTGAGCATATTGGGGTTGTCGGCATTGATTCCGTTTCAGTTGCTTTTTACGCTGTGTTTTCTCAGTTTTTTCTTTGGTTATTTTTTTTTGTTGGAGAGCATGATGGGCGGCCAAACCCTGGGCAAAAAAATAACCAACATTCGGGTAGTGCGGCTGGATGGTGAAATTCCTACGGTGAATGATTATCTCCTGCGGGCCGTTTTCCAATATGTGGATACCATTCTTTCCGGGGGGATTTTGGCAGCCATGCTCATTAGTTCCACCACTCGCCAACAACGCCTGGGCGACATGACCGCAGGTACCACCGTTATCCGCAAGCGCAACAACATCCGGATGCACCTACGCAACATCCTCAATATCGATACCCTCGAAAGTTACGAGCCCGTTTATCACCAAGTAAAAGCCCTTAGCGAGCAGGACATGCTCAGCATCAAACAGGTCATCAGTCGGGTGCGCAAATACCCGAATGACGCGCATTGGGCAGTAGTGGAATCTCTCGCCGCTCAACTCAAAGAACACTTGGACATCCATGAAACGCGCAAAAGTGATGACCTGGAATTCCTGCGCACCCTCTTGCGCGACTACATTGTACTTACCAGATAGTAATACTTAATTGCAATAGGATTGTATCTTCGCGCTTTAATTCAAAAAATGGATGGCCAGAAAGAAAAAAGATGTAATCCTTTCCAATGTGCAGTTTTTCGGAATTGCGGATGAAGGAAAAGCCGTAGGTAAAACCGAAGACGGACAAGTTGTATTTGCCAAAGGGGTAGTGCCAGGCGATAGTGCAGAAATTTTGGTGCTCAAAAAACGCAAAGGCCGCATCGAAGGGCTCCTGCAATCAATCACGACCTATTCTCCCCATCGGGTTGAACCTGCTTGCCAGCATTTTGGCACTTGTGGCGGCTGTAAATGGCAAAATTTGGATTATGCCACACAATTGCAACAGAAAGAAATAGTGGTAGAAAATGCCCTGACTCGTTTGGGCAAAGTGGAAGTAGGCGAATGGCTGCCCATTCTTGGTGCCGAAAGCCCCTTTTATTACCGCAACAAAATGGAGTTTGCCTTTTCTTGCAAAAAATGGCTCACCAACGCCGAAATCAAATCCGGGATCACGAATGCCGCCGATGTGCTGGGCTTTCATCCCGCCGGCGGTTTTGACAAAGTAATCAACCTTGAACACTGCTGGCTCCAACCCGACCCCTCCAACGAAATCCGCAATACCGTACGCAACATTGCCATCGAGCAGGGCTTGAGCTTTTACGATGTCAAAAAACACGAAGGTTTTATGCGTACCCTCATGCTGCGCATCACTACCCTGGGTGAAACTATGGCTCTGGTTTCTTTCGGTGAAGACAATCCAGACTTGCGCAAACCCTTCCTGGAAGAAATGCAGCGCCGCTTGCCCCAAATCACCACACTAATGTACTGCATCAACCTCAAAATGAACGACACCATTTGGGATTTACCGGTACACACCTGGTCGGGCAAGGGCTACGCCGAAGAACGCCTAGGGCATGTCGTTTTCCGCATCGGACCGAAGTCTTTTTTTCAAACCAATACCCGCCAGGGTCAAAACTTGTACGACGTAGTCACTCGCTTTGCCAACTTACAAGGCCATGAGAATGTTTACGACCTGTACACCGGCATTGGCAGCATTGGTTTGTATGTAGCCAAAAACTGTAAACAAGTGGTGGGCATCGAAGAGGTGGCTGCTGCCATCGACGATGCCAAGGTCAACGCTCAGATCAACGGGGTAGATAATGTGCAGTTTTATGTGGGGGACGTGCGGGCCATTTTGACCGCCGATTTTGCAGAAAAACATGGCAAGCCTGACCTCCTGATCACCGACCCGCCACGTGCAGGGATGCACGAGGATGTGGTGAATATGCTGCTTGAACTGGCTGCTCCTCGCATTGTGTATGTGAGCTGTAACCCGGGTACACAGGCACGTGATTTGAGCCGTTTGGCGGTCAAATATAAGGTGCTGAAAGTACAGCCTGTAGATATGTTTCCACACACGCATCACATTGAGAGTGTGGCATTATTGGAATTAATTAACGAATAAATGACGCTTTACGAACGCCTACCGAAGGAACTCGCCTCCTACCAAAAAATGATGGGACAGGCCGCGGATACCATCATGGACGAAGACGTATCACGCTACCCGATTTTTGCGGTACACCAACTGGACCTGGAATTGGGTATTCTTTTAATACAGCGCAGTGACGACGGCGCAAAATGGTCCATTCACGCTTCCACGCTGGAAGAAATGGTCACCAAAAAACTGGTGCAAACGGATCGAATAGACGATTTTAGAAGAGTTTACAAAAATCCACGCGAGTTTTTTTGCCTCTTTGTGCTCAGTGATGAAGGTGCCCAGTTCATCTTTTTGCCGCGCGAAGACGACGTTTAAACCAATCATTTAAAAGCCCAACTTATGAAAGTATTGATTTGTGAAAGTGAAGAAATCTTACTGGCGGCCATCGAATTTCGACTGAAAAAAATAGGGCTGGAAGTGATTTACAGCAAAAAGAGAGGCTCCATCATGGAGGCGATCAGCATGGAAAACCCCGATCTCATCATCGTAGATGCGGACATGGGCAAACAGGCAGGTTTGGAAATCATTCAACAAATTCAGGATCACAATGCAGCGGCCAATATTTTATTGCTGATCGATCCCGACGAAGAAGAACAAACCATCAAGGCGCTCAAAATGGGCATTGTGGATTTTTTATCAAAACCATTCAAACCTTCCGAGCTGATTTTGCGTGTCAAAAAAGCACTCAACACCCTGTAATTCAAAAGGTAATGTGGAGAAAGGGGCGATTTTGTGGAAAAAAATTGGCACCAGGAATAGTTAAGAGCATCGAGGCGACGTTAATTTCATCCACAAACTTTGTAACTTTGTGAAACTTTTGCTGTGGATCAGTTGAACCCAAACAGGAAGCAGCACTAGGTCTAATCATGGAAAACCTATGGAAAGTATCAGCGAGTGGCTACGAACAATTGGGCGTTACATTGGCCAGGGGCTTGATCCACTTTGGCAATCATTGCGTAGTGTGTTCATTTGGCCAATCACCTGGAAAGTTGCACTAGGCTACCTCACGGTCGGATTTGCGGGCATCGGCCTGGGTCTGGTTGTCCTCATCACCTTTGTAGCTGCTGGTTTTTTTGGCTACATTCCTCCCAAATCAGAATTGCGCCTGGTGCGCAACAGTACCGCTTCCGAAGTGTATTCTCGGGACGAGGTGCTGATTGGACGTTACTTCCTCACCAACCGGGTCAATGCCGAGTTGGACGAAATATCGGAAACCCTGGCCAATGCGCTCATTGCTACCGAAGATGCCCGTTTTATGAAACACAGCGGCATTGACATGCGGGCTTTGTTTCGGGTATTGTTCCGTTCCTTGATCCTCAATGAAGAATCTTCCGGTGGAGGTAGTACCCTTAGCCAACAATTGGCCAAGAACCTTTATCCACGCCGTACCTACCGCGTTGCGACCATGCTCCTCAACAAAATCCGGGAAATGATCATCGCTCGCCGGATGGAGGATGTGTACACCAAAAAAGAATTGCTGGGCATGTACCTCAATACCGTGCCTTTCAGCGAAAACGTATATGGCATCAAAGTGGCCGCGCAACGTTTTTTCAATAAATCGCCTAAAGACCTGAAGATTGAAGAAGCGGCTATCCTCGTGGGCATGCTCAAGGCGACTACTTCGTACAATCCACGTACCAATACGGCAAAAGCCAAAGAGCGCCGCAATCTGGTATTGGAGCGCATGCACAAGTACAAGTACCTGACGGATGCAGAAATGGATTCCTTGGCTGCTTTGCCCATTCAACTGGAATACGACTCACTGGAGGTACAAAACGAGGGACTGGCGACCTATTTTCGTGAATTTATTCGGACGGAAATGGAAGGGGTGCTCAAGAACTTCAAAAAAGCGAACGGCGAACCTTACAACCACTACACCGATGGGCTGAAAATTTATACCACCATTGATGCACGTTTGCAAAAACATGCCGAAGATGCGGTCAATGAACAATTGCCCAAAATTCAGCGTCGCTTCAACGGCGAATGGAGCAACCAAGACCCGTGGGAAGAGCCAGAAAATTTCCGCAAAATCCTGGAAGCCAACCCCATCTACAAATCTTGGAAAGACAAAGGGTATTCGCATCAAGGCATTGTGAATCGGATGAGCGAAAAATACCCGATGGAATTGTTCGATTGGAAGAATGGTTCGATTCGTCGGGTGATGAGCCAAATCGACTCCATCAAGTACTATTTGCACCAATTGAATACCGGGTTGGTTGCGGCAGACCCTGAAACCGGAGCCATTCGTGCCTGGGTAGGAGGGTTTGACCATCAGTTTGTGAAATACGACCACGTCAAATCGCGGCGCCAGGTGGGCTCCACCTTCAAACCCATCCTGTACGCACAGGCAGTGGAAAGTGGGATGGACCCTTGCAAATACTTCCCCAACCAGCCTAAAATGTACCCCGAGTACGAGAACTGGCAACCTAAAAACTCCGACAACAGTTACGGTGGAGGTTACTCCCTGGAAGGTGCCCTGACCAAATCGGTCAACACCGTTTCGGTACAAATCATCATGGAAACAGGCATCAACCCTGTGCGCAAACTGGCTAACGACCTGGGCATCAAAACGAAAATACCCTATGCTCCTTCCATCGCTTTGGGCACTTTGGAAACTTCCCTGATGGAAATGGTTCAGGCCTATTCGGCTTTTGTCAACCGGGGCATCAAACGCCCATTCTATTTCATCGAACGTATCGAAACCGCTGACGGCGAATTGATCGCCCAATTTGGTCCCAATAAAAATGTAGAGCCCGAAAAACGGGTACTCTCCGAACGCACTGCCGACATCATGCTCAAAATGATGCGCTCGGTTACCTCAGGAGGTACAGCCTCCAGCGTGCGCTGGAAGTTTGGCATCAACAGCGATTTTGCGGGCAAAACCGGAACAACCCAGAACCAATCCGATGGCTGGTTTATCGGCCTTACCCAAAAGCTGGTAGCCGGAGTATGGGTAGGAGGTGAGAGCCCTTTCATCCACTTCAAAAGTTTGGACTCGGGCCAAGGTGCCGCTACGGCACTGCCGATTTGGGGTTCCTTCATGAAGCGAGTTTATGAAGATCCAAAATTCAGTGCCTGGAAAGATGAAAAAATGGCGGAATTGCCCGACTCGGTGAAGTACCGCATCAGCTGTGCCCACCGCATTTGGTATCCTGCCGATTCCCTCTTGCTCGATAGTTTGGCGCGTATGAAAGCAGAACTGGAACAACTCAAGGCCGATAGTTTGGAGATTGAGTCAGACCAGACACTTTCCCCGGAAGAAAGGAAAGAAAAGCGCCGCAAACGTAGAGAAGAGAAGCAGTTGGAAAAAATGCTCAAAAAGGAGGAAGAGGAAGAAGGAGGCAATGACGGGAACGACGGCAACTAGTACACGATCAAATAAAAGACTAAAAGTGGGTTTGAGGCACTACCTCAAACCCATTTTTATTACAAAATCACTCAAAAAGGTGCCCTTGGGATCTAGTTTATCTCTGATCTTTACCCATTTTTTAGCCATTGGATAGTGTTTGTTGATAAAGTCCCTGCACCCGTAGATGTAATCGTTTACTTTCCCCCAGTGTGGTACGCCATCATGTTTATTTACGATGTATTCCTGGGTAAACTGCATGATTTCTTTTCTTCCTTGTACATCCTCTAGGGTAGGAAAGTCTACAAACATTTTGGGGCCAGTAAAACAGGGTGACAGATAAGCTTTGGACTGTTGCACAAAACGAACTGGAATGTGTGAAGTTTGGTATAAGCCATGTTCATTGCAACAATGTTTTAAGTGGTCACAGGCCCCATCAATGATGTCAACCAGTTTTTTGTAATCCACATCAAATGAAAACTCAGAGCTGATGCCATGTTTGCGCAGCGCCAGCCCACTTTGATAAAGCACCTTGTAGCTTTTCCCAACGAACAAGGGGTCACTGGTAAATTTGATGGCGTTATTGATGGAAGCCGGAGCGCCACTGATTTTGCGATTCAGCGAACGAACCACCAACCAGGAGAACAAACCAATGTTGCCACCAATGCCACCTATCCAGTTTCTGGTGCGCGCCATTAGACCACGTTCAGGTGGACGTTCATTCCACTTGTATTTTTTTTGTACTACGAAGGCGCACAAGCGTGTTTTTTTGCGCTTTTTTTTGTAATACGTTTTATAGGGGTTTACCCGAAAAGATACAAAGTCGTATTGTTCTTCCACCAATTTTTTGAAGTACCCATTCAACAATTGGGGTTTTAGCTCAGTCTCCCAATCCACATAAGTTCGGTTTTCTTTGATCCAATAAGTAGGGCTCACCTCCAGCACCAACTCATAAATAATGCCCATGGCACCGAGGCCAAGTACGACGCTGTAAAACAACTCGTCGTCTTGTTCCAGTTCAACGGTTTTTCCATATTTAGCTCTAAAAGCTACGGGGTCAGTAATGCCACCAGTTTTGGGTTCATATTGCGTAACTTTACCTCCTGTTCCAATGATCACTATCGCCCTGACCATATCTGGAAAAGCAGGCTGGTGGAAACCCGTTCCGTGTGTTCCCGTTGACAAAGCGCCAGATACGGTTTGCCAATCAAAAGCCCCCATATTGTCCAATGCAAATCCTCTTTTGCCAGGAGATTCTTTGATTCTATTCAGTGCTTTATTTAGGCATTTGATCCGAATGCCTGCCTGTGCTTTCACAAAATAACGATCTTCTCCATTTGAGTGCTTGAGCGCATTAGGGTTTAGGTTTTCCTCATATATGCCACAGGCATTGAGGCGAAACATTTCGACAAAATAATCCCTACGTGCGGGTTCCGCTACTTGTGAAAACGAATGCCCGGCGCCTACCGCCCTTACCCTGCGTCCTTTGGATTCGGCATCTTGAATGATCTTGATGATGTCTTCTTTTGAATCGGGTTTGAAGGTAAACTCTGGGGTAGCCACCACGTTACTGGTAGCGTTGCGCCAGGTTTTATCAAAAAAAGAAATAAAACTCAAACGTGGATCTAGTGCTTTCATGGGTGGCCGATGAAGTTTTTGATGTTGGTTCCTTCCGCTAGATAAGTCAGGTGAGCATATTCGCTAATGGCACGAAGTTGGGCATCATTTCGAACATCAATGGCCAGTTTTTGACCGCGCAGTGCCTTGGGTGCATCAGGGGCATTGTAATTGACATTGATGCGCAGGTATTGCGTATTCGAAAACACTTGATTGAGGTAATATTGCGTAGCCACCATTTTGGTTTCGATGACCATTGGTGTCAGGTGGTTTATCCAGCGGGCCAAGCCCCAGTTGCCCTTGCCAATTTTGCTGGAGGGAATGAATGATTTTTCATTCGAACCACAACCTAGGGAAAGGATTTTTACATTGGCCAGATCAGCTCCCAGCCCCCCGTTTTCTGGTTTGCCCAAGGCATAAAACAAGCCCACCAAAGCCGGGTCATTGGCATAATTTCCGCCTTCGACAAACCCGTCATAAATGGGCAGGTTCATAATGGCTGCCGAGGTTTTCATCGCTACATCGACCAGTGTTTCTCCGGCATACTTCGTATCTAGATTGTTGTATACGACTACCTTGAATTCCTTCATTTGACCCTCGGGCAGCTCCGGGTTCAATTCCAGGGTTGGGAATAGAAACTCCGGTGCCTGGACGTTGTGCTCCCGGAGATTTGTCTCAACTTCCCCGAGGGTTTTGGTAGCCCCAAATTTTTCTGTGAGCAACTTTTTTAAGTTGGTGTTGCGGTATTTGGGGGCAAAAATATTGAGCACATTCCATACGCCTCGGAACCAGGTTCTTGGCAAAATGTATTTTGAGCGATGCAAATAAACATCGGCGATGTCTTTGGCATTCATCCCGGCGGCCAGCCCTGCTGCTATGATCCCTCCTGTGGCTGAGCCGACAATGACATCGAATAAGTCCGGGATTTTTTTCCCGGTTTCTTTTTCAAGGCATTCCAATAAAGTAGCAGGGAAAAGACCACGGGTTCCGCCCCCATCGATCGACAATATTCTTATGGTTTTTGACATGGCTTGGTTTTTAGATGTCAATTAATGCTTTGAGGTTTGTTCA
>JAIYAV010000350.1 GCA_027488855.1 Saprospiraceae bacterium
CATCATTCATCACTCATCATTCATCACTTATCATTCATCACTTATCATTCATCACTTATCATTCATCACTTATCATTCATCACTTATCATTCATCACTCATAACTCTTTCAACGTGCAAAGATTTTGCTTGGCGCTGGATCTCGTAGATGATCCGGCGCTCATCGCCGAATACGAAAAATACCACGAAAAAATCTGGCCGGAGATCAAAGCCAGCATCGTGGATGCCGGAGTGACCGATCTGGAAATTTACCGGATCGATAATCGGCTGTTTATGATTTTGGAAGCGACCGATGCTTTCACTTTTGCGCACAAAGCTGCGATGGATGCCGCCAACCCCAAAGTCCAGGAGTGGGAAACCTTGATGTGGAAATATCAGCAGGCGCTGCCCATGGCAAAACCGGGGGAGAAATGGCTGTTGATGGATAAAATTTTTGATTTGAAGCAACAATAGCATCTGCCTTTATGTAGCCTCCCTGACGCCTATATCTTAAGAAAATGTTATTCTTCTTTTGATCCTCACCAAAAGGACTAGTTTTGTTATTTTATACCTAACCCCAATTGGGGTGGGTAATGCATACTATTGGAAAACCCATGAATGTGAGCATCAATACAATGACGAAACCGCAAAAAATTGGCTGGGGCAGTGCGGCTGCCGTAGTTGTAGCCAATATGGTGGGAACGGGTGTGTTCACTAGCTTGGGTTTTCAGGTGGAGATTGTACAAAATCGCTACGCCATTTTGGCCTTATGGGCAGTGGGTGGCTTGAATGCATTGCTGGGAGCCTTTGCTTATGCCGAATTGGGTACCCATCTGCGGCGCTCAGGTGGCGAGTACCATTACCTCAGCACCCTTTATCATCCCTTTTTGGGTTATCTCTCTGGTTGGATTTCAGTAACGGTGGGTTTTGGGGCCTCGATTGCGCTGACCGCGATGGCGATGGGTTTTTACATGACTCCATTTATCCATCAAGACCCCACCTTGATTGCTTTTGCTTCCATTCTAGTTTTGTCACTGGTGCATTCGTTCAGCATTCGGCAGAGTAGCTTGATTCAAAATGGCTTGACCATTCTCAAGGTGCTCCTCATCGTATTACTGATTGTGGCGGGTTGGTATTTGCCCCCGGCTGCTAAGGATTCCTGGCAATCCGTATCCACCGAGCCCTGGAAATGGAGTTCTACCGCTTTTGCCGTAGCCCTGGTTTTTGTGAATTATTCCTATTCAGGCTGGAATGCTGCGGCCTACATAGTGGAAGAAATCCGCAATCCGGTTAAAAATTTACCCCGTGCCTTGATTGGCGGAGCTGCAGTAGTGAGTGTGCTGTATGTGCTGTTGCAATTGTCGTTTTTGCGGCAAGTACCGCTGGAGGTTTTGATGCAAAGAGTAGAGGTTGGACATTTGGCTGCTGAGTCGATGTTTGGGCCGACCATTGGCAACTGGTTCAGCGTGATCATCGCGCTGCTCCTGGCTTCTAGCTTGAGTGCCATGGTGTGGGTAGGGCCACGGATCACCAGCTCAATGGCACAAGATCACGACAATTGGAAGTTTTTTCGAACTCAAAATAAGAATGGCATTCCCGTACGCGCCATCTGGTTTCAGGCCATCATCAGCCTGGGTTTGATCATGACGGGTACATTTGAACAGTTGTTGTTGTACAGTGGATTTATTTTGCAGTTGTTCAATACGTTGACGATTGCCGGGGTGTTCATTTTGCGCTACAAATACCCTCATTTGAAGGGCTACCGCAGTCCGGTCTTCCCCTGGTTGCAACTGATTTTTTTGGCCATTAGCCTCTGGATGCTGGTGTTTCTGCTGATTGACAAACCCTTTGAAAGCCTGCTGGGTGTGGCCAATTTAGCGGTAGGGGCTTTGACGTTTTTTTGGGGTAAAAAAATGAGCCAGTGGTTTTATTCCAAAACGACCGTGGAAGTCAAAAAACAGGAAATTCAGCCTTAGGGACGCTACAAAAAATTAGTGCTCATTTTTGTAGCGCCCCTGGATATCAGTCGCTCAAATGCAGGACGCCATTGTTATACCGCCGCCAATCCAGCCACTCTTTTTCCTTGCCTTTAAAGGTCTTGTTATAAAGTGGAATCATCTGCTTTAGCTTTTTCTGCCAGTCCTTGAATTGCATTTCGGCGGGGAAACACTTTTCCAACAACTCCAACATAATCGCAACCGAGGTAGAAGCACCCGGTGAGGCGCCCAACAGGGCCGCGATACTGCCATCCGCAGCATGGATGATCTCGGTACCAAATTCGAGTACGCCCCCCTCCTCTTCGTCTTTTTTGATGACTTGCACCCGCTGGCCGGCAATGGCCAATTCCCAATCTTCTGCCTGGGCGGCAGGGAAATATTCCCGCAGGGCCTCTACCCTATCTTCGTGCGACAAGGTAGCTTGTTGGATCAAATACCCGGTAAGCGACATATTGTGCCAACCTGCACTCAGCATGGGAATGATGTTGCCCAACTCGATGGACAAGGGCAGGTCAAAAAAAGAGCCGTTTTTGAGGAATTTGGTGGAAAAACCCGCAAATGGGCCAAACAACAGCGCTTTTTTCCCATCAATCAAACGGGTGTCCAAATGAGGCACCGACATGGGCGGCGCACCCACCGAGGCTTTGCCATAAACTTTTACATTGTGTTGCTGGATGACGGCCTCATTGTTGCAAACCAGCCATTGACCGCTGACCGGGAAACCTCCGTAGCCACTCCCTTCTTCAATGTCAGCCTTTTCCAGCAAGGGCAAAGCGCCTCCGCCTGCACCGATGAACACAAAGTCGGCAGTGACCTTGGTCTTTTCCTTGGTAATTAAATTTTTGACCTTTAGCTTCCACTGGCCATCTTCCTGCTTTTTCAAGTTGCGCACTTCGTGCTTTAGGTGCAATTCAACGTGGGGCAAGCTGCTCAGGTGTTTGAACAAAACCCGGGCGAGGTTGCCAAAATTGATGTCGGTGCCAATGTCTACTTTGGTAGCCGCTACTTTTTCCTCGGGCTCACGGCCATCCATAACGAGCGGCATCCAGGTATTCAATGTTTCTCGGTCCTCGCTGTACTCCATTTCTTTAAACAGAGGATGAGCAACCAACGCCTCAAAGCGGGCTTTCAGAAATGCCACATTTTCTTCCCCCCATACAAAACTGATATGGGGAATGTTGTTGATGAAAGCTTCGGGATTGGCAAAGTAGCCAGCTTTGACGAGGTAAGCCCAGAAAGCTTTGGAGATTTCAAAAGAGCTGGCAATTTTGACGGCTTTTTTGATGTCGACCCCGCCATCATCCGTTTCTGGGGTGTAGTTGAGCTCACAAAAAGCGGAGTGGCCCGTGCCTGCATTGTTCCAAGCGTCGGAACTTTCAGCGGCAATTTGATCCAGGCGTTCGTAGATGCTGATGTGGTAGTGGGGGTTGAGCTCTTTCAGCAGTACGCCCAGGGTAGCACTCATGATGCCTGCACCAATGAGGACGATGTGTTTGGGTTGATTTTCGGATTGGGTCATTTTTTCTTTTTCGCAGCTTTTCTTGACGCTTTATCTAAAGGAATATTATTACAAAAATAGGTGAAAAGTGCTTTAAAAACAAATTGGCCCAGCGGATTTCCAGGTGCCGAGTGAAGCAATAAACTGATAACTACATATGCGCTCCTACATTATGAAAAGGGCTAGATTCATACTTAATTAATTGATTTTTAGATATTTAAACCACAATTAAGTTGACATTCTCGAAACCTTAGCTGTGCAGTTTTAAAAATTTGGGGTGGTCAAAAAGGAGGGTTTTGGGGCAAAAGTGAAAATTTGGGGTGGTCGTGGGCGTGTAAAAGTGCCTTGATTGAGCTCAGCAGAAGCATCATCTTTGTATTGTCAGCTGATAGGGGCGTACCGAAAACCCTTGAAAAGAGTAGGAAATCATCTATTCAATTGTTTCAAAATTTATCGCTATGAAAAAGCAACTTATTGTATTCGCAATGTTGGCCACTGTTGCCACTTCTGCTTTCGCAGGTCTGAACCCAATTGTAAAAAACGCTAAAGCTACCGAGACTACGGTGAAGCCTGAGGCTAAGGGGGATGAGGATGACTCGTTGCATTGTAAAGTGAGAGATTCCAAAACCGGAAAAGTTGTTGTTGAATGCTGGTTTTGTAACTGCAGTGACTTGTACGACAGTGTGAATGGCAAAGACAATGCTGAGACCAAAGACGCAGAACAAAACAATCAGTAAAAAAAATGCTGCTGCAAGCAGCCGCGAAAGGCTTACAGAAACAAGGAAAAAAGAAACTTTGATTTAGTTTCTGAGCGGTATTTGTTCTAAATAGAAGCTTCAGTCGGCACTCCGTTTATGGCAAATATCGCTCTCCTTAAGTCCGACAACTTTCAGAAAATAAACATCACGATCGATCTCAAACCTCTAAACCAATACAACATGAAAAACCCACTAATCCTCCCATATCTCATCCTGCTAGGATTACTGACTTTTATGGTATCCTCAACCCAAGCTCAAGTCCAAGCCCAAATCGTATACAAACGTACGGTCACCCTTGGCCAAGGCGATCATTTTTACTTCGACACCCTAAAATTCAGCAACAACAAATTGCTGTACATTGAAAACCACAAAATGGATCAGTGGTGGACAGAACAAAAGTGGCGCATCACTATCCATCCAGAAGACCGGAAAAGGTACATCAATATGAATACCCAGGAATTGGTCGATCAACAGTTCAATTTTGAGAAAAAACACTATGAGTTGAAAAAAGCCAAAGAAGCTCCATTTGAATGGACTTTGCTCAACGAGTTCAAAAAAATAGGTAAATACAAAGTTCAAAAAGCAACAACCCATCAAATCGCGTTCGATGGAGAAAAACTAGAAGTCACGGCTTGGTTTACGCCAGAAATTCCACTTGGAGTAGGTCCAGATGCGATATGGGGTTTACCAGGGCTAATCATCGAAATGCGCATTGCGGGTGAACTAGCTGGCGGTTATGCCCTCGAATCAATCAACTATAATCCTGTCTCCATCTCGATTCCCAATAAAGGAGTACTCGTTACCGAAGAAAAAGTCCAATCTACGGCCAAGCTCAATAAGCTCATGACCAAAAACTAAAAATCCACCGCCATGATCAAGAAATTGTTGTGCATCATGATGCTGGGGCTCGGCATTGCAGTGCCCCAGTATGGACAGGTTGTCATCTATGGTAAATTGACTGATAAAGAGCAAGGAACACCCATCAGTTATGTGCAGGTGGTGCTATATCGCTACCAAACAACTGAAGTAGTGGCCTATCAACTGAGCGATGAACAAGGAAATTATCGCCTGGCTATCAATGACAAGGGGCTCGCCTTTACGCTCAAAACCAATAGTTTGACCCACAAAAACCTAGAAAAAGACCTTATTCTGGATGTCCAAAATGCACAACAATTTCAGATCGACCTCGTGCTTGAAAGTGTAGCACACACCCTCACGGAAGTACAAATCAGGGGAAAATTGCCACCACTGATCGTCAAGAAAGACACCATTGTATACAACATCGGGCATTGGCAGGACGAACAAGACCAAAGCCTAGAGGCTGTATTGGCCAAAATCCCTGGATTTGAAATTTTGTCCAATGGAGAACTGAAAGTGAATGGGAAGCAAGTGCAAAAGGTGCTGGTCAATGGCGAAGAAATTTCTGACGCTGGTGCGGCCATGCTCACGCGCAACATCACCCCCGACCGGGTAAAATCGGTGGAAGTGCGTTTTGATGAAAAAAATGAAAAAATAAAGGAATCCCTCTTGGACAATGATAAGTTTGTGGTGTTGGACATCAAGCTCAAAGAGGATCAAAACCACGATTTCTTTGGTAGGGCCACGGTGTCGGCGGGGCTGCAAGCTGGCACCTTGCAACCAGGGGCTTCCTTGAAATCATTTAGCCTCAGAAAAACATTTAAAACGCAAATTTTGGGCGAATATGAGGCCTTTGGAGACAAGAGTATCAAACTTTCGTCCATCCAGAATCTGGGTGCGGAGGCCTACGCCAAAATTTTTGAAATCCCTGCCGACTTCAACGATTTTCGCAGTAATCCCGAATTCAACAACGAAATTTATGGATTCCGAGAGTACACCCGCAATCAATCCCAGACCCTAGGCATCAACAGCAAAATAGACCTTTCGCCAAAATTGGAACTTTTCCTAGGTTCTTATTTTGCCATTGACAAGGTGGGGACTCAAAATGATTTGACCCAGTTTTATTTGAATGATTCCCTGGGCACCAATTCTTTGCAGGCTTCACAAAACTTATTCACCCTCCAGTCAAAAAGCAAGGCTGAACTGGTACTGACGCAAAAAAACAGCAAACTGAGGTATAATTTCAATGTCGTTCTGGGCCAGAACGACCGCACTCAAAATCAGGATCAATCGGCTGGAAATACCTATCGGTTTGCAAATGAGCAGTCCACAGAAGAGTACTACCACAACTTGTTTTTCGAGCAGCGTTTTGGAGAAAAAAGCGGCTTCCAAGTCAACGCCTTATACAGTACGACCACTCGGGACGCCAATTGGAATCTTTCCTTTCAGGATTCTTCCTATTCCCACTTTTTTAATGCTTCCAGGCCCAATCCTTCCAAAAAGGTATCACAAAGGCTGCCCTTCAAACAAACACAAGGCGTAGTGCAAACTTTTTACCAGAAATACTGGAAAAATCAGCTTTCCAAACTGGGGCTTCGCTTTAGACAAGAACAAATAGAGGGCGAAAAACAATTTTACTTTGGAGAAAATCAGGAAAATTCGGCTCAACCCCAAACTGTTTTTGATGGGCAGCTGCAAACCTTGACCTATACCCAGATTTTACCCTATCTGGAGCAAGAACTCAGTTTAGGCTCTTTGTCTACCCGGGCCAAACTAGGTTGGTCGCTCAATTTGTACCCCGAACAGGGACAGGCTCAAAGCGCAAAAAAAAACATCCTGGAATGGAGCTTGGGGATGACTTATCCACTCAACGACAAGAACGACTTTTCCCTCTCGTTTACTCAAACCACCTCTGCTTTTCCACTACGCAGCATGTTGCCCGGGCAAGAAATGCTGGATTTTCAAACCATTTTGATTCCCAACCGAGTAGCATTGCAACCTCAACAAGAGCGTTTGGCCAGTTTCTCTTACAATAGCTTTGCATTGCAAAAACTAGGAATGGTTGTGGAGTTTTCGGCCATTGCTGGAAAAGCATTTAACAACGCAGGTTTTGGCTTCAACAGCTCGGGCTTGGTGGAACAGTACATTGACCAATCTCCATCGCATTACTACATAGCAGTGGGCAAAATCGGCAAAGTGTTCAACGATTTCCCAGTGCAGATTAAGCTGGAACCCAGTATCATCTACAACAAAAATTCTTTCCGCAATGAGCTGGGTGAAGGGTCTTTTATCGCAACGCAGATTAGCACCTTACACCTCAAGTTCTTTTCAGATTTCAAAAAACAAACCTTCGATTTTGAGTCAGGCATCAAGTACAGTAGGCTGCGCTTTAGCCAGGAAGAACAAGCTGCCCGTGGCCAGGAAATGCTCAATTTCTTTTTTAAGTACAAACAAAGCCTTTGGCAACGCAAACTGCAGAGCACCCTTGACTGGCGGTACACTCACTTCAGTGGTTCTGGCCGTGCCAATGTCTTGATTCTGGATGCCCAAATCAGGTACGTACACCGCAAAACCGCTTTTTCCTTGCAGGTCAACAATTTATTCAATGCCCAGCGTTTTGTGCAGCAAAGCATCACCCCGGCATTTTTTATAGATGCTTCTCAGTACATCTTTGGGCGCTATGGAAAATTGGGCGTTTCGTTTGATCTGAATTGATGGGGGTGACGGTAGTGTTCAAGTAGCAGTCCCTTATTCAATGAAAAACCAGTGGAAAGTGAAATTAAAGCGCAATTAAGAGGTAAGTACCAGCAAACCTCTATTAACTGATAACCCACAAAAACAACAACATGACCAGAACAATTTACCTCCTTGCATTATTGCTGCCACCAGCCCTCATTGGGTTATTACTTCCGCTGGAACAAGCGATTTCAGCATTTAAGTACCTAGTGATATTTTACATTCCTGTTATCACCTTAGTCCGCATGCGCAAAACTTGGTATGAACGGGAAGGAGATTTTAAAAACTTTTGTGCCTTTCCTGGGATTTAAAAACCAGTGGCGCCCATTCGAGCGGGATAAGAAGTGAGGCTGTCATTTGAGTGCATGACAAAATGGGGACAACGCAGTAGATAAGGCCATGCGTACCTACAATTCAAAATGTTGGCAGCAATGATGTTGTGGGGGCCTTTTGCCATGGGGAGTTTGACGATTTGACCATTGTAATACGCATGCCGTTCCAAGGACTTCTCTTCCTTTTGCAAATACTCTTGCAAAGTGAATTGCCGTTGAGGAGCCCGAGATTTTAAAACAGCCAGTGGATTGGCGGAAATAGCAGGCATGGTATTTTCTGTTTCTTGCAAAAATTAGGTGAATTGTGGTTTAAAAACAAACCTTGTCGGGTATTCAACCCATATCAGTTGCATCAATTGATTCTCGATAATTTAGTTAAAAAAAAGTTAAAATATTGATTTAAATTAAATAATATTGACACCTGTAGCGATTATGAATTGTAGTCTTTTTCGAGGTGGCAGAATTTTAGATTGATAAATTTTATACATATAGATGTGCCTATTCAATTGATTCTTGTGAACAAGAACTCATGAAATCTGGCAGGATTTTAACATGCCTGAATTTTTAATTAATCAATATAACTATTATGAAAAACATCTTTCTTATCCTAGCTCTATTATGGGCAATCAATATTCAAAGCCAAACTCAAAACATTTGTGGGGGGCAGCCAATACCAAATGGATGGGTTAAAATTTCCCAACAAACATGTAATGGTTGTTGTGGCAGCAATTCAATCCTTCAGGTCACTATTAAAAAAATTGATGGCTTGCCTAATGGGACAGTACTTAATATTTGCGGAGGGCAATCCGTTCCGGTAGGCTGGATTAAAATAAGCCAGCAAACCTGCAATAGTTGCTGCGGAGCAAATTTGCTCCAAATGACTATTAAAAAAATTGAAGGGATGCCCATCGGCTCAAATGTAAATATTTGTGGAGGACAATCTATTCCTACAGGCTGGATTAAAATAAGCCAGCAAACTTGCAGTAATTGCTGCGGGGCAAATTTGCTCCAGATGACCATCAAAAAAATTGATGGATACCTTACTGGAACAGTGATAAATATTTGTGGAGGGCAATCTATTCCTGCTGGTTGGATTAAAATAAGCCAACAAACTTGCAATAATTGCTGCGGAGATAATTTACTCCAAATGACCATCAAAAAAATTGATGGCTCGCCTACTGGAGCAACATTAGATATTTGTGGAGGACAATCTATTCCTACAGGCTGGATTAAAATAGGCCAGCAAACTTGCAATAATTGCTGTGGGGCAAATTTGCTCCAGATGACTATCAAAAAAATTGAGGGAATGCCTATTGGCACTGTGTTAAACATCTGTGGTGGGCAATCTACTCCAACTGGGTGGGTAAAAATAAGCCAGCAAACCTGCAATAATTGCTGCGGATCCAACCTACTTCAGATGACAATTAAAAAAATTGACGGACTCCCATCTGGCACTGTCATAAACATGTGCGGAGGCGAATCTATTCCAAAGGGGTGGATAAAAATAAGCCAGCAGGCATGCAACAATTGCTGCGGATCCAGCTTACTTCAAATGACAATTAAAAAAATTGATGGACTTCCAGTTGGTACGATCTTAAACATTTGCGGAGGACAATCAATACCAACTGGGTGGGCAAAAATAAGCCAGCAGCCATGTAATAATTGTTGTGGAAGTAGTCTGCTTCAAATGACCATGAAAAGGGTCAACTAAATTAAGCGCTAGTGCTATTGCAGTAAAATAATTTGAGTGTATAACAAATTGGGGCAATGTACCCTTAGAAGACGCAAAATCTTGCGCCTCTACCAGCAGGTGGCGTCCTGCATTTTTTTGCGTTGCCTCGATTTTGTTATACACTCAAATTATTTCGGAATTAGGCATAAAACGGGCTTCCTTAGAAAAATCCCAATTTATTCTTATTGTAAGAAATCAGCATGTTTTTGGTTTGGCGGTAATGGCCGAGCATCATCTTGTGGGTTTCACGGCCAAATCCGGATTTTTTGTAGCCACCAAATGGTGCATGTGCGGGATAAGCGTGATAACAATTGACCCAAACCCGGCCTGCTTCGATGGCGCGAGGCACCGTGTACAACTCGTGGGCATCACGCGTCCAGACTCCGGCGCCAAGACCATACAAAGTATCATTGGCAATGGCGACGGCTTCTTCAGTGGTTTTGAAAGTGGTTACACAGACCACTGGGCCAAAAATCTCTTCCTGGAACACCCGCATTTTGTTGTTGCCTTTCAGCACAGTTGGTTTGATGTAGTAGCCATTTTCCAAGCCGCTGTTTTGGCAATGTGCCTCCCCACCAATCAACACTTCTGCACCTTCTTCCACGCCAATGTTGATGTAATTCAGAATTTTTTCGTACTGATCGTTGGAGGCCTGAGCGCCTAGCATGGTTTCGGGGTCAAGCGGGTGGCCAATTTTGATCTGGTTGACCCGTTCGGTAACCCTTTCGATGAAGGCGTCAAAAATGGATTCGTGAACCAGAATACGAGAGGGACAAGTACAGACCTCACCCTGGTTGAAGGCAAACAAAACGGCCCCTTCAATGGCTTTGTCCAAAAACTCATCATCGGCGGCCATTACGCTAGGGAAGAAGATATTGGGCGACTTGCCTCCCAGTTCCATGGTAACGGGAATGATGTTTTCCGCAGCGTATTGCAAGATCAATTTTCCAGTAGAAGTTTCCCCCGTAAAAGCAACTTTGGCCACTCTCGGCGAAGAAGCCAGGGGTTTGCCTGCTTCCAGCCCAAAACCAGTTACCACATTAATCACCCCGGCGGGCAACACTTCCTGCAACAACTCCATCAAGCACATGATGCTGGTGGGGGTTTGTTCGGCGGGTTTGAGCACCACGGTACAACCAGCGGCCAGGGCGGGAGCCAGTTTCCAGGAAGCCATCAGCAGCGGGAAATTCCAGGGGATAATTTGCCCTACTACCCCGAGTGGTTCGTGCAAGTTGATGGATACGGTATTTTCGTCCAATTCGGCCACACTCCCTTCATCGGCGCGGATAACGCCAGCAAAATAACGAAAATGGTCGATGCAAAGTGGGATGTCGGCGTTCAGGGTTTCGCGGACGGGTTTGCCATTATCGATGGTTTCTATCCGGGCCAAATAGTCCAGGTTTTGCTCCATGATGTCAGCAATCTTCAACAGGATGTTGCTGCGGTAGGTCACTGAGCTTTTAGACCAGGTTTTGAATGCTGCATGGGCGGCATCCAGGGCCAACTCAACATCTTCGGCGGTAGAGCGAGCCGCTTGGGTAAAGGCTTTCCCGTCGATCGGCGACAGGTTGTCAAAATATTTACCTTGGGTAGGTGCCATCCATTGCCCACCGATGAAGTTATCGTAGCGGGCTTTAAAAGTAGGACGTTTCAAAATTGTCCGTGGCGCTTCCATCGTTTCCATCTTCGATCTGATTTTTCTTGAAAAAATGTTAGGTGATGTATTCTGATGGCAAAATTATATTCGGGATATTTGCTTCATTTTATGGATCGTAGCATTTGTTATCAGGATCGTAGCATTCTTAGCTTAAGCGGTAGGCGAAGCATTGATTTATAAATTTTTGTTGTATTTTTGGATAAATGCAAGCGGAACATGACCAAAGTCCTTCAACCTGGCAAGACCATTTCTCCACTGCCCCTCACCCCTGAGCGGCAACTCAAAACATTGGTGGAAAACCGCACGGCATTCAATTTCAACAATTGTGAGCTGAATATTTTTGAAACCCACCAGCGCAGTGAGCGGGTGCTGCTCAATTTTCGCGGGGTGGTATTTACGGCCATGTTGCGGGGCAAAAAAATGGTACACGACAGTCAGCCTTCGCGGATGGTGGAATATTTGCCCGGTGAATCCTTTGTATTGCCCGAAAGTGCGCCGATGCTGATTGATTTCCCGGAGGCGAGTCAGGAAAACCCCACCCAGTGCATCGCTTTAGAAATCGACAAACAAAAAATCAAGGATACCCTCTATTTGCTCAATGAACGTTACCCTCGCCTGGAGGAAAGTGGCCCCTGGCAAGAAGATTGGGCGCATTATCACATCAGGAATACCCAGGAGCTGGCAGATACAGTACAACGACTGCTGCGTTTGCCTTTTGAGACCCATTTGTACAAGGACGTTTTGGCTGACATTACGCTTCAGGAGTTGCTAGTGCGTTTGTTGCAAACCCAGGCCAGAACCTGGCTTTTAGAACAAAGTGAACCGCTCCAGAACCGGCATCGTTTTGCAGCAGTTCTCGTGTACATTCGCCAACACCTCAATGAGGCCATCACCGTGCAACAATTATCGAATTTGGCTTGTATGAGCAAGCCGCATTTCTTCCGTAGTTTTAAGCAGGAATTGGGTGTTTCGCCACTCGATTTTATTTTGCAGGAAAGGATTTTGCAGGCGAAGGCGTTGTTGCAAGACCCCTTGCTGAGTGTATCCGCAGCAGCCTATCAATCTGGCTTCAACAACCTGACCCATTTCAGCTTGCAGTTTAAAAAGCAAGAGGGCCTGACCCCGAGCGAGTATCGGCGGCAAAAAATGAAAAGGAATTCCTAGCGAGATTTATACGCCCCCCACAATTTTATTCAACAGCTTAATCGAAATCAAATAAGTAGGTTTCACCCCATCCAGCCCCAGGCTGCCCGAAGCCAGCGTACTGCCCGTTTCCAGTGGGTTATCCGAAGCATAGTAAGCATAACGCAGCACCACCCCAGTTGGAATGTTGTTGCGGATTCGTGCATGCGCCTGAATGGCTTTTTGGTAATGTGCGCCTTCCATTTCCAGACCAATGGCCTTCCAGGAAGATTTCAGGAAATAATGCAGGATGTCTTTGTTTTGCAGGCTGGTGCCCAATACGGTGATCATCGGGCCTGCAAATACTTGTAGTCCCTGGCCTGCAAAGTCCGCCGGGTTCAAATCGTTATCGATCGGGTAATTGTCGGCGGTTCCTTCAAATACGTGGGCAGTAGGTACCATCAGGTCACCCTTGCCACCCTCCAGAATCCCAGCTTTACCCATGATGCCAATAGATTTTACGGGCAAAACGAGTCGTCCACCTTCATTTTCGTAAGGTTTGAATAGCTCGTCAAAAGTCTCAAAAGCTTGCTCCCCAAAGGCGTAATCCATCACAAAAAGGATGGGTTTTTCCTGCTGTACGTAGTCATTGTCCCAGGTGATTTCGGGTGAAAGGGTACTGGGGTCAATTTTGCAGAGGTCAAAAATTTGCGCCGGAATATTGGTCCCGCTGTGGTCGTCCAGTTCGTACATGCCATTTTGCAGGGCCAGTTTGCGCACTTTTTTCCGCAGCTCGGAATTGCTTTCCACGCTGAGTTCCCGAGCCATGTCTTCAATCTTGGTGGCATTGCTGATGCCTTTCAGGGCGGCGGGGGCGTACAGGCAATTCATCACGCTATGCATGTTGGCACTGATGATGTGGAGGGGGCGGTTTTCCAGGTCGTTGTCGTGAAGAAAATTCTTGATGTTGGCTGCCCAGATTTCACCGAGCACGTGGTGGCCAATTTTTTCCCGCAATGCTGCCGAAAAACTGATCTCGCGATCTTCATTCTCCCATTGTTCTTCCGAAGCTAAGCGCCCCAACCAATAAGTGATGTGAAAAAGGCTATTGGAGTTGGAGTCGGCAGCAAATTTGCGGGCTGCTTCGTGGGTTTCTTGATAAGTGCGCCCCAGGAGCACGCTCAGGTAGGTATAGGCCACTTCTTCGTCAAGGGCTTCGCCGTTGAGTTCTTTTTCTACCAGCGCTTCCAACATGGCCCATTCCCGGCGCTTGCGGTCTTTGTGATCCTCGCTGTTGCGCCGAATTTTTTCCGCTTCGATGTACATGAAGGTCAGGTGGGTCATGATGTCGTAGATGTCGCTGCGGCCACGGGTCATTTCGACAAACATCTGTTCGGCGTCGATGCGGTAACAATTGCGCTTGCGGCGGGGAGGGATGAGGGGAGAAAAGCCAGAATCTTCGTAACCTTCCCGCGTGATCAGGCGCACATAGCGGCATTCCTCGATTCCTCGGGGCAGGCGCTGAAACACATAAAGCAATCCATTTAGCTCTACCCGTTCCGGGTCATTGATCGCGCCGTAAATCTCCGGTTCCAGGGTTTTGAGGGCTTCGATCATGGCATCGCCCGATAAGCCCAAGGGCTTGTAGCTACCGCGAATAAACAAGTGGCGCATGGCGATGTACAAACGTTGAACGGCGGCGCGGGATTCCTGGGCGCGGGTACGGTGGGATAATGGCTCCATTGGTGCTTTGTGGTTTGGCTTTTGCAAAGATATTAGATTTTCATCCAGAATTTCCCTACATCAGTAGATTGGAATGTGCGATGGACTTGAGAAGCGTTATTTTTGTGGAAAATTTAATCATCATGGCTGGAAAAGTGAAAACGACAGGATTTGCAAGATTTTTTCTGATAATGATCATTGTGGCCCCTTTGGCTTACCTCGGAGCCTCTTATTACAATGGGGAGGATGGTATCGAAAAAATCAAAAGTTTGTTCAAGCGGGGCGAAACCACTGAAAGCGCCGAAGGAACGAATGACGATACTCGCGACGGCGGCGGCTTATTCGGGGGAAGTAGCAACCTCAGCAGACAAATAGAAGAGCTCAGAGCAGAAAATGAAGAATTGAAAGAGCGGCTGAGTGAGCAAGAGCAGGAAATTCAGGAGCTGAAGCGGGAGGTAAGATTGTTGCGCAAATAATGCTCAAAATACATTCAAATAGATGTCTTGCAGGCGCAAGGTATGGCCTTGAATGTCAAATGCATCTTCCAAACTTTCATATTCTACATCCATCCAACTATGGACACCTTGGCGCTCGTACACCGTTACCGACGGGCGTTCAAGGTCGATGTAGAGGATGTACTGTAAACCCGGAATTTTTTTGTAGAAAGGGAGTTTTTCGCCCAAATCGTACTTACGCGTAGTTTTGGAAAGCACCTCAAACACCAGGAAAGGAGTTGTTTCTGCCGTCATACCCGGGCGGTATTCGAAGTATACTGGAGGCTGCGCAACCACCGATCCATCGGGGCTGAACACAACTTGGTCACATTCCTGAATGTAGATGGGCCGGTTGGAGTTGTGTACTTTGTACTGCAAATCAGTCCTTGGAAAAATTCCTTTCAACAAGTGGGCAAATTCAGTGACCATTTCACTGTGGGCCTCGTTTTCATAGCTCGCCGCAATCGCTTCGTGTTCGTAATAATCAACCTTGTATTCTGCCTTTTCCAATAAATCCCAATATTCCGCAAATGAAATGGGAATGCGCAGCAGCTCCCCTCCGCTGATGGCAGCGAGTTCTAGTTGGGTGAGTGGGAAGGTGGTGGCGGTACTCATGTGATTGATTTCATGGGGTAAATTAGTGAAAATTAAAAAAAGATGCAACCGTACAAAGTTAAGGCTTTTTCACCCCAAAAATTCCCCACCCTCCATTTCCCAAAAATCCCCTAAATTTACCCCAACACCTTTTCCTGTACACAACCTTGCACGCATGACCGCCCAAACCTGGAGTCGTTACATCATCATCGCCTTGACCACCATAGTCGTTGGGGTGATTGTTTATTATTTCAGCACCATCATTTCTTATGTCGTTTCGGCCTGGGTGCTTTCTCTAGTGGGGCAACCCATTTACAAGTGGTTCATCACCCGCAGGATTGGCCGATTAAGGCCAGGGCCGAGTGCAGCGTCGATACTGACCCTGCTCACTTTCTTTCTGTTTTTTGGGGCTTTGGTGGCCATTTTCATCCCCTCCATCCTCAAACAAGCCAGCAATCTTGCCAGTGTAGATTACAAATCGATTGCCACTGCACTGGAGGAACCCTATCACAATGTGGGACTCTGGCTCGGGGAGTACGGCATCAAATTGCCCGAAAACACCTTGGAAGAACTGGTTAAAAAAAGTTTGGCAGGCTGGTTTGACC
>JAIYAV010000384.1 GCA_027488855.1 Saprospiraceae bacterium
AAACAGTGCTTTGCTCGACCGCCCCGAAAGTCTAAAACTTTCGAGGCGGGGTTTTAGATCGTGCATTTGTCTACTAATATTATCTGATCATTAACTTACCTCGAATCTATTCCAATTCAATAATCAAATCATCCTGCTCCACCAGCGTCTTTTCCTTCAAATGGATTTTCTTCACCTTTCCAGCCTCGTGGGCAATGATGGTACTTTCCATTTTCATGGCTTCGATGATAAAGAGCGGCGAGTTGGCTTGTACGGCATCACCTTCTTTGACCAAAATTTTGGCGAGACTACCTTGCAGCGGCGCACCTACATCCTTGGCCGTACTCACTTTTTGGTGGACGATCGATTCGGTTTTGGCGGTTTTGTCCCGCACCGAAATCATCCGTGACTGGCCGTTCAATTGGAAAAACACCACCCGGTTGCCGAGTTCATCGGGCTGGGTTTTGTTGAGGTATTTGACCACAATGTTTTTGCCCTTGGCCAGCTCGATGATGATTTCTTCCATGGGTTCCATGCCAAAGAAAAAGACTTTGGAAGAAAGGTGGCTCAGGACACCATACTTGTTGCTGGCTTCGTGGTATTCCTCGTACACCTTGGGGTACATCTGGTAGGAAAGGAAATCGCGGAATTGGGTATTGAGTCCAAATTTTTCCTGAAAGTCCGCAAAAGCAGCATCCAGATCCAAAGGCTGCATGTTGGCATTGGGAGCCATGGTGTAGGGTTTCTCCCCTTTCAAGACCACGTCCTGGATGTCTTTGGGAAATCCACCTTCAACCTGGCCCAAGTCGCCCCGCATCAGTGCCTTCACGCTATCGGGGAAGGCCAGCGAATTGCCCCGCTTGATGACATCCTCAGCGGTAAGGTTGTTGGAAGTCATGAATAAGGCCATATCACCCACTACTTTGGAGGAAGGTGTTACTTTGACAATGTCACCAAAAAGGTCGTTGGCTACGCGGTAATTGTGCTTGACAAGTTCAAATTTGTCTTCGAGGCCCAGCGCCCGGGCTTGTGGGCGCAAGTTGGAGTACTGCCCGCCGGGGATTTCGTGCTCGTAGACATCCGCCGATCCTGCTCGCAATTCCGATTCAAAGGGATGGTAAACCCTGCGCACCAATTCCCAATAATTCGAAAATTCATTGAGGCTATGCAGAGAGATGGGGTTTTCGCGCTCATTGCCCTCCATCATGGCCACAAAGGAGTTGAAATTGGGCTGCGAGGTCAGGCCACTCATGGAGGCCAGTGCCAAGTCCACAACGTCAACTCCAGCCTCGACCGCTTTGAGGTACGAAACTGCCTGGATCGAAGAAGTATCGTGGGTATGCAGGTGAATCGGCAGGTCGACCGCTTTTTTCAACTCTTTCACCAACAGATCGGCAGCATAAGGTTTGAGCAATCCCGCCATGTCTTTGATGCAGAGGATATGAGCCCCTTCGTCTTCCAATCTACGCGCCAAATCGAGGTAATATTGCAGGCTGAACTTGGTACGGGTAGGATCACTAATGTCTCCGGTGTAACAGATACAAGCCTCCGCAAGTGAATCCGTACGCTCCCTAACCGTGCGGATGCTGGTGCGCATGGAGTCCACAAAATTGAGCGAGTCAAAAATGCGGAAAATGTCAATACCGGTCTTAGCTGCTTCTTCGATGAATTTGACAATCACATTGTCGGGATAAGCGGTATAGCCTACTGCGTTAGAACCCCGAATCAACATCTGTAAAAGTACATTGGGAATCGCCTGCCGAATTTGTTCCAAACGCTCCCAGGGGCATTCGTGCAAAAAGCGCAGGGCTACATCAAAGGTGGCACCACCCCACACTTCCATCGAAAACACCTGATCCCCGTGATGGCGGGCATAACTTTCGGCAATTTTCATCAGGTCGTAGGTACGTACCCTCGTGGCCAGCAGCGATTGGTGGGCGTCGCGGAAGGTGGTATCGGTATATTGGATGCGAGGTTCGTCCTTCAACCATTGGACAAAACCTTCCCGCCCGAGTTCTTTCAGGCGGTCTTTGCTGCCTTTGGGAAAAGCGTCTTCGGTATTGTATTGGGGCACCACTGGATTCAACAAGACCACATTTGGGTCTTTAAATAATACATCCGGGTTTTTGTTGACAATGACTTCTGCCACATAGCGCAGAATGCGGGTGCCACTATCTTGCCAGTTGCGCGACTTGAGCAGTTGCGGATTTTCTTTGATGAAATTGACGGTAAAGTTCCGGTTTTGGAAGTCCTCGTTTTCCAACAAATTCAACAAAAAGCCGATGTTCGTTTTGACGCCCCTTACCCGGAACTCCCTTAGGGCCCGGTGTAATTTGCGCGCTGCTGAAGGCATATCGCGGCCCCAAGCGGTTACTTTGACCAACAAACTGTCAAAAAAGGGCGAAATGCGGGCACCAGCAAAGGCACTCCCAGCATCCAGACGAATGCCCATACCACCCGGACTGCGGTAAGCGATCAGGGTACCGTAATCCGGTTTGAACTCGTTGGTGGGGTCTTCCGTAGTGATCCGGCACTGGATGGCACAACCGGAGCATTCAATGGATTCCTGGCTCGGGATGCCGACTTCCTCGCTGGTCAAGGGCAGGCCTTGGGCAATCAGGATTTGGGAACGCACCAGGTCAATGCCCGTCACTTCTTCCGTAACGGTGTGCTCCACCTGGATGCGAGGATTCACTTCAATGAAGTAGACATTTTCTTCTTCATCCAGCAGAAACTCCACGGTTCCAGCATTGTTGTAGCCTACTGCTCTGGCCAGTTTGAGGGCGTATTCGTAGAGTTTTTCTTTGGTGCCTTCTTTGCGGATGCTTACCCCGGGTGCAATTTCGACTACTTTTTGAAAGCGGCGCTGAATCGAACAGTCGCGTTCATACAAATGAACGATGTTGCCGTGGCGGTCACCCAGGATTTGGACTTCGATGTGTTTGGGGCGTTCGATGAATTTTTCCAAAAAGAGGGTTCCGTCCCCAAAAGCCGTTAAAGCCTCACTTCCGGCTTCTTTGTATTCTTTGAGCAAAGAATCATCGTCGCGCACTACCCGCATACCCCGGCCACCGCCGCCTGAGGCAGCCTTGATGATAACGGGATAACCAATGCGCCGCGCCTCAGCCAGGGCTATTTCAGCGGAGCTGAGGTCGAGCTCACTATCGGGAATGAGTGGAATTCCCGTTTTACGCGCAATGTTCTTGGCTGCAATTTTATCCCCCAACTGATCCATAATTTCTGGATCAGGGCCGATAAAGGTGATTCCAGCATCGCGGCAGGCCCGAGCAAAGTCTACGTTTTCAGACAAAAAGCCATAACCCGGGTGAATGGCGTCCACCTGATTCTCCTTGGCTACCCGAATGATCTCCTTTATATTAAGGTAAGGTTTGAGTGGGTCATCATCCGCTCCAATTTGGAAGGCCTGGTCAGCTTTGAAGCGATGCAAGGAGTAACGATCTTCAAACGTGTAGATCGCAACAGTAGAAATTTTCAGCTCAGCAGCCGCGCGTAATACCCGTATGGCTATTTCCCCGCGATTGGCTACCAAAATCTTCCGGAATTGCTGGTTTAAACTTGTCATGTACATGTCAGTTTACAAAAGAGTATGAATGAGTAGTTTTGTGTTTTAAAATTAACTCACTGTCAGTGGCTAAGCATAATTTGGTTTATTTTCCGGGCTAAAAAGGACTGTAAATCAGGGTCAAAAACAGGTTGAAAATTCCGGCAGGGCTGCATTTTTACAAAAAAAATGACATTAATATGAAAAAAGTCACCCCAATATAAGGATGTTTCAAAAAATGATTGTAATATTACTGTCGAAATATCACGTCCCCCCCTAGTGATGGTTTCAATTTATAACCGGTTTCAGGTACTTCACATTTCCATCAGGTTTAATCAACATCACTTACACAGCATTAAGCTGGTTGCAATTGGTCTGTCTTCACGATTTTGCGCTTGAGTTGCATCATCTGGAGATTAGCACCTCGTGTTTGCACCCAATGCATCCTATGTACCAATAATCACTTGTTTGCGCCCAAAAACGAACAATGAGATGATCATGATGGCCTCTCTTTGCTGGAGAGTAGTATGTCTCATTGTTGGAACTGTGTTCATCTTCCTATTCAACAGAACACATCCAAAATCACGCCATCGAACGCTAATATTTAGGGGAAAATAAGTGCCAAAGGGTTAATGTTTATTGATTTTTTGGACACTGTAATCGAAACAAATCATGACTGCTAGAACACTCTCATGCTTCCTGTTCCCAATTCTCTTGGTTTCAGCTGCCACTGCACAGCGCAATTGTGCCACAGTAGATCATTGGGAATCTGTATTGTCAAAACATGTCAATACAGCACAAAATCGCGCGCTCATCGAGCGCCATACTCAGCTTTTTACGCAAACGCCACAATTACGTGGCGAGGATAACATTTTGATTCCGGTCGTAATCAACATTGTACACAACAACCCTAATGAGAACATTTCTGATGAGCAGATACTAGAACAAATTCGTGTTTTGAACGAAGATTTTGGTCGGCTAAATCCAGACGCGGATGCAGCCTGGCCACAAGCTGCAACTACGGGTATCCAATTTCAATTGGCAAAACAGGCTCCCGATGGAACACCTACCAATGGCATTCGCCGGAGGTACACTTCCTATTCCAATTTTTCTTCGTACGACGATGTCAAATTCAGCAAATCGGGCGGCATTGATGCCTGGCCAACCGGGCATTACCTCAACATTTGGGTGTGTAACCTGGAAGGCGACATCATGGGCTACGGCCAGCTTCCTGGAGGGCCTGTGGCGACTGACGGTGTGGTGATTGACTACCAATTTTTTGGCCGCTATGGCCATACGAAGGCCCCCTTTGACCGAGGCCGTACCACCACCCACGAAGTTGGGCACTGGCTCAACCTCTTTCACATCTGGGGTGATGGCGACTGTAGCATTGATGACATGGTACCGGATACGCCTGATTCTGACGAGGCGAACCACGGTTGCCCCAAGGATGCTTATTCTTGTGGGGGTAAATTGATGGTTCAAAATTTTATGGATTATACAGATGATGGGTGCATGAATTTGTTCACTCAAGGGCAAGCTCGCCGCATGCAAGCCCTTTTTGCTAAGGGTGGGTTTCGGAACAGCTTTCTCGGCTCTCAAGGCTTACAGGCTTTACCAGAGATCAAACAGGCAGAAACCTGTGGCGATGGCCTCCAAAATGGCAGTGAGACTGGCATTGATTGTGGCGGCTCTTGTATTCCTTGTGCCAGCAAAGTAAGTTGTCCGGTGCCGCTGAGTGTCAATCAGGTGCATGTGGTCAGCAAAGTGACCTTGCGTTGGGAGGCAGTTGGCCCTACCACCTATCTGGCTGAAATCCGTCAACTCAAGCCTAGCATGACCAAGTGGGCCAGTGTGGTGACAACCAATACCAGTGCCAGTGTAAGTGGTGTACGCGTTGGTCGTACCTACGAGTGGCGGGTGCGCTCCATTTGCCAAACTGGGGATACCAGTGCAGCAGCGGGAGTGGTATTTGTCACCCGCAGCAATGAGCGATCCCTTACCGACGGCCTGCCAGCCATCTACCCCAATCCTGCTCGTGGGCAGTTCTACTTCAATGCCCAGGCTGAGGAGGGTTTAGATCAAGCGCTACAGATTGGGGCTCATGACAAAGTTGATCCAGCTATCGCGTCTACATTATTGATTAAAAATATTCAGGGGCAACTGGTTCAATCTCAAAACTTGTCTACGGAAACCAGCGGTGGTATACAAGTAGACGTGACAAACCTGACTGCGGGCATGTACTTTGTACAGTGGACAGATGCCAGTGGCAAACCACTGAGCCAGGTTCACAAATTGATCATTCATTAACCTTTTTTTCTACAATAGCATACTGTGAGAAAAGCACCTAAAGATCCCAAATAGGTGTACTTGATTTATTCTGTTACGTTATCGTTTGACACTATTCCCGGAATGGCTCGCAACCAAATCAGGTTGATGAGCCATTCCTTTTTTTGGCCTTTATGGCTGCATAATTGAAAATCCAGCCTTGTTTTAGTACCAGCTTTTTTTCTAGGTCTAATGCTGATTTTTCCAATAACAATACATAATCCGCCAGATCATCTTGCTGCGGATGGAGTACATCGCCAGGTAAAATGCGGAAAATAAACTTAAGCAATGCAAACCGGTGCACATCTATGCTGATGAGCAGCGTACCGCCCGGTTTAAGACTTTGTATCAAGCGCTGCGTTGCTTTTTCCAAATCGGCTACGTGATTGATGGCGTTGAGGCAAAATACGTGGTCGTACACTTCCTGCTGGTCCAATTGCTCCAGCATCATGGCCTGAAAATGCACATACGGGAATTGATTGAGCCGAAAATCTGGCAATTTTTTTTCGTAAGCCTCCAATAATGGGTCTATGGCGTCTACTTTTTGTGCTTCCAAAATGGTAAAAATACCGGCAGGTCCACAGCCAGCGTCCAAAACCCGCTCACCCGACAGGAGTTGTAATTCCATTTGAGTCAAGACCTTACGCCAATGGACTCGTTTGGCCTCCACATAGTCAGGCCAGTTCAGTTGTTGCAAATACCGTCGCCACCAGCGCAACTCCAGAAATTGCGCGAGTCGCCAGCGCCAGGAATATGTTTGATTTTCCAAAAGAAGTAATAATTTTAGGTCAGCAAGCAGCGGTTAGCTGTCAGCAATCAGCAGTCAGCAAATGGTGCGCTGCTCATAGCTGATTGCTGACAGCTGCTTGCTGATCGCTGACTGCTTCAAAATTTCAAATATGCGTTTTCCAATAGGTACAAAGGTAAAATTTATTCATACTGGCGACGAAGGTACAGTGGTTTCTTTGCTTGATGCTGAAACTGTGAATGTACGACTCAGTGGTGAAGACATGGAAATTCCGGTGAACATTGAAAACATCGTGATGGCTGATCAATACGTGGCGGCGGCACCCGTCATGAAGGGCAAACCCAAAGCTCAGCCTCAAATGAACGTTCCACCGCCACGGCCCAAGATTGTGCCGCCAGCCATAGGTGTGCCCGTCAAAGGAGGCAATGCCCAATACGCCATCCTGAAAAGTATGGGCATCCAACTGGCTTTTGACCCCATTTACAAAGACGACAGCTCTCCCGAAAAATACCTGATTTATGTGATCAACGATACCCGGATGGACGTGGTGTACAATTTCACTTTGTTTTTGGGGAAAAGAGCCGCCATAGAGCACAGCAGCAAATTGAACAGCCTGCACTATGAGCGGATTGGAGAATTGTTGTTCGACCAACTGAACGATAGTCCATCGGTGGAAATGGAGTGCTGGCGCTTGTTGACGGATGGCGATGGCAAAAAGTTGCGCAAGGAGATCAACATCAAGCCCAAGACTTTTTTCACCAAAATCATCACGGCGCCGTTTTTGGATCGACCAGTTCACCATTTCCGCGTTTTTGAAAAACATGAGTTGGACGCGAGCGAAGAAAAGGAAACGGGCACGGAAGATCTTAAATCCTACACCGAGCGCAATGTACAGCCACACGCCAATGTGATCCACCATTCCAGTGATCCCAAACACGAGGTCAAACAATTGGCGGAGTTTAAAATTGAGTTGGACCTTCACATCGAAAACCTGGTGAAGGATCAACGAAAAATGAGCAATTCGGATATTATCAATCTACAAATCCGCCGCTTTGAGCAATACCTCGATGAAGCAGTCAGAACGGGGGTAGACCGGGTGTTTATCATCCACGGCGTAGGAGAAGGCAAACTAAAAAATGCCATCGCTACCCTCCTGTTTCAACACCCGCATGTCAAAACCTTTAAAAACGAATACCATCCGCGGTATGGCTATGGGGCTACGGAAGTGGAATTTCATTAACTGTTGAGGTAGGTTGAGAAAGTTGAGGTAGGTTGAGTCTAAGGCTGCCGCAGCGACACGACTACAAGTTAAAGTTTGAAGTGTGGCAATACTCGGCAAATTCCCACAATGAAGCAAAGCGTTGATGGATTTGCAGGCCATTGGCCAGCGCTCGTTCCAGTATATCCAGCTCGTCGCTTTTGCCTTCGATGAGTACAGTGGACATGCCCAGGTTTTGGCCAAATTCCAGGTCAGAAACCGAATCGCCCACCATGATTGAGGTTTGAAAATCAATGGCCGGGAAGTCCGACTGGGCTTTGAGGGCCATTGTTGGCGCGGGTTTGCGGCAATTGTTGGGGACACTGGATAAGTCCGGGCAATGGTACACTGCGTCGATGCGACCACCTGCTGCTGCAATTTCCTCGATCATTTTTTGATGAATCTCGGCCAGTTGGGCTTCGCTCATTTTCCCCTTGCCAATGCCTTGCTGGTTGGTCACCACGATGATGTGTTGGAAATGGGTGGCGAAAAAAGCCAAGGCTTCGAGCGCACGGGGAGTGAATTGGAACTCGGACCATTGGGCTACGTAGTCACCAGGGAGGCGTTCGTTGATGACGCCGTCGCGATCGAGGAAGAGGGTGTGGTAGGGAATCATTCCTCTTCCGATGAATTCCTCTCTGAAATAATAGCCTCAACTTCTCGAATCAAAAAATTTAAAATAGAATCATCAATAGAACTACGTTCAGCCTTATCATAGATTGTTAGCAGGAAAAGTTCGGAGGTATCTTGTATTTCTGCCTCTTCAAAATAGTAAGTGATGACTCTTGCTCCTCCACTCTTGCCTCGGTTCTTGCTTTTTATTGCCAGTCGGATTTTATAAGTATTCTCTTTTATAAGCACACCCATTTTAGGGTTCATCAAAAGTTCACTTTGTAACTTTATCAAATCCTCTTTCAATGACGCATGCTTTTTAGATAGTTTTTTTGCTTCTGATCGGAATTTATCCGTAGCCGAGATAATAACTTTATAACTCATTGATCACATCATTAAGACTAAGTCTTGGTTTCAAACCTTTTCTCATCTCATTCATCTCCTGAAAGGCCTGCAAAAGGCTATCTTTCAATAAACTATATTCAATCATCTTCTTTATTTCTTCCCAATCTTCAATGGGTATTAAAACACCCGTTTTTTTACCCTCTTCATCAGTTAGGTAATTCAAGTTGACCGTGTCCATAGAAAATGCAGTAGCTGTCATCTTTCATAATTTTCATCACAAAAATATCAGTTTTACAAATCAAAAACAAGGGCTTTGTTTGTTCTAGTTTGAAAATCAGAACAAACAAAGCCCTGCTTTTCCCTCCCTCTTAATGCCCCATAATCTGCTTCTCCAAATCCTCCAGCGTTGCTCCTTTCGTTTCCGGCATCAGGAATGCCACAAACAACAATTGCAGCACCATCATGGCCGTAAAAAACAGGAACACCGAACCCGTACCAAAGTTATTGGCAAAATAAGGGAATACATTGGCGATCAACGCCGCAAAAATCCAGTGGGTAAAACTGCCAAAGGATTGCCCAGCCGCCCGTACCTGGTTGGGGAAAATTTCGGAGATGAACACCCAAATCACTGCACCTTGCCCCAACGCGTGTGCAGCGATGAACATAAACAAGAACAAGGTGATGCCCGCATAAGACTCCGTAATAAAGGCATAGGCAATCAGCGACAAAGAGATGATGTAACCAATTGAACCGATGTACATCAATAACTTGCGTCCATAACGGTCAATCAAGGTAATGCCCAACATCGTAAAGATCAAGTTGACTATGCCAATCCCCATTGACGACAACAAAGCCGTACTCGCTCCCTGACCCGCCAATTCAAAAATCCGGGGAGAGTAATAAATCACCGCATTGATGCCCGAAACCTGATTGAACAAGGCGAACAAAAAGGCCAGCAAAATCGGCCAGGAATATTTTTTGGAAAAAAATGGCTCAACCCGTTTGCCCACTTCCTGATGCATGGAATCCCGGATGGCTTTTATCGACATGTCGACCGCACCGGGGTTGATGATTTCGAGGGTTCCTCGTGCCGAGGCTTCATCATTGCGTTTGATGATCAACCAACGCGGGCTTTCGGGCACAAAAAGGACAAAAATGATAAAGGCCAGCGAAGGCAAAGCGACAACCCCCAGCATCCAGCGCCAGGATTCTTCCCCTCCTACCCCTTGTAAAGCATAATTGCTCACGTAGGCGATGAGGATACCCAAAACGATGTTGAACTGAAAAATAGCGACCAATTGCCCCCTTGATTTGGCGGGAGAGATTTCAGAAATGTACAGCGGTGCCGCGACCGAGGAAGCTCCGACGCCCAATCCACCAATAAAACGGAAAACCATGAAGGTATTGACATCTTGTGCCAACGCAGAACCCAAGGCCGAAACGAGGTAGAGAATCCCGATCCAAAATAAGGTCTTCTTGCGCCCTAAGGCATCACTCGGCCAGCCCCCCAAGGCTGCGCCAAACACGGTGCCGTATAGCGCCATAGCAACGGCCAGACCGTGCCAAAAATCATTTAGCGACCAGAGTTTTTGAATGGCTTGTTCCGCCCCCGAAATTACGGCAGTGTCCAAACCAAATAAAAAACCACCCAATGCTACTGTAACGGACCAAAGTACAATTTTGCGATTCATGTGTAGAGTTGATTTACACACGAAACTACGAAAAGTAAGCTATAAACAAAATGATACTTAAGAGCTTGGTTTTTCTATCTTCCATACATATTATTTCTAATACTGCCCCACCGACAACATCACCAATGTACACGCAAACTCCGTCTCTATCCCCTTCTCCTTAGCCAACCTGACCAATTCAAAATTCTCCGTCCCCGGATTAAAAATGATACGCTTCGGCTGCAACCCTAATATGTAATCGTAATATTCTTTTTGTCTTTCTGGATTCAAATAGAGGGTAATGGTATCGATCTCCTCGGCCTGAGGCTGGCCTTTTTGAATGTCCACGCCAAAAATAGTCGCTTCTCGCAAACCTACCGCCACTACTTCGTGGCCTTTGCTCGTCAATCTACGGATGGCGTCATACGAAACCCGGGCAGGGTTTTCGGAAGCGCCTAGCACCAATGTTTTTTTCATAAAAGTATAAACAGCATCAAAATGATTTCGGATTTGGGATTTCAGATTTCGGCAGCTTTCCAGACTTAGAAACCACCGAAATCCGAAATCCGCACTCCGAAATTATACCAGCAGCTTGATCGGCTCCTCCATAATCTCCTTAAACGATTGCAGGAACTGTGCACCCGTGGCACCATCCACTACCCGGTGATCGCAGGAAAGGGTCACTTTCATGGTATTGCCCACCACGATTTCGCCATTTTTTACGATTGGTTTTTCAAAAATCCCGCCTACTGCCAGGATACAAGCGTCGGGTGGATTGATGATGGCCGTAAATTCGTCGATGCCGAACATACCCAAGTTAGAAATGGTGAAGGTATTG
Organism: Saprospiraceae bacterium; assembly: GCA_027488855.1. Taxonomy (GTDB): domain Bacteria; phylum Bacteroidota; class Bacteroidia; order Chitinophagales; family Saprospiraceae; genus Haliscomenobacter. The sequence continues at coordinate 11,341 of JAIYAV010000384.1, forward strand.
CCTTGCATTTCATCCGGTTGCAGTTTGCGTTCTTTGGCTTTGCCCGCCAAGGCTTTTACCTCGGTATTGATTTGGGACATGGTTTTCATGTTCGCATAGCGAATCACGGGAACCAGCAGTCCATCCTCAACCGCTACGGCTACGCCAATATTGATGTCCTTGTTGTAGCGGATTTTATCGCCCAACCAGGAAGAGTTGATCGCAGGGTGTTTGGTCAAAGAAGCAGCTACCGCTTTGACCACGAGGTCATTGAACGACAACTTCACTGGCGACACCTCGTTCAGTTGCTTCCGCATTTCGATCGCCCGATCCATGTTGATTTCGATGGTCAGGTAAAAATGCGGCGCGGTGAACAAGCTCTCGCCCAAGCGGCGGGCAATCACTTTGCGCATTTGAGACACCCCTACTTCTTCGTAGTTGTTGCCACCTGCGTTGAAAGCAAAAGGAGCACTGGTTGGTGCTTCAGCTTTGGCCGCAGGAGCAGGCGTTGGAGTAGGTGTAGCAGCGGGGGTAGGTGTGACTACCGCTGGGGCAGCACCTTTACCTTCCAGGAATGCTTCTACGTCTTTTTTGACAATGCGGCCTTGATCACCAGAGCCCGTCACTTGCGCCAGGCTTACTCCCGTTTCTTTGGCAATGCTTTTCGCCAGGGGTGAGGCTTTGACGCGGCTGTCTTCGGTACTTGCCGCAGCAGCTGGGGCCTCAGTAACCGGAGCAGCTACAGGAGTACTTGGCTCGCCATTGGCGGCAGCCGGAGCAGCAGCTCCACCATTCGCCGCGGCCAGTACAGCTTGCCAGTCTTCGCCAGCTTGTCCGATGACGGCGATGACGCCATCGATAGGCACGGGGCCTTCTTTAACCGCTATATGCAGGATAACGCCTTCTACAAAAGCATCCAATTCCATAGTGGCTTTATCTGTCTCCACTTCTGCCAGGGTTTGGCCTGGTTCAACGTGGTCTCCCTCTTTTTTCAACCAACCAATGATATTGCCCTCTTCCATCGTATCGCTCATACGGGGCATCCGGATGACTTCAGCCATAGGTTTTGCTTTTTGTCGTTTAAGTGAATTACTAAATTCGCGACCAAATTTACAGTAATACCCCGTGTACACCAATTTGTTCAAAGAAAAATTTATCCAGTGCTTATCTTTACCCAATGAACTTTTCATCCAAGCTACTAGAAGAAGCCGTAAATGCCTTTGCCAGCCTACCGGGAATCGGCAAAAAAACGGCATTGCGGTTGGTTTTGCACCTGGTCACCCGCGAAGTGGAAACGGTTGATCAATTTGGCGACGCCATTGTCAAGATGCGCCGCGAGATCAAGTCCTGTAAGGTATGCCACAACCTCTCGGACGAGGAGCTGTGCAACATTTGCCGCGATCAACGCCGCGACCAACAGGTCATTTGTGTGGTGGAGAGCATCCGCGATGTGATGGCGATTGAGGATACCGGGCAATACCGGGGTATGTACCACGTTTTGGGAGGAGTGATTTCCCCTTTGGAAGGGGTTGGCCCGGGTGAATTGACCATAGATTCTCTGGAGCAACGCCTCGCGACCGGAGAAACCAAAGAAGTGGTGATGGCCATCAGCCCAACGATTGAAGGCGAAACCACCATTTTTTACATCTCCAAACGACTAAAAGACCTGGATCTAAAAATCAGCACCATTGCCCGTGGGGTTTCCTTCGGGGGGGAATTGGAATATGCTGATGAATTGACGCTGGGGCGGTCCATCGTGGCACGGGTGCCTTATCAGCGGCAGGAGTGAAATAAAAGGTTCCAAAGTTCCAGGGTTCCAGGGTTGGGTTGCCGAACTTTGGAACCCTGTCGACCGACTCTAAGTTTTATAAAGGCGAAGCGCCAAAAAGTTATATTCAAGCAATAGCGCCAAATGAGTTGACCAGCGGCAGAGCCGCCAAACGTCTGTAGAGGTAGGGGAACGAAGGTATATTTTAAGGTGCGTAGCACCGCAATTTTTCTTCTGTTCCGGTGCTACGCACCTTAAATGCACTGTTCGGTCTATATGCTACAGACGTTTGGCGGCTCTGCCGCTGG
>JAIYAV010000367.1 GCA_027488855.1 Saprospiraceae bacterium
GCGGCTTAAGTTTGGCAGCTCCAGCAAAGGGAATACGCTGCTGATGGAACCTTCTTATTAATCCACCCAATTCTCACACTCAAGCTTTAAATTCAATGACCATGAAAAATATTTTGCTGATCACGCTGTTGATCTTAACCCAATTTTTAGCCAAAGCTCAAGACAATCCCCAGCCCAAAATTGGTTGGTTCGTTACTCCCGAAGTAGGTACCATGTTTCTGGACGGGCATGTTGGCAAAACGGTTGGTGCTTCTTTTGGTGTCCAATTGTTTAAAAACCACCTCAAAGTTGGTATCATGAGTTATGGCCGCAGCGGCCCGATCAACGGGGCAACTTTTTCCACCCCCGCTTTCAATGATTTGGTTTATAAGGGAAAAAATCAACTCACGTTGCGTGCCGATCACGGTGCCTTCGGCCTGCTGGTGGCACCTTCTTTCAATGTCAAAAATGTCAGCTTTGACATTCCCATTATGTTTGGTACAGTGGGCGGTGGGTTTTACCTCTTTGGTGAAGACCGCGAAACTCCTGATGGCCGCAGGGTTAGTGAATGGGAAAACGAATTGATGGATGGCCGCGATGCTGGTTTTGGCAGCACCCTTGAATTTGGATTGCGTGGCTTTTTCCCCACCAAAATTGCTGGAATGCGTTGGGGAATGGGCTTACATTATACCACGACCCAAGGCTGGGAGACCTTTTACGATCCCAGTGGTGAGTTTTACAACAACAAATTAAGGGCGAGTGTTTTTGTTCATTTTGGGTCAAATTGATTGGTTCAGGCGATCAAGCTTTGCTTGGTCGCTTGAACTTTAGACCTTTTTCCGCATCAACCAATCCCTCTGTGGGTCATCTCCCATCCAGAACGTGTGTTCTCCAAATGCCTCGAAACCTTGTGATTGGTACCAGGCGATGGCTTTGGGATTGTTTTCCCAAACACCTAACCAAATCCATTCATAGTTTGATGCTTGTGCAATCTCCAGCGCTTTTTGCAGCATTAATTTTCCTAAACCCAGTTTTTGGAAGCGCTCATCCACATAAATGCGCTGAATTTCCAGAACTCGGTCGCCAGCCTCCTCCAAACCCTTGGCGGGGGCTTCGCGCATCAATTTGCAATACCCTGCATACGCTCCATCGACCATCGTCCAGTAAAACAAACTGAGCGGATCAGCCCATTCTGCCTCAAACTGGGGCAAATTAAACGCCTTGTCGAGGTACTGCTGAAAATAAACGGGATCATTCAAGTGCTCGTAGTTGTGCACGAAGGTGTCGCGACTCAATTTCAGCAAAAAAGGCAGCTCCTGAGCTTCAACCGCTTTGATGCTAATGTTGTTGTTTTCCATGTTGGATTAGAAGTGTCTTTGAACGACAAATCTAGTAAATCCACAAAATATTTCTACAAATCGGGCCAAAACCCGTATTTTGTGCCATTCTTTTTGAATCTCGTTATTTTAACCGATGATTTCCAGACAGTTATACCACTTTGGCCGCTACCTCATGATGATGGGTACAGCCCTGGCTCGCCCGGAGCGGACCTACATGTATTACAAGGAGACCACCCGGCAGATGAACGACATCGGGATCGGCTCCCTGGTCATCGTCATCCTGATTTCCTTGTTTATTGGGGCAGTTACGGCGGTTCAGTTTTCCTATCAGTTGGATGGAACCCTGGTTCCGCTTTACTACATTGGCTACATCGTTCGCGACAGTACCATCATCGAGTTGGCACCCACCATCACTTGTTTGGTATTGGCGGGTAAAGTAGGCTCAAACATGTCCTCTGAAATTGGCGGGATGCGCCAAAAGGAGCACATCGATGCCATGGAAATCATGGGCGTAAATACGGCTGGGTACCTGGTACTGCCTAAAATTATTGCTGCGCTGGTGGTGATTCCACTGTTGGTGGCCATTGCCGCTTTTGTGAGTGTCATCGGTGGATATTTGGCGATGGTGTTGACCGGCAGCTTGTCCCACAACGATTACATCATGGGCGTACGCTCGTTCTTTAAAGACGGCAATGTCACCATGATGTTTGTCAAAGCAATTGTATTTGCTTTCATCCTCACTTCGGTATCCTGTTACCAGGGCTATTACGTCAAAGGGGGGAGTATTGAATTGGGCAAAGCCAGCACCAATGCGGTGGTATTCAGTGACATTTTGATCCTTTTGGCCGATTACCTGATTGCATCTATTTTAACCTAATTCAGCATGATTCGCACCATAGACGTACACAAATCTTTCAACGATCAGCAAGTGCTCAAGGGCGTAACCACGGAGTTTTTCCCCGGAAAAACCAACTTGATCATTGGTCGAAGTGGGGCTGGTAAAACGGTTTTGCTGAAAATTCTGGTCGGCTTGGTAACACCCACCACTGGCGACATCTTTTACGGCGATGTCAATTTTAGCCAACTGAATAAAAAGGAAATGCGGGCCATCCGCATGAAGGTTGGGATGTTGTTTCAAGGTTCGGCACTGTTTGATTCCATGTCAGTAGAGGAAAACATCCGCTTTCCACTCGATATGTTCACCAGCATGAAAAAAAAAAAAAAAGCCATGCAGGTCGACTCTTGTTTGGAACGGGTGAGCCTGGGCCAAGTACACAAAAAATACCCTTCTGAAATCAGTGGTGGGATGCAAAAACGGGTAGGGATCGCCCGGGCCATTGTACTCAACCCCGAATACCTCTTTTGCGATGAACCCAACTCGGGACTCGACCCAAAAACGGCCATCGTGATCGATGAACTCATCCGCGACATCACCATCGACAAAAACATCACCACCGTAATCAATACCCACGACATGAACTCGGTGATGGAAATCGGCGACAACATCGTCCTGATCCACGAAGGGAAATTGGCCTGGCGTGGCGACAAAAGCCAGGTACTCGAAAGCACCAATGACACGCTCCAGCAGTTCATTTTTGCTTCGCCGTTTTTGCAACGCCTCCGTGCAGCTGCACTCGAGCGCTCGCAAGAAGGCTAAATTCTTTTGAAAAAAAGTCGTTAGTACTTGCATATGTTACCCGGGGACTATAATTTTGCATCGCTCTAAACGAAAGAGCATTCCGGCCCCCGCGGCCATTCATACCTTGCCCAGATGGTGAAATTGGTAGACACGCTACTTTGAGGTGGTAGTTCCGCAAGGTGTGCAGGTTCGAATCCTGTTCTGGGCACCATAACTTACACTTACATCAACTACAGAAGCTGCATTGCTCTCTGTAGTTTGTTGTTTTAGGGGCATCCGTTTTTCCCGGCCCCCCCTTTCAGAACACTAGTCAGAACCGGAAAAAACCTTAGTTACCAGCTGCCTCAGCGTGGAGATTGATATCAGAAGTGGGTGCAGGTGCGCGTGGCCAGGCTAAAATTTGATAGCAGCGCTACAGATCGAGGAAGTCGGCCAACACCAATGCAATTGCTTCAAATTGCGGGGCCGCCAGGGTGCCCAATTTTCTACCAATGCGCACTTCTGATATAGAACGCACCTGGTGGCACATTGCCCAACTATCCTGGGTCAATCCACCCGATCCAGCGGGTATCTTCACTACTGGAAAATGCGATCCGTATAATATCGTGAACTAAAAGGCACCACAACGACCAGTTCGCTGTGCTCAAAAACTTGTACAATTACTGCCGGACGCGGAAATGCTTGCTCATGACCTTTTACCTGGTCTGGTGGCGTTCCAAGGTTGGCCATTACTACATCGGCACGGGAAAAAGTGGACATTTAGGCATTGTTGTTTTCATCCCACACCCATTCATCCAATCCATCCTGGAGGCAAGATTCAGCAAGAAATTTATTTTCGGCTTCCCATTCAGCAATGTCTCTTTGAGATTCACCAGCGGCGGCAGTGGCACCCCATTTGCGACGTTCCTTTTTGGGACGCATCATGCGGGTATAGGCACCATATTGATGTGCAGAATCAACCAAGAACTCGTTCAACTCCTGGAGTTTGGGCGTCGAAAGCTCAGCTGGGTGTTCTATGAAATACAGGCTGGCCAATATCGCAAAATCGAGGTACAAGGAGGCCGTAAATCGCTCAACAACTACCTCTGCTTCCTGTTTTGGCAACATAAAAAAAAGGGTGCCAGTCATTTCACGGTAAGAAAACTTGGACATTAGGTCGAGTAGCAAGTCCAATGAATCAGAGTCTGTAAACACTGGCTCAACAGAGGACTCCAGAGAACGTTTAATGACCCGAAAAGCAAAGCTCAAGTTTTCTCTCAAATACTTGTATCGCTCATCAGTGAGTTCAATACCAATCTCATCCAAACGACCAACGGCCTGAATTTCATTCGCAGCAGCCAAGGCTTTGATGGATTCGATTCTGCGGCGAAACAACAGGCTTAGCTCCAGCTCTACATACCTCTTGATGGGCATGTTCTGAGGATCATTTGCATAGCCCTGAATGACTGCCTCCAGCGCCTCTGGGTGCTTCCCTCCATAGAGGACATCCATCGGGACGTAGGTATTTATTTTTTGCTTCAGTGCAGTCATGTTCGGTTGTTTAATACAAAGTTAGGGATTTTGAAAGGAAGAATCCAGTTTTTGAACTTTTGATAGCAATTTTTCGGTTGCAGTCGAGCGATCGGCGAGTCGATGTGGACGAATTGGTCTTTTTATTTTTCCCACCAAATTTACCCCACATAAAACTTAATGCCTCTCTCAAGCGTATATTCTGAATATTTCTTATCATTACACTCGAACAGCAATCACTAAAGCGCAAATCCTGTATGGAAACACCAAGTGGTATATTGTACAACAAAGATGGCTCCACCGCTGAAAACAAAGAGGCGGAAAAACTGGAACGCATCGCCGCTATCCTCAAAACGGTAGCTCACCCTATGCGCTTGGGCATCATTCACTTGCTCGAACAACATCCGAAATTGTCGGTTACCGAAATTTGCGACATGTTGGGCAGCGAACAATCTCTTACCTCTCACCATTTGCAAAACATGCGTTTGCGGGGTTTGATTTCGGTCAAACGGGAAGGTCGGAGTATGTTGTATTCCTTGAAAGAACGGGATGTTTCCCTCATTTTGGAATGTCTCGACAATTGCCAATGCAATATTTGATTTTGGCAAAACATAAGCTACTGGCTTATTAGAGCAGTGTTCTCACTTAAGCCGCTGGTGTTTTTTTACAAGCATACATGAACACATCATCATGTATTCATTTTTATCAAATGAGCACGACTAACAACAGCTCCAAGTTGAGCAGAATGTTGGGGATGAAATGCCCCAATTGTGGCGAAGGTGACCTTTTCCCCACGCCCACTTTTTCGTTCAAACGCCCTTTGGACATGCACGAAAAGTGCCCCAACTGCCAAATGTCCTATTTCCCTGAACCGGGCTTTTATTATGGGGCCATGTTCATTTCCTACATCGCCTCTGGCTTTTTTTCCATTGGTTTTATAATGCTATTGCATTGGATACTCAAACTGAGTGTAGAGTTGTCCTTTGCCATCCTCATTGTTATATCTGCGCTATTTTATGTGTTCGTTTTCCGCATTTCCCGCTCGATTTGGCTCGGCTTGATGGCCAATCCGAAATTGCAGGGTAAAATTTAGGACTCAATATGCTGGATGAGCAGATTTTAGAACTCGTACGCAAGCATTTTCCCAACATCGCTGAAAAAGCACTGCAAGAAGAAATTGCCTACGACCTGAATGCTTCGCGCGAAGCCGTCTCTCGCCTGCTCAAACAGTTGGAAAACGATGGCCTGGTGAAATTGGGGCGCAACAAAATTGAGTTGAATTAAACTTTGATGTAAATCCTGTTGCGGTACAAAATCCAGCAAGCGCCCAGAATCAGCAATACATTACAAATCGCCCAGGCCAAAGAGGCATTCATCGGCGACAAAAAGGTTACAAAACTGTGCTGATACAGCCAAGCTCCCAAGCCAATGGGTTCACCCTCAGGCCCTCCGACTTTGATGGTGCCCAACAAACGAGCCACTACGCCCGATAGCACAAAAGCGAAAAGTGCATTCACCCCATATACCTGAAAAGGTTTGATCCAGCCTTTCCAGCCCTTGATGTCGACCAGCCAATAAATGGTACCTAAAAACAACAGCGAAATGCCCGCCATGTACACCACGTAGGAGCTGGTCCAGATTTTTTTATTCAATGGGAACACCTCATTCCAGATCAGACCCAGCGCAAAAAGCAGCGCCCCTACCGCCAATAAACCATTGACCTTTTCATGATCCGTTTTTGAGGTGCGCAGCCACTCACCAGTCAGCATCCCGGCTATACCTGTACCAATCGCTGGAATGGTGCTCAATAAACCTTCTGGATCCCAGGTTTTGACGGCGGCCCAAAGGTGGTTGGTGCTGAAAATTGCCCGATCCAGCCAAGCCCCCAGGTTTGTCTCCGCTTCCAGGTTAGGCGCAATTCCGCCCGGCACGGGCACCAAGGTCATCAGCGCCCAATACACCAGCAGCAAAACAATTCCCGTCAACAGCTGCATCCGTGGACTGGCTTTTAAAAACAAAAATCCACAAGCGAGGTAGACCAGCCCAATGCGCTGCAACACGCCCGGAAAACGCATGGTGCTAAAATCGTAATAAAAGATGCCTACGATCACCATTCCCGCCGCTGCGGCCAGGGCCAGGTAGGATACCCATTTGCGGCGTTGCTGCCAGACCTCGGTTTTAAACTGAGTCTGATTCAGCACCTCGCGGGTGAATACCGAGATCATCGCAATGGCCATCAGAACCAGGTGCACAATGTACCAGGGACTACTTTTGTCCTTAAAATAAAAATTCGGATGAGCCGTCAGAAACAAGCCAATACCAATGATGATCGTGGATCGGCTGACGATTTTATAATAGATTTTGCGCAAATCTTCACCTTGCTCCTTGCGCTTGCCCAAAGCCAGTGGAATTGCTACCCCGACCATGAACAAAAAGAAAGGAAAAACCCAGTCCGTAGGTGTACAGCCATGCCAGTCCGCATGCAACAAAGGCCGATAAACATTGCCCCAATCACCAGGGTTGTTGACCAGAATCATGCCCGCAATGGTGAGTCCACGCATGACATCAAGGGAAAGAAGGCGGGTAGATGTTTGCATCTGTTGAAGGGTTGAAGGATTTGTGGGGGAAAAATAGGGAAAGGGTTCCAGAGTTCCAAGCGATCAGCGATCAGCGATCAGCAATCAGCTATGAGCTAGGAGCGATCAGCGATCAGCTATGAGCGATCAGCAATCAGCTATGAGCAATCAGCAGATTGTCGCTTGCTGATAGCTGATAGCTGATAGCTGATTGCAACCTCGAGAGATTTCCTTTGTCCTTGTTTCAAAAAACACGACAACATGAAAATTGCTCATTTTCGCACATTCCTTTTATTGCTGGTTGTATGTTGGTACAGCTCAGCAATGGCTCAAAACTACAACAATGGCCCCGCCATCACCGGCCAGGGTGAAATTGTGAAGAAAAAACTGAACGTGGATAACTTCCACAGCCTGGGTTTAGGCATCAATGCCACCGTTTATTTGACTCAAGGCAGCAGCCATTCCGTTGAAATCGAAGCGCAACAAAACATCATCGACAACCTGGAACTGGACGTAGAAAATGGTTCCTGGAACATCAAGGGCAAAAAACGAATCAAAGAATACAAAGCCATAGTGATCCACATCACCATGCCCACTGTGAAAGCGCTTTCAATTGGTGGTGCCGGCAAAATCTTTGGCAAAAGTGAATTCAAAAACCTGGAAGAACTGAAGGTTTCCATCGGCGGCAGTGGCGAGGTTTCCCTGGCTGGTTCAGCAACCGCCACCAGCATCAGCATTGCCGGAAGTGGCAAGGTTGACGTACGAGAATTGGGCAGCGGCAGCAGTAAGGTCAGCATCGCGGGAAGTGGTGATGCTTTCGTAGATGTCAAAGACAAATTGACTGTTTCGATTGCTGGCTCAGGCAGCGTGTTTTATAACGGAAAGCCGAGTATAAAAACCAGTGTAGCTGGATCAGGGAAAGTAGAGTCATTGTAATTCCAGTACAGAGCTTAGAAGTGGGGCTGCTTAGAAAAGCCCCTCTTCTCAATTGAGGTAAGTTGATAATCAAGAATTTGCGCACAAATCTGAAACTCCTCCCCGAAGGTTCAAAACCTTCGGGGAGGTAAAGCAGCGAAACCGTGCTTTGCTCAACCGCCCCGAAAGTCTGAAACTTTCGGGGCGGGTTTTTAGATCGTGCATATGTCTACTAATTGGCTGGTAGTCAACTGACCTCAAGTCTAATGGAGAAGATTATTCTTACTCAAAGTTGGTCACTCCATTTTTTAGCTAATTCGACTCCAAGCCTTTCTTGCCTTGCTCACCTTCGCCAATTGTACGCCTAAAATCTCATGCTCGGGGCGTTTAAAATAGGGATCATCATCCAATATCCGCGCAGCTACTTCTCGTGCTGCATGTAGAATTTTGCCATCTTTAGCCAAATCGGCCAAACGGAGGTTGACGATACCACTCTGTTGGGTGCCTTCAATGTCGCCAGGGCCGCGTAGTTTGAGGTCGGCTTCGGCGATTTCGAAGCCGTTGTTGGTCCGCACCATCGTTTGGATGCGCTCTTTGCTGTCCTTACTCAATTTGAAACTCGACATCAACAAACAATAAGATTGCTCGCCCCCACGCCCAACCCGACCGCGCAACTGATGCAATTGCGAAAGGCCAAAACGCTCGGTATTTTCCACAATCATCACCGTTGCATTGGGCACATTTACCCCGACTTCAATGACGGTGGTAGCCACCATGATGTTGGTTTCTCCACGTACAAAACGTTGCATTTCAAACTCCTTATCCGCCGCCTTCATCTTGCCATGAACGATGCTGATCTGGAAATCCGGGAGTGGAAACTCGCGCGAAATGGCTTCATACCCTGACATCAGGTTTTGTAAGTCTAGTTTTTCGGACTCCTCAATCATCGGGTACACGATGTACACCTGTCGCCCCAGCGCGATTTGCTCGCGCATAAACCCGATCACCCTCAGGCGATGGTTTTCGGTACGGTGCAACGTGACAATATCCTTCCGCCCCGGTGGCAATTCATCAATGACGGATACATCCAGATCCCCATACAAAGTCATGGCCAGGGTACGCGGAATTGGGGTGGCGGTCATTACCAGTACATGCGGAGGAAATGGTTTGGTCTTTTTCCACAAGGCAGCCCTTTGCGCAACGCCAAAGCGGTGTTGCTCATCGGTGATGGCCAAGCCCAGATTTTTGAACACCACCCAATCTTCAATCAAGGCATGGGTGCCGATCAGGATGTGGATTTCGCCAGCAGCGAGCCGCTCCAGAATGTGTTTTCGTGCTTTTCCTTTGATGCTACCCGACAAAAAGGCCACCTCTACCGGGGAATCCTGCAAATAATTGCTGATCGAGATAAAATGTTGTTGCGCCAAAACTTCGGTAGGCGCCATCATACAGGTTTGAAAGCCATTGTCCAGGGCCATCAACATCGCCAAAAGAGCAACCATGGTTTTCCCACTGCCCACATCACCTTGGATCAGGCGATTCATTTGGACACCGAGGCCCAGGTCGCGGCGGATTTCCTTGAGTACCTTTTTTTGGGCATTGGTCAGTTCAAAAGGCAATTTGTTTTGGTAAAAATTATTGAAGTACTCGCCAATTTTTTCAAACACGTAGCCCTTTACTTCATCCTTGCGGCGGCGTTTGATTTGCAACAAGCGCAGTTGCATGAAAAAAAGCTCCTCAAACTTGAGTCGATTGCTGGCTGCTTTGAGTTCATCCTCGGTGCGGGGGAAGTGAATCAAAAGCATCGCTTCAAAATGACTCGGGAAATGGAACTTTTTGACGATGTAATTTGGTAATGTCTCTGGAAGCTGAGCTGGCTCCAGTTTTTCCAGCAAGGTTTTGAGCATGCGGCGGCGGCTTTTGGCGTCCAAACCCTGCGCATTGAGCTTTTCGGTGCTGGGGTAAACGGGAGCAAAAGCGGTGGCCGTTTGGGTGTTTTCGGCGGAGACCACTTCCATTTCAGGATGTGGAATCGAAAAAGAGTCCATGAATGCATTGACTCGACCATAAATCACATATTCCTGGCCAATCACCAATTGTTTTTGCAACCAGGAAATGCCCGTGAACCAAACCAGGGAAATGACCCCACTTTCATCGCGAAATTGGCCGACCAAGCGGGTTTTGCGGCCTTCACCTTCGGTGCTGAAGCGTCGCAACACGCCCTTGAGTTGCACATTTCCGCTGTCTTCGGTAAGGTCAGCAATGCGGTGAAACTGGGTTTTGTCGATGTAACGGCTGGGATAGGCCAACAGCAAATCTGCGAAAGTAGCGATACCGAGCTCTTTACGCAGCAATTCACCTTTTTTGGGGCCAACCCCTTTGAGGTATTCGATTGGGCTATCCAGAATATCCAGCATATTTTTTGCTGATTAAAACAAAAAAAATAAGCAAGCTCTAAAAGTAATTTGCAAATTAAGCACGAATTGCGAAATTTGCATTCTTTTTGTTGATTTTTGTGCCAAAATTTATGTTTTTGTGCAAAAATAAAACATAAATTTGATTAAAACCTAGCATAAGGATGGAAACGATTAAACAAAAGCAAGTAGCGGAATTGGTGAAGCGGAATTTCAGCCTGGTGCTGCAAGATGAGGGAAGCTACATTTACGGTGCCACTCCTTTGGTGACGGTTACCAATGTCAAAGTATCCTCCGACCTCGGTCAAGCTAAAATTTACCTCAGCGTATACAATACCGAAAACAAACAAGAGGTATTGCTGGAAATGGCGGAGGAAAAACAACGGCTGAAACAATCCCTTGGGCAACGCCTGCGCAAATTGGTGCGCCGGATTCCGGATGTAGATTTTTATTTGGACGATACCCTGGATGAGATGTACCGCATTGATGCCATGTTTGGCCGCCTACGCGCCGACAACCAAATGGGCGAAGAGGA
>JAIYAV010000281.1 GCA_027488855.1 Saprospiraceae bacterium
GAAACGGTAGAACAACAAGCCTTGGTTTTGCACAAAATCCCGCTGGAAGACCAAATCAAAGACTTGTTGTACCTCGGCAAACACATTGGCAAAGAACGCCGGGAGCTGTTCAAAATGGTGGAGATTTACGCTAGTGGGGATTACCAGGCCTTGTACAAAGCAGCGAAAAAACACGTGGGCGGTGCTCGGAAAATTTTGCTCTACGATCGCAACATCTTTATGGTGGCGCGCTTGCTAGAGATGATGGAAAACAATTCGGTGTTTTGTGCGGTCGGTGCCGCGCACCTCGGTGGACAAAACGGCATGTTGCGTTTGTTGAAAAAAGCTGGCATCAAACCACAGCCTTTGGAGTGGAAGGAACCAAAAGGTTAATAAAATCGTTAGAAAAAATATTTTTTTAGGCGAAGATTTCCTTTTTTCATAAAGGAATCTATCTTTGCACTCGCTTCGCCAAAAGGGCTTAGCAAATCTGCCTACGGAGGAATGGCAGAGCGGTTGATTGCAGCAGTCTTGAAAACTGCCGTACTGTGAGGTACCGGGGGTTCGAATCCCTCTTCCTCCGCACAAAGGGTTGCAAATGCTTGAAATACAGCATTTTGCGACCCTTTTTATTTTTACTATTACTACACTACAACCTTTCCAAAACCTCCCGATACCCCCTTCCAATCGGAATCCCCACCCCATTCACCTCCACTTCTTCCGCCGTATACGACTCAATTTTTTCCAAGGCCACAATAAAAGACCGATGAATCCGCTTAAACCGCTGCGCAGGCAAAAGCGCTTCAATCTCATGCGTACTCATTTTGGCCAAGTATTCCTTTCTAGTGGTGACCACCTTGACGTATTCCCGCTGGCTTTCAATGTAAAGCAACTCGGAGAACAAGACCTTTACCTTCTTTTTTTGCACATTCAGAAAAATAAAATCCTTGGTTTCGGGGCTTTCAAGTGCTGGAGAGGGAACACTTACTGTCGTGGTTTTGACCTTCGTTACCGCCACTAAGAACCGTTCAAACTCGAAAGGCTTCAACAAATAATCCGTAACATTCAAGTCAAATCCCTCCACTGCGTACTGGTGATACGCCGTCGTGATGATCACCGCTGGCGGATGGCTCAGCATTTTCAAAAAAGCCATTCCCTTTAATTTGGGAAGGTGAATGTCCAAAAATAGTAGGTCGACGCTGTGGCTGCGCAAATAATCGGTAGCCAGAATCGCATCTTTAAACGAGCCCTGCAAGTCCAGAAAAGGCACCTCGGCAATGTAGTCCTTCAGCACCTTTACCGCCAGTGGTTCGTCTTCAATGATAATGCACGTGATTTTAGACATGACTAGCCAGGTTTATTTTTAAAGTAGCGTGGAACTCATTTTCGGCTTGTTGTACACTCAATTGATAATCGGTGTAGAGCAATTCCAACTGTCGCCGTAGATTGGAAAGGCCGATGTTTTCTTTTACGGGTGCTGCTTCGGGCATTGTTTCCGTCGAGTTTTTGACAAAAAAAGCCAGTTGACGCCCCTTCACAGAAAGATGAATGTCAATAAAGGGCTGATTGCGCGTTTCCGAAACCCCGTGTTTGAAGGCATTTTCCACCAGCGGAATCAACAACAAGGGCGGAAGCGCCTGTTTTAGGTCTTCCACATCATAGTTAAAGTTGACATGCAGCGAATCATCATACCGCAATTTTTCCAGCGCAATGTAGTCGCCGATGATTTTCAGTTCCTGCTCAATGGCAACAAAAGAGCCACTGGTTTCATAGAGCATGTAGCGCAGGATTTTCGACAACTTCAAGATCGATTCTGGCGCCAGATCCGATTTATCCCGGGCCAAGGAGTAAATGTTGTTCAAAGTATTGAATAAAAAATGAGGATTCGTCTGCGATTTGAGGTAATTCAGTTCCGCCTCCTGTTTTTCGATGCGCAATTGTTGGGCGATTTGCCACAATTTTCGATAATCATGGATGTGGCGGGTAATGCCAAAAAATAGGATCGAGCCGAAGGTATTCCCGAAGTGGTCCGTGATGCCCTGCATTATGTTCTCATATTCTTTCATTGGTGAATACACATGCAGTTGAATCCCGATATACCGCCAGGCAAAAGTCCCAAAAGCATACAAGAGTAAGTGAGCAAAGATCAAAAAAGGGGCCACCAACAGCCTTTTCCAACGGAATTTGATAAAAGGTAGGGTGTATTCAAAAAAAATGAAGTGCAACACCAAAAGGTACGACAAGAGCCAAATGGAATTGACTGTACTTTTTAAACCCGTTTCAGGTTCTGAAGCGAAATCAATCAGGGCTGAAAAAAATAAGGAGATCCCCGCTAGGCGCAGATACAGTTTAACCCGCTCTTTATGGATCGTCATCCCCATTTTGTAGTTTGAAAATTTAAATGTCGGCAAATTCTACACTTTTTCCAGCGTACAACTGATAGAATAAACTTTTGCGTCAACGAATGTCCAAAAAAGGTCAACCAAGCGCGAGAAGTGGCATCATCGACCAGCGTAGGTTGTTGGTTTACTGCAATGGGTTGTTCATTGATGTGTACTTGAAGGGCTTTTGGGAAATGGATAGTATTGCCCAAAATACTTCATTTATGCAAAGGAAATTACCCATCTTAGTAGCCGTATGTTTGCTGGCTGCTCAATTGTACGCCCAGGTAGAACCCACTGCGGGAACCTGGAAAACCTGGTTTATTCCCTCCGGCCAAACGTACCGTTTGCCTGCGCCCCCTGCCTCCAAAGACGAGCTTGCGCAAGTGCTCGCTCAGCAACAAAAACTGGATGCAGCAGGTCGGCAACAAATCATGCATTGGAACGCTGGTGCTCCTGGCTACCACTGGCAACACCTCATGGGGAAGCTGTGGATGAACGACGCGGGCAACAACGGTGCGCTGGCCAACATGTTGCTCAGTGTAGCCATTTATGATGCCACCATTGCGGCCTGGGATACCAAATACACCTACAACCGCCCTCGCCCTTATATAGCGGATAAACGCATCAAGGCCTTGATTGTCAATCCGGTTAGTCCTAGTTACCCTTGCGAGCACTCCGTTGCGGCCGGCGTGGCGATTACCATCATTAGCCATTTTTATCCAGCATTGGCCGATTCTGTTCAACGGATGGCGCAACGGGCGATGACCTCCCGGATTGCTGCGGGTGTGGTTTATCCCAGTGACACCAAAGCAGGTTTTGACTTGGGAAAAAAGATTGCAGAAAAAGAAATCGAGCACACCAAAGATTTCGCCAACAAGAAGGTTTGGGACGGCAAAATGCCCACTCAAGCGGGGCTTTGGAAAGGTGAATTTGCCATGCTCCCGCTGGCAGGATTGAATAAAACGGTGGTGCTGGAAAGCGGCAGTCAGTATCGCCCTGGCCCGCCCCCCGATTTTGCCAAAGAAATGGAGGAGCTAAAACAACACAAACCCACCTTTAATTCCATCGCCAATGCCTTCCACTTTGCCAGTGAGTCGGTTTGGGAAGACTTGTTGGAGAAAAAAATCTTCGAAAACAACCTACACCTGAACCCGCCGCGGGTTGCACGCATGTACGCCATCGCCGGAATTGGCATTTACGATGGTTTCACGGCCTGTTGGGACGCCAAATACACTTACTGGGGCATTCGACCAGATCAATACGATACTTCGTTCCAGCCTGTGCTGATCCATACGCCACCTTTCCCCGGCTATCCATCAGGTCATGCAGCCATCGGGGGAGTCATGGGGGAGTTGTATGCTTATTTTTTTCCAGCGGAAAGCAGCTTGTTTCGGCAAACGGCTAAGGATGGGGCCGAATCTCGTTTTCAGGGAGGCATCCATTTCCGGACAGACAATGAAGTTGGATTGGAATTGGGGAAAAAAGTGGGTACAGCCATTATCAATCGGGCGAAGGGTGATGGCGCTGATTTTCAGTACTAAGGTGATTCTTTAGTGCCTCAGGTTTCTTAGGTGGTGAAAAGAAAAAAGACTGCGAAGCAGATATCATTTCACCACCTAAGAAACCTAAGACACTGAAGACCCACCTCAAAAATAAACTGCATCAAACTGGAACTTGGTGCAGTTTATTTTTTTTAAGTACCTTGAAAGCGCAAATAACCTACCATGAAGACCTTGATTTTTGCCTCCGCAAACCCCAATAAAATCCGCGAAGTACGTGAAATGCTCGATGGCCTATACGAAGTAAAAGGCCTGCACGACATTGGTTGTACCGAGGACATTCCCGAAACCGCCGACAGCATCGAAGGCAATGCCCTGCTCAAAGCCCGCTACGTGGTGGAGCACTATGGCCTCAACTGCTTTTCGGAAGACACTGGCCTGGAAGTTACGGCCCTCGGTGGTGCCCCCGGCGTACACAGCGCCCGCTATTCCGGTGAAGACCGCGACCCTCAGGCGAACATCGATTTGTTACAAAAAAATCTGGAGCCCCACGCCGACCGCAGTGCCCGCTTCAAAACAGTCATCGCTTTGGCTTTGGATGGCCAAGAGCACTTGTTTGAAGGATTGGTGTATGGTCACATTCGCAAAGAACAATATGGCGAAGGTGGGTTTGGTTACGACCCCATTTTTGTGCCCGATGGCTTCGACATCAGTTTTGCCGAAATGGACAAAAACGAAAAAAATGGCATCAGTCACCGGGGTAGGGCAGTGCAGAAACTACTGGATTTTTTGAAACAAGCCTGATGAAACCCACTTACCGCTGCCTGATTCTGGAAGATGAACCGCCTGCCGCCCGGGTTTTGTTGCGTTACCTGCAAGACTATCCTGAATGGACTTGTATGGGGGTGCACCATTCCCCTCACACGGCAATGGCTGTGCTCGAAGCAGAGGCGCCGAATTTGTTGTTTTTGGACATCCACCTTCCCGACATTAGCGGATTGAATGTGCTTCGTCAACTGCGACAGCCACCCATGGTTGTATTCACTACGGCGTATCCCCAATACGCGGTAGAGGGCTTTGAGTTGGCAGCCCTGGATTACCTGCTTAAACCCATTTCGCCGGAGCGTTTTCAAAAAGCCATGGAGCGCGCATTGGAGCGTTTGGAGCAGGAACGAATTTTGGAAAAAACGGGCCAAGACAGTGGCTTTTTGAGCATTCGTGCCGATCGCAAAGTGCATCGTTTGCCATTCCAGCGCATTTTGTACCTGCAAGCCCTGGATGACTACGTCAAAATCATCAGCACCGAAGGCACCCTTTTGCCCAAAATAACCTTGTCGCAATTGGAAAAAGAACTGCCCGATCAACTCTTTTTGCGCATCCACCGCTCTTACATCGTCAACCTTATGTTTTTGCAGAACTATGATCAACAAGAAGTAAGCATTGTCGATCGCAAATTACCGATTGGGAAATCCTTTCGAGAACAGGTAAGCGCCCGATTAAAAAACGTTGACTATGGCTGAAATACTTCAAACCGAGCGCCTGATTTTACGCAAATTGACCCTGAACGATACCGATTTCATCATCGAATTGGTCAATAGCCCTGGTTGGTTGCAATACATTGGCTACCGCAACATCCATACGACCGAAGATGCGTTGAAATACCTTCAGGATGGCCCCCTGAAAAGTTATGAGCAGCATGGCTTCGGCCTTTTGTTGATCCAACTCAAGACGAACAAGGCTCCCATTGGAATGTGTGGATTGCTGAAAAGAGATGCACTGCCCTTACCGGACTTGGGCTACGCGCTATTGCCCGAACACGAAGGCAAAGGTTACATTACCGAGGCCACGAGCGCATACCTGGAGTACGTTCAGGAGCACTTGCAAGTTTCAAAATTGTTGGCGATTACCAATGTGGACAATGAAAAATCCATTCGGGTATTGGAAAAACTGCACTTTGCCTTCGAGCGCTACACGAACTTGTCTGGCGATGATCATCCAGTACGTTTATTCAGTTGGACTGCACCAGTTTTGCTTGCAGAATAGTCCCAAGAATTAACTGTAAAATAGACATTTCAACTTATTGGAACTTTTTTGTAATTATTTGCATTCTTCTGCAACCAATTGGGTTGTTGACTCGTCTTTCTATATATACGGTTCAAGACGAAAATTCAACACTTCAGTCGATTAATACAGACTGCAAGTAGAAAAACAACTAATTTCGTTCCCGAAACCACAACCCAATTTAAGTTGTATACCATGAAAAGGAAATTCTTACTCAAAACTGCACTTTTTAGCTTCATTGCCTTCGGCGGTTTGTACTCCTTTTTGTACCTCAATACCGTTGCTGGATCTACTGAAGACAGCCAAGCGCTCCAATTTGGTGAAAAGCAAATCATGGAGCAAATTGATGATCTAGAAGGAAAAAAAATCCTACCTGAAGTATTTTTATTGGAAAAAATTGTAGAGATCGGTAAAAACCTCATTCCATAATCGTGGAGTAAAAATCAAGGTTTTTCATTCACTATTGCCTTCTTTTTTCTTTCCTTAGCGAATATTCGCTATTTTGCGACACGAATTGAATCGCCAAACCGTTCACTCATGTCGCAAAGTCCCTTTCAACTCAATGGTCGTGTGGCCATCATCACCGGTGCCAGCAAAGGCATTGGAGCCTCTATCGCTCAAACTTTCGCTGCAAATGGTGCCAAAGTAGTCGTCAGTAGCCGCAAACAAGCTGCGGTGGATGAAGTCGTAGCTGAAATTCAGGCTGCAGGCGGCGAAGCACTGGCTGTCGCTGCACACGTAGGGGATACCCAAGCTCTGGAAAACCTGGTTAAGCTCGCCATCGAACATTATGGTCGCATCGACATTTTGGTCAACAACGCTGCGACTAATCCAGTTTTCGGCCCACTGGAAGACAGTGTAGATGCCATGGATAAAATCATGCAGATCAACGTGAAAGCTCCACTTGAACTCGCCAAATTTGCCCTTCCATACCTCAAAGCCCAATCCAACAGCGCCATCATCAACATCAGCAGTGTAGAAGCTTTTACCGCAACCGAGGGACTCGGCTGTTACAGCGTGAGTAAAGCTGCTTTAAACATGTTGACCAAATCGATGGCCAAAGAATGGGGAAAATATGGCATTCGAGCCAATGCCATCTGCCCGGGTTTGATCAAAACCAAATTCAGCGAAGCGCTTTGGGCCAATGAAGCGATGCTGAAATATTACCTCAAACAAACGCCACTCGGGCGCATTGGCGAGCCGCAGGAAGTTGCGAATCTGGCGCTTTTTTTGGCTTCGGATGCTTCGTCGTATTCTACAGGTGCGATGTTTATGGCGGATGGGGGGATTTTGCAATAGGTTATTGGAACAGCAGTTTTGCTTCTACACTAAAATCCTTCAGTACTGGCGCAGCGGAGCAAATATCTTCATCTGTACAGATACTTACAGCTTTTATGCCTGTATAAATGTACACACAATGTGCCTCTGGATAAATCGACCATACAACCTGAACGCCTGCTTTGAAGTACTCAAAACGTTTTGCTTCGACCTTCTCAGCATCATCGGTAGGGGAAATTACCTCTATGACAAAGGCTGGAATAGGTTCTACATCTCGTTCCGCTCGATCAATTTGGGCTCCACTGAAATAGGCAAAATCAGGTCGCCGAAGTTGGATACCCGTAAGCATAACGTCTTGTTCGGCGATCAAAATCCCACCTGCTTGAAATGCTTCGGTTTGAGCAAAGAGGCGGGTCAACAGGCGGATTAGTTTCAGGTGGTATTTATTCATTTTTTCAAAAGCAATGACCTCTCCATCATGCCATTCGTATTTCATACCATCCACTGGCGCTTCCCAGTCCAGGAAATCTGCTAACGTAGTGGGTAAAATCGAAGCTTGGAGCTTGGTTAACATCATCTATGAATTCATTTTTCCAAAAATAAGGCATAATTGCTCATTATGCAATGCTTTTATGAAGAAATCTCATTACTCCAACTCAAACACCACCGAGCGCACACTCCGCACCTCCGTCCCGTCCGGCAAAGCCCAATGCAGCAACAATTCTTGTGCAGCCGACTCACTAAAAACTTCCGGCATGGTGCGC
>JAIYAV010000198.1 GCA_027488855.1 Saprospiraceae bacterium
AAAAAAAGCAATGGGGACAGCGACTTTACGCAATTGGGGCTATCTATTATTGACCAGTATATTTTTGGCTGCTTTCATGCTAGCGCAAAGCTATGCTGTTTTTGAGATGGCGCAGGAAGAGTGTTGGGATTGTTTTGGCGACCAATATGATTTTTTGAAAAACGAAATATGGCCTACTTTTTTATATTGGTTTGGTGGATTGCTGGCGGCTACTGTGTTTCATCAGTTTGTGACTCCTGCCATAGTTCGCCAGGGATTGATCCAAAAATTTGGCGTACTTACGTTTTTTGCTACCTTTTTAGGGTTAGGGCTGATCCTGGCTGCTGCTTTGGCCTATGGTTATTTCAATATCGATTTGTATCGGAATCAAATGGAGGATGGGCCAAACGTTTTTCCTTATTTCAGAACCTTGAATATTTTTCTGGATAGTTCTAAATTGTTGATAGCCATTGTTTTGTACGAATTTGTAGTAGAGGTTTATGTTTACCTAGTTGAGAATGCAAGAACAAGGCGCAGTACAGTTCTGAAAGCTTTATCCGAGTTTTTGCTGGCAAGTGTTATTTTGACCTTAATTTGGTATGTAGCCAAGGTAACGTATGATGCTATTTTTGACACCTATGATTGTGGAGCTTGTAATCCAATCCTGGTGTTTTGGTTGTTCATTCCCCCAGTGCTGTTGGTGCATTTACACTGGTTTTATCGCGTGATCGACATCATAAAAAGGGGATTTGGCCCAGAAAACCGCAAGAATCTTTGGGAAGCAGCCATTACGCCATTTGTCGCTTTGGTTTATTTTTTGCTTTTTGATGCAGGTGGCCCCTTAACCTTTGGTTTATTGGTAATTGGCCTCCTTACGCCCTGTATCTTAGGCATCGGTAGCGCCTATTTGCGTTATGTTTTAGCAGGTGAAAAACGTACTTTCCTCACCGAAATCTCCCAAACCTCCGCTGAACTCGGCGCCCTCCGCGCCCAAATCAACCCCCACTTTTTGTTCAACGCCCTGAATACCCTTTACGCCATTGCGATGAAGGAAAACAGCGAAAAAACTGCCGATGGCATCCAAAAACTGGGGGACATGATGCGCTTCATGTTGCAGGAGAACCACCAAAACCGCATCCCACTCGCCAAAGAGATTGAATACCTGCACAACCTGATCGACATTCAACAATTGCGCCTGGACGACACCCAACAAATTGACCTCAAGATCAATTTGCAAAACCCCGATCGGGAGGTTTTTATCGCGCCCATGTTGCTTAATCCATTGGTGGAAAACGCCTTCAAACACGGCATTAGCTTTCGCAACGCTTCCTGGATTTACATCACCCTGACGCATGATCCTGAACATATTTTTTTCAAAGTCCACAACAGTTACCATCCCAAAAACGAACTAGACCCGGAAAAAGACAGCCACGGCATCGGACTCGACAATGTGCGCAAACGCCTGGAGTTGTTGTACCCGGACAAGCACGAATTCAGCATCCAGGTCTCCGAGCATGATTATTTTGTATCTTTAATCCTCACCATTGTGTAGTTGCTATGAAGTTAAGCGCCATTGCCATCGACGACGAGCCCAAAGCCCTGGAGGTTGTACAAATGCACGCAGTCAAAGTGCCCTTTTTGGACCTGCGTGCCAGCTTTATTGACGCTTTTGAAGCCTTGCCCTATTTGCAGCAAAACAAGGTCGACCTCCTGTTTTTGGACATCAAGATGCCGGATATCTCCGGGATAGAATTTGCCCAAATCCTGAAGAATGGCCCTTTGGTGGTGTTTACCACGGCCTATAGTGAGTACGCAGTGCAGGGTTTTGACCTGGATGCGGTGGATTACTTGCTCAAACCTTTTTCCTTGGCCCGTTTCACCAAAGCTTGCAACAAAGCCCTGGAAATGAAAAATGTACGTGGTGTTGAAGCGCCCGATTTCATTTTTCTCAAAACGGGTTATGAGGAAGAAAAGGTTTACCTCAAAGACATCCTGTACATCGAAGCTGCCGGAAATTACATGACTTATGTATTGAAGGAGCGGAAATTGATGTGCCGCCAAAATGTACCGGAGGTGCTGTTAGCCTTGCCCGAACAGGATTTTGTGCGGGTGCATCGCTCCTTCATTGTGGGCGTGCAGCACGTGGGTAAAATTGCGCGGCAACAGGTATGGGTGAATGGGGTGGAGATTCCGGTGGGGGCTTCGTATGAGGATGGGGTGGCGAGGATTCGGGAGGTGTTGAGTTAGGGCTTAATCTGTCAAGAGCTGAATACCTTTTCTAAGTCCTTTAAGGATTCTAAAAATATCATAGAGCTCTTCATCCGTACAAGTGAAAACATTACTGATTGCATATTCTTGCCCCACGAGTACCATAAAATACCAGCTCCGCCCAATGATGTAGCATCCATAAATTGGGTTGTCGTCTTGATTGATCTGTTGTGCGGCTAACATGGCAATAAGGACTTGTGCACGGGGGTCGCCATTGGGGTCAGTTTGTCGTTTGTACTCATTGAGGCAGAAATAAGGTTTACGTGGATTCCGAAACCCGGTAGCAATCATGCCATCTACCTTCCCCATGATTTCGTAGTCACCAATGGTCGCGCTCAGTTCTCTTTCTAAAAAATAAGCAAACTGCTTGCTGTCCATTTTGGCAAAAACGAAAAGTGGGCTGATGAATTTATTTTCTAACTCTACTTCATTCCAATCATCACCACCAATCAGGTAAACCGCCTTCAGTTCGTCAAGGTATTTTTTTTCATAATCATCAATGGTGTAAGAAAATGAAAGCCAATGAGTTAATGAATCTAATTGTTCAACCTGTAGCAGATTGAATGTTTCTTCTATTTCATCTAAGTCCCAATCTCTGAAATTCCGTTTCATCAATGATTTTTTTTTTTTTTTTTTTACAATTTTGTA
>JAIYAV010000074.1 GCA_027488855.1 Saprospiraceae bacterium
AAAAGCCAGCGGTCTTTCGGTGTAATTTCTGGTTTCGATCCGTTCGGAAGTGAAGTCTGTGGACAATCTACCCCGAAACTTCAGGTCTGGCAAAATCTGGTAGTTGTGGGTCATACTCGCAATCACCCGGTTGCTGAATTCATCTAGCAGGTTTTTGTTTACCCGCCACATATAGTCAGCGATATCCCCTCTGAATCCGTTGTATCTGATGTTTTCATCGGGGGTCAAACTTTGGCCTGTACCCGTTACAAAACGGTAGCCCCGGCTGGTCTGGTATTTGTTCAAGTACCAATCAGAGTTGTCAAAACGCCCCATCATCCCGGTAAAGTTGTTGATCATCCGGTCGATAGAGTAGGGGCGGTTTTCGGTCTTTTGGTTGATGTAATTGACCATCAGATCGGTAGACCACTTTCTGCCCAAACGGAAGCTACTGTTCAGGTTGGCAATATTCTTCTGGTTGCCTGCATTCAAACTCAAGCCTCGGTTGTCCTGACGAGTTAGAGAAAAACGAATGTTGCTATTTTCGGTAGCTTGAGATACCGCAACGTTGATATTGGCGGTATGTCCCTGTTGATACAAGCCTGCGATATTGTCTTCCTGAGCTTCGTATGGTCTGATGATCCCATCCCAACTCATGACGGGTTTGCCGTCGAATTTTGGCCCAAAGTTGATGGTGAAATTGGTAATTCCCCGCGTTTCTCTAGTGCCATCACCATTGGTATCGTAATAAACAAAGCCTTCGGCGTCCTGGCCGCCATTGCTCACGTGGATGGGAGCACCCGCACCACGTACGTTCTGGTATCTAGGCAAGTAGGCCACGTTGTCAACGCCGTAACTGGCGTTAAAGTCCACATTCAAACCTTTTTTGCCACTTTTACCACTTTTGGTCGTGATCAACACCACCCCGTTTACCGCTTCAGAGCCATACAAGGCAGCAGCTGAGGCACCTCTCAAGATCGAAATGTTGTCGATGTCTTCCGGGTTGATGTCCAAAAGGCCATTACCACGCAGGCGCTGATCGCCCCAATAATCGTTGTTGCGCACTTCACCGTCTCGAATCGGCACCCCGTCCAATACGATCAGCGGTTGGCTGCGGCCAGTGATGGAGTTGACTCCACGGATGGTAATGTTGACTGCACTGGTGGCACCCCCTGGTGTTGCGGCAATGCGTACCCCGGGAGCTTTCCCATATAGGGCGGTCGCGAGGTTGGGTGTACCCGCATTGGTCAGGTCTTCCGCCCTGATGGTAGTAGTGGCGTAGCCAATTGCCTTTTGGGCCTTGCTCATACCTAAAGCGGTAACGACCACCCCTTCCAATTGAGAAGCTGCTTCGAGCATCACCACATCCACTACGTTCCGCCCATTGATTGCTTCTTCCAAAGTCTGAAATCCGGTAAAGGAAAAAACGAGCGTATTCGTCAATGCAGTAGTCAATGAAAATTCTCCTTTTTCATCGGTTACGGTACCCGTTGAAGTACCTTTTACAAGTACGTAAGCGCCGGGTAGTGGCTCCTTATCGGCTCCGGTTACCTTACCAGAGACCGTTTGAGCGAAAGCGCTGTAGCTTATCGTGCAAAACAACACAACAAGCAGAAGTAGGCTTTTTTTCATAGAGTGTAAATTTAAAATCGAGAATAGATGATGAATATTCAAAAGAAGTTTAACAAATCTAATTTGTTTTTAAATTTTTTACAAAATCATGTTAAGTTTTTTTAAATTTTTTATCAAGTAGATTAATTGTGGGGACAAAAAATATTATTCCGCAAAGATTTAGTGTGGCGAAAGGTAATCGGGTAAACAGATTTTCCGTAATGTTCTGTGAAAACACGCCATAGCCTATTTAATTTTACCGTAACCTGCCAGAAGTGATTTATTTTTGACTTTTTGAATCTTTTTCAAAACATTCGTCCGAATTTTTAGTTACCTTTCGAAAGTACCATACAACCACAACCTAATATCAGAAACATGACGCCACCACTGACCACCAAGGTCGAGTCTTGTGGGTGCAAGCGGCAGGAAAAGCAGCGCAAGCGGCAACGCATGTCTTTCCTATTGACACTCCTTGTGGCCATTCTTCCCAAGTGTCCATTCTGTGCTTTTGGCTATTCCAGCGTGGTGGTGATGTGTAGTGGGGCCAAAATCCACAATTATCAAGCCAACGCCATTGGTTTCATTTCAATTTTCCTGGCTTTTGCAGTTTTGATTTCCCTTTATTGGAACTTCCGTGGCAAAAAGACCTGGCTGGCGGTGGGCATCGCCATTTTGGGGATCATTCCGCTCGTATATGCCCAAATTATCTCCGGCAACCCCTTGCAATATTTCCTTGGAACAGGATTGATCCTTTTGGCGGTCTTGCTCAATGGCCGCTGGTACCATCGATTCTTCAAATCGCAAACATATACTGTAACCGAAAAAATTCATACACCTACATGATTCCACAAGCATTTCATTACGAAGCGCCCACTAACCTGGAAGGAGCCATTGCTTTGTTGCAAAAGTACGGCTCCGATGCCAAGATCATGTCTGGAGGGCACAGTCTCATCCCCATGATGAAACTGCGCCTGGCCACTCCAGAGCATGTGATCGACATCAGTGGCATTCAAGGCCTGGAGTACATCCATGAAGAGGGTGGCGCCCTCAAAATCGGGGCGCTAACCAAAGAGGTGGCGCTCGAAGAGTCTTCGTTGATCAACGACAAGTACCCATTGATTGCCGATGCCACCAAAATGATTGCCGATCCTTCAGTGCGCAATTTGGCCACGGTAGGTGGTAACCTAGCCCACGGCGACGCCGCCAACGACCACCCGGCGGTGATGCTCGCCCTGCGTGCCAGTGTGGTAGCCGCTGGCCCCAATGGCGACCGCGAAATTCCCATCGATGACTTTTTCCTGGGCTTTTTTACCACTGCCTTGGAAGCGGATGAAATCCTCACCGAGATTCGCATCCCTATCCCTCCTGCCCATAGCGGCGGTGCCTATTTGAAAATGGAGCGCAAAGTGGGTGATTACGCCACCGCAGCCACCGCAGTACAACTCAGCCTGGATGCAGATGGCAAATGTGCCCAGATTGGCATCGGCCTCACCAATGTCAGTGCTGCCCCCATGCGTGCTTCTCGCTCCGAAGACTTGTTGCGCGGTCAGGTGCTCACCGAAGAATTGATCCAAGAAGCAGCCAAGATGGCGGCGCAGGATTGTGACCCCAACCCGGATTTGCGAGGGTCAATCGCCTACAAGCGTTCGATTGTGAAAACCTATACCGCAAGGGCTATTCACAAGGCATTAGAACGCGCTGGAGCCTAGTTTTTCATCCTTAACTTTTATTCTAATGGCAAATATTACTGTTCATATCAATGGGGTACCACAAACACTGGATGTGGAACCTCGGCTACTTTTGGTGCACCTCATTCGCGAAAACCTCAACCTGACCGGTACCCACGTGGGTTGTGATACTTCCAGCTGTGGCGCCTGCACAGTACTGATGGATGGGCGCTCGGTCAAGTCTTGTACGGTTTATGCAGTGCAAGCCAATGGCAAAGAAGTCACGACCATCGAAGGTCTTGCCCATGCTGGTCAATTGCACCCCTTGCAAGAGGGTTTTAAAGAAGAACACGGCTTGCAGTGTGGTTTTTGCACCCCCGGCATGATCATGCGCTGTGTTGATTTGTTGGAACGCAATCCAAATCCTACGGAGGAAGAAATCCGCTGGGGTATTTCGGGCAACCTTTGCCGCTGCACGGGCTACAACAATATTGTGAAAGCGGTCGAATACGCGGCACAAAAAATGCAAGCAGCGGAAGTTCCTGCTGAAACCGTGGCCTAAGAAGCGCTTTGAGTTTTTAATCTTTTAAATCGACAATTCATGTTTTGCAATACATCCAAAGAAATTGGCGGCATGGGCCACAGTCTCAAGCGTAAGGAGGATGCCCGTTTTACCCAGGGCAAAGGCCATTATGTAGACGACGTCAAACTGCCCGGCATGTTGTACATGGACATTGTACGCAGCCCCTATGCCTACGCCAAAATTCTAAATATCGACGCTTCCAAAGCCCTGGAAATCCCAGGCGTGTTGGCCGTCATTACCGGGCGCGACCTGGAGAAATACAACCTGCACTGGATGCCCACCCTGATGTCGGATACTCAAATGGTGTTGCCTACCGACACCGTTATGTATTACGCCCAGGAGGTATGTGCGGTGATTGCCACCGAGCGCTACATCGCTGCTGATGGGGTAGCTGCCGTGGAGGTGGAATACGAGCCCATGAAAGCCATTGTGGACGCGCACAAAGCTCTAGACCCAGGGATGCCCGTTTTGCGCCCCGACAAGGGCAAAACCGACAACCACATTTGGCACTGGGAAGCTGGCGACCGCGAGGCCACCGACAAACTTTTTGCCAATGCAGAAGTAGTGGTCAAAGAACAGGTCTACATCCCGCGCATCCACGTTGCCTCCATCGAGACCTGTGGTTGTGTGGCGGATTTTGATCCGGTTGAGGCCCACCTCACCATGTACATGACCACACAAGCGCCGCACGCCATCCGTACGGTGATTGCCTTGGTAGCTGGGCACGTTGGACTTTCTGAAGAAAAAGTTCGGGTGATTGCTTCCGATATTGGCGGTGGTTTCGGGGGTAAAGTGCCCGTTTATCCTGGCTATGTGATCGCCATTGCTGCATCTGTGCTGATCGGTAAACCCGTGAAGTGGATCGAAGACCGCATGGAAAACCTCCAGGCCGATTCTTTCGCCCGAGATTACGACATGACCTGCGAATTGGCGGCTACCAAGGACGGAAAAATCCAAGGCTTGCGCATCAAAACCCTGGCTGACCACGGCTACACCGACGCTGCAGCCAATCCCTCCAAATACCCGGCGGGGATGTTTTCTATCTGTACGGGTTCCTATGATTATGGCGTCGCCTTTACGGAGATGGATGCGGTATACACCAACAAACCACCTGGCGGCGTTGCCTACCGTTGCTCTTTTCGCGTAACCGAAGCCGTCCACGCCATCGAACGGATGGTGGATCGTCTGGCCTTGGAAATAGGCAAAGATTCGGCCCAACTGCGCATGGAAAATTTCATCAAAAAGGAGCAATTCCCTTACCACTCTCCATTGGGCTGGGAATACGACAGCGGTGATTATGGACCTGCTCTTCAAATGGCAATGGACATCGTCGGGTACGATGAGTTGCGCAAAGAACAAGCTGAAAAGCGCAAGAATGGTCAATTGATGGGCATTGGCATCTGTAGCTTTACCGAAGTGGTAGGGGCTGGGCCGTCCAAAGACTTTGACATTCTGGGCATCAAAATGTTCGACTCTGCCGAGATTCGGGTTCACCCAACGGGCAAGGCTATTGCGCGTTTTGGTACCAAATCCCAAGGCCAGGGTCACGAAACGACCTACGCCCAAATCATCGCTCAGGAATTGGGTATCCCCGCCGAGCACATCCATATCGAAGAAGGGGATACCGATACAGCACCTTACGGCTTGGGTACTTACGCCAGCCGGAGTACACCCACCGCTGGTGCCGCTGCTGCGGTAGCTGCCCGCAAACTTCGGGACAAGGCCCGCAAAATTGCCGCCTATCTGCTCGAAGTAAGTGAAGAAGACCTGGAATGGGAAGTAGGCAAGTTCTTCGTAAAAGGAGCACCTGAAAAGTCAAAAACCATTCAGGAACTGGTCTTTGCCTCCTATACCAACCATCCACAAGGCATGGAAGCGGGCTTTGAAGCCACCCATTATTACGATCCGCCCAACTTGACCTTCCCCTTCGGTTCGTACATCTGCGTGGTGGACATCGACCCTGAAACGGGCAGCATCAAAATCCGCCGCTTTGTAGCCATCGACGATTGTGGCAACATCATCAATCCAATGATTGTGCAAGGCCAGATCCACGGCGGTTTGACCCAGGGCCTGGCACCAGCCATGTTCGAAGAACTGATCTACGATGAAGACGGCAATATGCTCAACGGTTCCTTTATGGATTACCTGGTTCCTACGGCAGTAGAGTCGCCTAGCTGGGAAACTGGCCATACGATTACGCCTTGCCCACACCACCCAATTGGTGCAAAAGGGGTAGGGGAGTCGCCAACGGTTGGTGCACCACCCGCGATTGCGAATGCCATCATCGACGCCTTGTCGCACCTCGGGGTTACCCACATTGATATTCCAATTACACCGCAAAAGGTGTGGAATATTTTGGTGGAAAAAGGCGTGATTGAAGCAGTGTGAAGGGAGTGACGAATTTTTCGAATGACGATTGACGAATTGGGTGCTTTGCTTCTGGGAGCATCAAAATGCTCAAAAGCAAGGCGGGCTAAACTGGGAATTGCCCAAAATGCTCAACATTGCCGACCAATTCGTCATTCGTTATTCGAAAAATTCGTCATTTCAAAATAGTCAAGAGAAAAACGGGTTAATGGGAACAAGCATCCAAGACATCACCTCCCTCATGGCCGGTTTCGACCGCCTGGGTTACGTCATTGAAGAAGAACTGGCTACGGTAGTTTATTTGTCGCTTAAATTGGGCAAACCCATCCTGGTGGAAGGCAATCCGGGAATCGGCAAAACCGAACTGGCCAATATGCTGGCGCGTTTATTGGACACCCAATTGATTCGTTTGCAGTGCTACGAAGGTTTGGATGTCAACTCGGCGGTGTACGAATGGAATTACCAAAAGCAGCTCCTAGGCATCAAAATCCAGGAACACAGTGCGCTCAACGAAGCCGAGAAAGAAAAAAACATCTTCAGCGAGGATTACCTCCTGAAGCGGCCACTGCTGCAATCCATTTCGGCCAAGGACAAATCCCCCGTTTTGCTCATCGACGAAATTGACCGCACCGATGAGGAATTCGAGGCGTTTTTATTGGAGTTGTTGTCGGAGTTTCAGATTACCATCCCGGAGTTGGGCACCATCAAGGCGCAGCACATTCCCTACGTCATCCTTACTTCCAACCGGACCCGAGAATTGAGCGATGCCCTCAAACGGCGCTGCTTGTACCACTGGGTGGATTATCCTTCGCTGGAAAAGGAATTGGCCATTGTGTACAAACGTTTTCCGGAGATCGAGCAAAAACTGGCGACGCAATTGGTGCATTTCATTCAGGAGCTGCGCAAAAAGAAATTGCAAAAAACGCCGGGTGTTTCCGAAACCCTCGATTGGGCGCTGAGCCTGATGACCCTGGGCTATCAAACCCTGGATGAACAAGCGGTAGCGCGTACTTACGGGTGTATCCTGAAATCGACGGACGATATTCGGATGTTGCAGGAAGAAGGAGTTGAAGCTTTGTTAATGGCTTAACGATCTATGAATCAAGCAACTTTTACCCGAACCATCATTGGCTTTGCCCAATTTGCCCGTAGCAGAGGGCTCAACGTGGGGGTGGAGGAAACCTTCTCCGCCTTGCGGGCGATGGAACTGGGGTTGTTTGAAGAAAAAGCCACTTTTTACTACGCCCTCAAAGCCCTGTTTTGCTGCAACAAAGACCAATTGTCCCTGTTTGACAAGCTCTTTGGCATCTATTGGGAAACCAAAAATGATGACCCCAAACGACAACAATCCCGGCATAAAATCACGGGCCCCCAGCATTTGCCCAAACAACCCGGTGTGCTGAGCGTGTGGGGTTTTGGGGATGGAGACAATAAGCAGGAAGAAGACAGCAAAACGGTAACTGGTGGGAACGCCACGGTTCGCTTGCGCAAAACCGATTTTTCCAAAGTGTCGGAAATGGACGCCAGCATTTTGGAAGACATCGCTGAAAAACTCTGGCGCGAAATGAGCAAACGCCTCAAGCGGCGGATGAAAAGGCGGCACACCCGTGAAACCATCGATCTGCGGCGCACCATTCGGGCCAGTTTGCCCCACGGCGGTGATGCCATTGAACTGCGCTATCGGGGTAAAAAACCGCGCAAGATGCGCTTGATCATCCTGCTCGATGTTAGCGGCTCGATGGACAAGTACAGCTTCTTTCTGTTGCGCTTTGTGTGGGCCTTGCAATCGTACTTCGAACAAGTAGAATCCTTCGTGTTTAGTACCCACTTGCGGTGCATTACGGAGGCTTTAAAAACCAATGGGTTGGAAAAAACGTTGTCCATGTTGAGCACACAGGCGGACAACTGGTCGAGTGGCACCAAAATTGGGGAATGCCTGCGCGATTTCAACGAGCGTTTTGCACCCCAGATTTTGACCCGCTCCTCCCTGGTCATTGTGCTCAGCGACGGATTGGACACGGGTGAAAAAGGCATCCTGGAATCCGAGATTCAAAAAATTCGCCGCAAAACCCGGCGTTTGATCTGGCTAAACCCCCTCAAAGGCATGCGCGATTATGAACCCAGCGCCCGCGGCATGAGCGAAGCGCTGCCGTACATCGATCATTTCCATGCTGCGCACAACCTGGAGAGTATGTTGGAATTAGAGGATTTGTTGTGCAGCATTTAACAATAAAAAAAATGAGCAACGAAATTTACGAAATGGCTTCCGACCTCATCACGCAAGGTGAACCCTTCGCGACGGTGACGGTGGTGCGCAATGAAGCACCCAGTTCCGGCAAAACCGGCGACAAAGCCATTGTCAATAAAACCGGAGTATTAAAAGGTTGGGTAGGTGGTGGCTGTGTGTACTCCATTGTGCTCAAGGAAGTCACCGAAGCCCTGGACGACGGAAAACCCCGCCTCGTACGCGTGAGCCCCTCGCCCCAAAGTGACCCACCCCGTGGCGTCAAGGAATACAAAATGACCTGCTACAGTGGTGGCGAAGTGGACTTATACATCGAACCCGTAATGCCCAAGCCGCATTTGGTCATCATTGGCAAGTCCATCATTGGCCGCGCCCTGATGAAGGCCGCCAAAGGCATCGATTTCCGCCTCACGGTGATCAATGAAGAGGCCAACGCTGAAGTATTTCCCGAAGCGGATCAGCACCAAACGAATTTTGACCTCGGTGGCATTCCCTTCAACAAACACACTTTTATCGTAGTAGCCACCCAGGGTGACAACGACGAGCGGGGCCTCCAAACCGCATTGAGTGTGAAATGTCGTTACGTGGGTTTCATTTGTAGCCGCAAAAAAAGGGATGCCGTTTTTACCAATCTGCTGAACATGGGCCTTAGCCAAGCGCAATTGGACGAAGTACACGCTCCAACGGGTACCGACATCAATGCCAAAACTCCCCAAGAAGTAGCCATCAGCATTTTGGCGGAAATCATTCAGGAATACCGCACCAAAGAGGTATCTTTCGAGTCCTTTTCGGCACCCCTGGCTGCGGCTAAAACAGGACTAGCTGAAGATCCGAAAAGACCTCAAATGATTACGAACCCCGTTTGTGGAATGCCCATTTCCCTGGGTATGGCCAAATACATTGTGGAACAAAACGGCGCTCCAATTTATTTTTGCTGCGATGGCTGCAAGGTTAAATTTGATGCGGAACCGGAAAAATATTCAAAACAACTTAGCTTATGACACTCAGCGGAACCTACACCGTAAACGCTCCTGCCCAAACCATTTGGGACATGATGATGGATCCAGAAATCCTGGCGCGTATCACCCCGGCCATTACGAAACTGGAAAAACTGGATGACGAAAACTTCAAAGCCATCGCCGAAGTGAAAATCGGCCCAGTTGGCGGCTCTTTTTCGGGCAACCTCAAAATGGTGGACAAAGTGCAACCAGAGTCCTTCAAACTGATCATTCAGCAAAACAGCAAAATTGGCAACGCCGCTGCGGAAGTCAACATGAACATGAAAGCGCTTTCGGATACTCAGACCGAAGTGAGCTTCACCGGCGATGTAAAACTTTCGGGCATGTTGAACACCATGGGCGGCCGGGTGATTACTCCGGTGGCGAACATGTTGTCGAAGCAGTTTTTTGAAGCGCTGGAGAAAGAGGTGAATGGGTAAGGAGAAATCCTGCACATGCTTGAAAACAATCGAGCGATTGAATGCTGTGGTGTTCAATCGCTCGATTGTTTTATGGAGATACTGAAGGCCACGTAGGCTCTAAAACCTGCGACCGTCGAGCCCGCTCGCGCAGCGAGCAATTTGGGATCGACGAGCGCGCCACGAAGTGGCTGGTAAGATGCTAGATTTTGCCGATGATAAAAAAACCTTGCGGAGCAAGGAAAAATTTTGTTCATCACATTCAAAATAAGTACTTCGCGCTGCGTCGAACACCCTACCAACCACTTCGTGGGCGCTCGTCGATCCTTGATTGCTCGCTGCGCGAGCAGGCTCGACGGTCGCAGGTTTTAGAGCCTACTCCTTGCTCAAGAAAAGCAGAAATATCCAAGGAAAGAAGCCCAACCCTTTCCCCAAACTGAGGCATTCCTCCCCGCCCCCTCCACATTTTCGACCAAAAATCCACAAAACCGCATTTTTTTGGAATGGGAATGCATTTTTCCCTGTTACAAGTGTGACGTTTTTACGTATAAATACACATACACCCATAAACATTGTCCCATGCGTATCCTTATACTGCTTTCCACCCTTTTGGCATCTGCGATTCAACCCAATGGATCAGTAGAAAAAGAAGCCAAATCCGAAAATACCACCCCTGCCACCACTGCGGTCGCTAAAGTCGATCCAGCGGAGTCAACACTCCTCCAGGACATCGACACTGAGTACCTGATGAAAGGCAGTTGGAAAATCCTGACCATCACCGCCGACAAACCTTGCGACGTCAATGGCGATGGGTACGAAACCACCGACATCATGACCGAAACGCCCACCTGTGCCCTGGACGACGTGATGAAAATTTATCCCAATCATACCGTCAGCTTTGAGCGCCGCCAGCGTTGTGTGTCTTCCGAGCGTCCCATTGAAACTTATAAGTGGAAGCTGGCTAAGGATGGCACCTTCACCATCATCGACGGCACCATTGAAGCCAAAATGATCCTGAAATCAGCCAATGCTTCGCGGATGGTGATGTGGATTCCGATGGAAGAAGATGGAGAGATTTACCACTTCAAAGTGACCTACGGTCAAAAAAGCCAACAAATTCCTGGGAAGATTTTGAAGAATTAAATATTGTAGAGACGTACGGATGTGCGTCTAATTCCGGATTGTAGAGACGCACATCCGTGCGTCTCTACAGTGCGTTGACCCAAACCCATTCAAAGCGTTGGCACATTGTACACCACCTCTTGTAAATCAAATTTCCCATACACAAACTCACCCTCTGGATAATGCCATATCGCTTCGCCATAGGACATTAACTTAAAACCATTGAAGCTTTTGTAATTGGAAACCGGGGTAGAAAAGCGGTACTTATTCAGGTCGTCGGTACCATTGCGGTCATCGGAAACAAAATTGACCAATTGGCCCATGGCATTAAAATACAAAGTCGCCTGAATACTGACGCCCTCTGTTTTAAATGTAGCACGCGCTGAGGTATCATCAATTGCCTCCCAACCGATGCGTGAATCAATCAAAGTTGCAGGGGCTAACAAACACATGTCGTTAAAAATGGTCACCGTTTCCGCCCTAAACAATCCTTGCCCCTTTACATTTACCACAGGAAACAACCCAAATACCTTGATGCGCATCGACGCTGTCCCATTTTGGTAAGCATGGTAACCTGGCACGATCAGCCCCGATATTTTTCCTTTCATAAAAAACAGGCGAGTATACTGCTCAAAACCATTGTATTGCTCACACCGGAATGGAAACCAATTTTTGCCCCGTTCCCGCATTTGCCCTTTGAACACAATGCGGGCATTTTTGACTTTTGGCTGGTTCACCACACCTACATAACGCAGGTGCCGCTGCACGGGAGCAGGCAAATGTTGCAAGTCTTTTTCCGTTAACAATGCTTCAGACGGGGCCTCATTTTTGTGCAAAAGAGTTTTTACATCGCTGCGGTAGCCTTGCTCAAACCACCAGGCTGTTCCAGCCAATAGGGCGACGATCAAAACCATTGCATTGGGGATGCTGCCAAAACGCGCATCACTCCAGGAACTGAACAAGAGCATTTGGGACAAAAGCACGGCAAGGAGGCCAGGCATCCACCACCAGTCTTTTTTCAAGAGCATTAATACGGCCACCAAAACAAATAGAACCGTTGCCAACAACCACATCCAACCCATCGGTTTGGAAATGTCTTTGCTGAGCTGAGCAACGGCCCCCAGGCGAAACGCCTTCACAAATCCAAGTACATGGATTGCACCGTGTAGCAGTAGCATGAATAGGAAGAGAATACGTAACATGTTTTTAGCATTTAGTTTTAGCAGTAGTCGGTGTCGTCTTTTTATACGGCCTACATTTGTGCAAATCTGCGGAGGATTGGAGCGTCGGGAAATGATGAAAGTCAGGAGAGGGTATGAAATTTACACAGTTTTGATAGCTGAGCCAAATAATGCTAATTTGAAAGCGCAGTACCCCTGAGGTGTTTCTTAGATGTCTTAGATGGTTCAAATAAAATAAACCTCTATAACATGTTTTATTTGAACCATCTAAGACACCTAAGGGGCATCTAAGGTAGGTGATATTTTAAAATTTAGCGTTGTGCAAACCTAAATGGGCCCGGTCAAAACCTCCCAAATTCGCCCAATCCCCTCACTCACTTGCAAATGTTTAATCGGCGACAAGCCAATTGACTTGCGCAAGGCATTGACTTGTTCGGTTTCACAAGTTG
Organism: Saprospiraceae bacterium; assembly: GCA_027488855.1. Taxonomy (GTDB): domain Bacteria; phylum Bacteroidota; class Bacteroidia; order Chitinophagales; family Saprospiraceae; genus Haliscomenobacter. The sequence continues at coordinate 12,622 of JAIYAV010000074.1, forward strand.
GTGTTAGATCATGCCGCAGCATCAATATCGCCGTTTTGAGCGCCCCCGCTTTGACCCGAATGCAATGCCGCGCATAACGCGCAGGATGGATGTGTACATATCGCTCAGGATCATCACCACGCAGTAAAGTCCAGGTAGAACCATCAGAAATGGTCAAATTTTGATACCCTTGTTTGTTGGCCAAAAAGGAAATAAAATCAGTCTCAGTCTCCACGCCACTTTCTTTCAATTGCCCCAAAATTTCCTGACCGATGCTATGCGGGCTGAGTTCACCGCAGTACAAATCCATTTGAGAAGCCCCAATGCGGGGTATGGCGGCATAAAATTCTTCCTCAGAGCTATGTTGGATAAAATACTGGAGGTAGCCCTGGTGATGTTTCAAGGGGTGAAAAAGGATGGGGATTGGGGAAGTCAAATCAATTTCAATCATTTTAAACTAAAAAGTTATTTTTTATTGAAAAAATATTTTTATTTTATTTTTTAACTTTGCTCAGCACTAAAAAAATGAAAAATGGGAATTGATACTAACTTTACACCGACTAAGATAATTTTGTTTTGATGGACAGACTCTCAACTGAACAATACAAAGAATTACTAGCAAAGGCTATTGATCATTTTTGGAATACCCGAAATGCACAAACCCTGGGTAGAACAAAAATTGATCAAGGTAACAGAAGTGCTGTTACTGGTGGAAAGCAATTAGACGGTTTTATTGACTTGTTTGTAAAGATTGCCGAAGACTTGGGGGTGCCATCATCATACATATTTACAAAGCATAATGATTTGCCCGGCTATTTTCGACCCACAAAAGATTGGGATTTCTTAATTGTTACACCTAAAAAACAATTGATAGCGGTGATTGAACTGAAGTCTCAAGTTGGATCATTTGGAAATAATTTCAATAATAGAATAGAGGAAGCATTGGGTAATGCCGTAGATTTCTGGACAGCATTCAGAGAGGAGGGCTTTTTACAAAATCAAGTACCTTGGGTTGGATATGTGATTCTTGTTGAAAAAAGTGGTAAATCTGCGTCTACGGTGAAATTACGAGAGTCACATTTCAATGTAAGGGCTGAATTTGAGGGTACAAGTTATTTGGATCGGTATATGCTCTTTTGTCAGAAGCTAATGCAAGAACGACACTATACCTCGACATCTTTAATTTGGACAAATAGTCAGTTACAATATGGCTCATTGGCTGAAGACATCTCAATCGAAACACTCATTTTGTCCTTTATGGGATTTATCCAGGGGAAGCTAAAGGATATTTTGCGATGAAGTACGGAATCAGATCAAGTGGAACAGAGCATGGACTCGTTTTTACGAAAACCATTGTCGTAGACAAGATGCTCGATATGGTTGGGTATATAGCCTCCAATGATTTGAGTCAGGTTAAGATACTAGAACCATCCGCTGGAGAAGGCGCTTTTGCCATTTCTATCATTACCCGGCTATATGAATCAGCGCTAAAATTCAAATTTGATTTTGCAAGCGCTTTACAGAATGTGATTTTTTTTGAGCTAGATGAAAAAATGGTAAAAATACTTAGAGAACGGATACAAGAGAAATTTTCAAGTTGGGGACTGGACATAGAAATACCTGAAAAATTGATCACTTTGGGTGATTTCCTTATGTCCAAAGACAGTTTTTTTAATGTTATAGTGGGCAACCCTCCATATGTAAGACATGAAAATATCCCAGAGATTGAAAAAATTATTTACCGCCAAAAATTCAGGACATTCACGCATAGGAGTGATTTGTACATCGCTTTTTTTGAGAAATGTTTAAGAATGCTCCAAGAAAAAGGAACCTTGGCTTTCATTTGTTCAAATAGATGGTTGAAAAACCAGTATGGGAGAAACCTCCGTACTTTTATTGGAAATCATTTTACACTTGATTGTGTTATCGACCTAGAGGAGGCAGCGCCCTTCGAAGAGGCGGTTATGGCTTATCCCGCAATCTCTATCATTAAAAAGAGCAAGCAAGAAGAAAAGACTAAATATTTTAGGATTGCAGATGTGCAAGATTTGGCAAAATTCTCTAAAGAAATGCTACCAATCAGGACATTGAATCTGCAAACGACCAATTGGTTCTCTGTAATAAATATTGGTAGTGCCTATGAAAAAAACGTAGATACAATTGATAATCAAGGTTTCAGAATTGGAATTGGAGTCGCAACTGGGTGTGACAAAGTATTTATTCGGGATGATTTTAAGCAGTTCATTGAAGAAGAACTACTTATCCCAATTTTAACCTCAAAAGATTTGAAGGATAATAAAGTTAGATGGTCCGGAAATTACATCTTGAATCCATTCACCGCAAGCGGTAGTTTGATAAATTTAGACCTTTTTCCTCATGCAAGAGATTATTTTCAATCTCAACAAGATATTCTAATGCAACGTCACATCTCAAAGAAAAACGCCATGCATTGGTATCGGACCATTGATAAAATTAACATTAAATTAGTCCCAAAGGAAAAGCTTCTGCTTCCAGATATTTCCGGAAATTCTCACTTATTCATTGATAAAGGGTCATTTTATCCTCATCACAACCTTTACTATATTACGGGAGGAAAAGATCAAGACCTAGTTTTATTGGCAGCCATTTTAATGTCAGATTTTGTTAAAAAACAGTTGCTGGAGTTTGGAAATAAAATGAATGGTGGATACCCAAGATGGCAAAGCCAAAATTTGAAAAAAATAAGGATCCCAGTTTTAAGCTCCATTCCATTGGCCGTCAAAGAAAGGTTGTTAAATGCTTACCATAGAAGCGACATCGACGAAATCGACGCTCTCATTAATCTTTCAGAAATATCGACATTCAAAGCCTCATCTGGTCAAATCAATTTGTTTTAATCTTGTTAGAACCTAACCATAATGTTGGTCTAGAATCAGATCTGATGGCAATTGGCCTTTCATATACGCCAATTTCCAAAGATAATTATGCCCAAGCCAGCCACCTGTCATAAATCCCCCCTGTTTTTGAACAATTTCCCCCCTATTATTCTGCCAGTGAGATCGGACTTTTGGGAACTGTACTTACCAAAATGCTAATTCACTCACTTATGCAATTTTCTACATCTTTTCCAAGAATGATGAGGTGGATGATGGTTCCAATTACGGCCTTCTCGGATGACAGCAAGGGGATTGTGAACCTGGCTTCGATTAGGGAGGATTTTGGGGTGGCGTTCAATTCGGGTGACTCTGCGGTGAATGTGTGTATTGACAATGTGCGGTTTGAGAAGAAGTAAACAAGTTCTAAAGATATTAAGCATTACAGTGTTCTGTTGTTGAGGCTGACCGGGGTAATCTGGTTAGCCTTTTTTTGGTTACCGCTTGAAGTGGATTTTAATGGCATTTTCTACACGTAAGTGAATTTTATACATTTAAAAACGTTTTTTTTAGGCAATGTATTTAAATTCGCCCATTCATTCAAAAAAACAAAACCCTTATGGAATCGCTCGAATATTATTTGGCTGCGCGTTATAAACGTCTACTCGCCTACTTGATCGACATTTTACCTATTGTCTTGATCCTCTTTTTTTTGTGCTATAATTTTTTCGGACTCGATGAGGTCTGGAACAATTATTTGCATAAAAGGGGAGATTTATTGTCAAGAATTGAGTTCTTACAATACAGAAATAGAATTCGCGATTTTTCCTTTTTGGTATGGATCATTTATGCTTTCATCTTGGAGGCTTCAGCACAACAAGGAACGCTGGGCAAAAGGATCATGCACATAAAAGTAATTAATGCTTCCGGTAACAGGCTAAGCTTTAAGCAGTCAGCAATTCGGAATTTTTGCAAAATTTTGTCCTATATCCCCCTAAGCCTAGGCTTTCTGTGGCTTGTTTTTGATCGCAACAGACAGGGTTGGCACGATAAAATAGGAGGAACCTTTGTGGTAGATGCTGATTTTGTGGTGGACGACAATGTGGACGATAATGTGGAAGCAGGAAGTGATGAAATACTGGACTCAGCAGTTTAGAATGCCTTACAACCAGGAGTCTATCCTCCTGTTTAGGGGAGAAGATTTGGACTAGAGGGGCAAGCCTTGGTTGCTTGAATTCAAACCAGTCGAATATCCAACAACCGTCGCGCTACTCGATGCAGCGCATTTTGCACACGCAAGGCCTGTTCCCGTGAAGGGCGTTTGGCACCAGACAGGTATTGTCTCAAAAGGGTGGGATTCATCCCTGCTTCTTTGGCTACTGACCCCACTTTTACTACTGCAAAGGTTTCAGGACTTAAAAGGGCAGCTTGTGGTAAATATTCATCTGGAATGGGCAGCCAGGATTCGGGTATTTCTCCAGAAAAAGGTTCAATGGTAAACGTATCGTTTTCAAAATCATTTACGAGAAACCAAGTCCCTAATTCGGGAGATGCAAAAACTGTATACAGATCAATTTTACCTGTGTTTAATTCTTGTAAACGATTGGTCGATATCGCAACGGCCAAAAATTGGGATTGCCCATCCTTGTCGTCGACAGCAAGACAGACATAAAGCCCGCCGATTTTATCTTTTGCCGTAAATAGCTGAGGGGTATCATGCCAAATAAGGATTTCTTGTACTTTTAAATTCACTGGCTATATTTCTTTAATGATGTTTATAAAATCTTCCAGTTTATACGCGCCTTCTACTACCCTTCGGTCGTAAACCATAAAGTAACGGAATTGGTTTCCTGCTTTACCCGCCCAAAGTCCGCCAAGTCTGATTTTTTGTTCTGCGTCCAAATGGTCGCCTTTCGTTTCTAACACAATGGTCTTTCCACTTTTTGTCTGAATGATGAAATCGGGATAATGGTTTACAAAGCCGTTTATTCTAAATCCTTTTCGTTCAAGGTTCCGCGTCCAGAAAGCAATGTTTCCCATGTTACCAACTTCGTTGATTACACGCTCTTCAAAGCCGTTCATACTTCCTTCTTTTTCGTAAAGAGATTTTGTTATGTCCTTAGCTGTGTCGCCTGGGGAAATGCTTTTTGGTAAAGTGAAAGATGGTTTGATAAACACTTTGTCGGTATCTAAAAAGTCTTTGAATTTCTTTTCGGCAAACTGTTCTGAAAGCGTGATAATCTTAAACTTGATTTTGTCTTTGTACGTATATTCGTTAGCGGATAAGTCGCTGAACTGCTCGTCTTTGAAATCTTCTAAAATTCGGTTGATGTATTTCTCTATCTCCTTGTCTGGGATCGGGAACATATTGCCGAGTAAGTCCATCAAGCGTTTTGTAAAATTCTTTACTCTGCTGTCTTTTCGTGATGGATCAAGAATGTAAGTCATGACCCTTTCTTTCACTTCTCCGTCAAGCCTTACAAATGTTGGCGTGTGTTCTTTTTTGGTTTCGTCCAAATCAACTTTGTAAAGTTCAGCGGTTATGTTGTCAAAAGCAATGTTGGTATCGGCCTTGCTCAAGGCAAAACCTTCTAACAGATTTTCCTTTTCTAAGGGCAATTCTTCTTTCTCTCCGAACAAGTCGTTGGCAGGAACTTTTAAATAAAACTGCGGTAAATTGATTTGCTCTGCCTGTTCTCTGAAAATGTCTTTAATGCTGTATGTTTTCACAAGTTTTTGTATTTCGTTGGGCAATGCCGTTGTATTGGTGGCGGCCATTTCAGCAACTGCTTTTTCAAAGATTTCAATTTGTTCAATTGCAGTTTGTTCAATGGCGGAAACAGTTGTGTTTGGCAATTCTGTTTCAGAAGGGATTGAAATTCGGGTTGTATCAATATCCGATGTAATGTCTTCCGCCAGCGTTTCAGTTGCGGGGAAAATAGTCAATTGTAGCAATGGGTCTTGCTTCTTGACTGCTTCCAGCATGGCAGGGTCAGCCAGTTTATAATCCCTGTCGCTGAAGCCGGCCTTGTTCAAACCTTTTACAATGTTGTCTAAAGTGTCGAGGAATTTAGAGGACGCCGTTAAAACATAACTCAAATTGAGCAAGGGAAAGTTATGTTTCATCACATAAGGTTGGCGTAAAACCCTACCTAGAATTTGCTCCACGTCAACTGCCGAACTCTTATCTGCCAATGATGCCAGGATGTAAGCAAATGGACAGTCCCAGCCTTCTTTCAAGGCGTTGATGGTGATGATGTAGCGGACTTCACAGTCCTTGCTCATTAAATCAATGCCTTTTATTTCATTGATGTTGGCCGTTTTGATTTTGATTTGTTCGGCAGGAATTTTTAACTCAATGAGTTTTTCTTTCAGTTTCTGAACGTTGGATTTTTCTTCTTCTGCGTTCAAAAAGTCTTTGCCGTTTTTGGGTTGTGCCTGAAACAACACAATCGGACGAATGTACTTTCCGCCTTTCTTTTCTTCCGCAATGGCTTGCCGTTCCAGTTGCTTTTGGAGTTGCAAACTGGAATTGATGACTTCAGTTTTGTCCTGATGGTTGTAAACAATAACTGGCAGTTTTACCATGTTTTCCCTTTTCAACTCCAAAGCATCAATAAAACTGATGATGTTGCTGTTTTTTCTCGGAGTGGCGGTAAGGTCAAGAATAAAACAGGGGTTGAATGCGGTGAGCATGTCCACACTTAAATCCGTTTCGGCATTGTGGCTTTCATCCACCACGATCATCGGGTTTAAGTATTGCATCACTTTCATTAAAGATATTTCTTCGTCTTTGCCCAACAAGGCTTCAAAAGACTGCAAGGAGCCGTTTTGCTCAAATACTTTTCTGCCTTCTTTGTTGGCAGTGCGGATGCTGTCAAAACTCAATACAAAAATGTTCAGCTGTTCCCTAACCGAAGTAGCGTTAAATCCACTTCCTTGCAACAATGCTGCTTTGTCAAATACTTCTACCTTATTGCCAAAATGAGCGTTGATTTTTTGGCGGTATGGGTGACTGGTGTCTTTCAGGTTTTTTATGGTTTGATCTAAAATGGTAATGGACGGAACCAACCAAACCACCGCTTTGGGCTTGTCGTAAGCAAATGCGTCAAAAATGGTTTTAATGGCATTGCAAGCAATAAAGGTTTTACCACCTGCGGTGGGCACTTTTACGCAAATGTGCGGCACTCGGGGCACATTGTTTTTGTAGGGTTCTATGGCTGTACCAGCAAACGGGAAAAGTGGCGTTTTTGGGTGCTTTGCCCAAAAATTATAAAAAGCGTCTCTCACGTCTTTGGTTTCCTGGATGTGTTCCAAAAACAGTGCGAGGTCGTTGATGACTTGTTGTTGATATGGTTTTAATTCCATCGCTTAAAATCTTGTTATGTCCCGGGGTATTTTTTTGAAAATGATCTGGTGCTTGGTCATGAAGTCCTTGGTGAGCAAACAGTTGTCGGCATAGATGACGTACTGCTCGGCCTTGGTTTTCATGGTGGCTAAAAAAGCATGGTCTAAAGTAGTTACTTCGTCTTGCTCATAGTGGAAGTAATACGCTGTATCATTGTGCTTGCCCAAGAAATGTTGATTGTCTTGGTGTTTGGTTGCAGTTAGTGGTGTTTTGGTTTCGGTGTAAAAAACGTATTGGCGAATTTTTTCAACGCCTACCAGTTCGTTCAAGTTGCCATCTTCTGAAAATAGGGGTTGACCTAACTCGTAAAAATCAAAGCTGCCGCCAGTGCCTTCGGTTGTCCCGTAACCTTTGATAACACGTTTTACTCTTTCGGCGGTGATGGTTTCGGCAACATTTACGAATTCTCCTTTTTTGTTAGTTTCTTCAATTTGTATCAATATAAATTTTCTGTTCCCTTCGTCATTTTTATTTGCTGCTAAGACTGCATGAGCAGTAGTACCGCTTCCCGCAAAAGAATCAAGGATAGTTGAATTTTTATCTGTAATAATTTGAATAATTCTACTTATTAACCTCACAGGCTTGGGCGTTTCAAAAACGGATTCCTGAAAAATATCATTCACTTCTTTTTTCGATTCTTGTGTGTGCCCGACATCTTCATGTTTTAAGAGGGATTGCGGTATAATTCCTGCTTTTACTTCGTTTAAAAACCGTTTAATTCGAGGAACTCCTTTTCCGTCTTTGCCAAACCATAGCCTGTTATCTTTCAATAACCTAGGCAACTCTTCCTTATTAAATCTCCAACTAGACCCCGCTGGTGGGTAAACAACTCTTCCACTTGGCGTAGTTATAGGATAATATGCATATTCTCTATATTCTTTCCTTAAGGGATTATCTGATGTCCATACTCCTCTATGGTCATTATCCAGATTTTTATATCTGGCATCCATTTCTGCAGTTCTCGGCAGAAGATTTAAAATCAGATTTGATTTATTTTTGGCATACATTTGAATGTATTCATGGCTAGAATCAATATATTTTGCATCGTTTTGTGGCGCAAATTTCTTTTGCCAGACGAAGGTTGATACAAAATTCCCACCGCCAAAAATCTCATCACAAATCAATTTCAAATTTGCTTGTTCATTATCATCAATATACACCACGCGGTAACGCGAGGTGAAAAACTCAAGAGGGCTTCAAAGTCTGAAATTTGAGATTCATGAGGGTATTGAGTTCGTTGTGATGAAATCCGTCATTGACCTGATCAATAA
>JAIYAV010000218.1 GCA_027488855.1 Saprospiraceae bacterium
AAAAGGCGGTATTGATTGCCGCTTGGGACTGGCAGGCTGCTGCGGTGGTATTCGTTGGGCAAATCAGCACTACGGTTGGGGCTGCTGCTACCGTGAAGGTCGCTTGGCAGGTCGTCGTCGTTGGTGCACAATTGCTGGTATAGGTGAAGGTCACCGTAGTGGAACCGCCGCAAGCCGATGGGGCACCCGTGTTGTTGTTGGTCAAAACCCCGTTGCAACCGCCACTCGCTGATACCGTAGCCAACCAAGTTGAAAAGGCGGTATTGATTGCCGCTTGGGACTGGCAGGCTGCTGCGGTGGTATTCGTTGGACAAGTCACTGAAGGGGCTGGTACTACGTTGATGGTACCCGTGGCATTCACTGATCCGCAGCCGCCGGTGAGGGGAATGCTGTAGCTGAACGGCCCAGAAACAGTTGGGATGCCACTGATTGTAATCGTATTCGATGCCCACACTGCCATAACCCCAGCTGGAAGTCCGCTGGGGCTTCCGATACCCGTGGCACCTGTAGTCGCATGCGTAATGGCCGTCAGTGCCGTATTGATAGACAAGGTAGGCGCTGAGGACGCTGCACCAGCTGTGTTGGCAGGATTCACAGTCACTTGAAAAGCTACCGAAGGTTGGCAGGTATTGTCCGTATATTCAGGATCGGTTACATCCAATATCGCATACACATGATAGGTGACGGGAGAAGCCGTATTATTGACAGGGAAGCTAAGGTTATTAAAATCAACAGCCCCGGCTGTTGGAGTTGTAGAGGATCCGATCATGGTACCCCCGGTATATCTGGCTGCGTTGGTTGCTTGAGCAGAAGGAAAATAGACCAACTTCGCATTGAGGGTATTCACCGTGGTGCTTATGCTGATGTCGCTGGTATTGTCGCCTGAGCAAATGGAATAGTTCGCAGTGCTGGTGGCTGCCAGGGTAGGACAGTTGAAAAGTACTGGAGCGCCCGTCCCTCCGATGACAAGAGCAGGCCCTGTTAAACAGTTCAAATTGTCCACAACTGGAGTCCAGGTGATCTGGCTAGTAGGAGGTGGAGTAGTGCTATTTGTTGCGTTTTGAAAATAAGGCTGGCCATCAAAAGCCAAGTACCAAACGTTATCAGCAGTACTCCAATAAATGTCCAATTGCACATTCGGAAAGCCAAGGACAGTGACAGCCCCTGAATTACCAGAGTACCAGACTTTTCCATCCAGTGGAGACCCCCCATCAACACTCAAATTAACAGCACTGGCAATACACAGACCAGAAACCTGAACAGTTTGTGCTGAACCCAGCTGCGCAAAGAAGAAGGCTAGGGCAAAAACCAGCAAAGTTTTGCTTATTAGCGCACGCAGAAAGGAATTTACTTTGGGCGTAAATCTTTTAATCATGAGATTCGATTTAATCGTAAAAGCGTCGTCTTTATAAAAAACAAAATGATTTAACATCTGGCAATTGCCAGGCGTCAAATCATTTGCGACCAAAGATATTAATAAAGTTCCGAGTCCTTGTGTCCTTACGGCAATAATTTTACAAATTAAAACAATAACAATATTTTTACTAAAAAAAACCTAATCACTCATCTTTTTATTTCTCAATGCATTGCAAATTTGCTATTTTTGCCATTCAGTTAACTTTTTGTAAGTTTGGTTTCGCGATAAGCAAATCACAATTCCTCCTGTTTTTTGACATCACACAGTTGCAGAGGCATTATCTTGTCCCAAACCGAAATTGTTTCACAACTTAAAATGTACATTACTATGGACGGTACTTTGGCACAAATTATCATGTTCGCAGGAAATTTCTCACCAAGAGGCTGGTTGTTCTGCCACGGACAACTTTTATCCATTGTGCAAAATACGGCGGTGTTTGCCCTATTAGGCACTACTTACGGTGGCAATGGCCAAACCACTTTTGGCGTACCTGATCTTAGAGGACGGGTTCCAGTAGGCGCTGGCCAAGGCCCCGGTTTGCCAAATGTCCAGCTTGGTGAATCGGCTGGTGTTGCTAACCAAACATTATTGGTTACCAACATGCCTGTGCACAATCATACCTTGAATGCCTTTTCGGAAGCAGGTGACAGTGGAGCTCCTCAAGGAAACCTCTTAGCCAATTCTGGTGCCACCGATCGCGAATACCGCAGCACCGGTACCGGAGTAGTGATGGGTGCTACCGCCATTGGTAATGCGGGAGGCAGCCAACCCTTCAGCATCATGCAACCTTATCTGGGCATGAATTACGTGATTTGTGTGGAAGGCGTATTTCCAAGCCGCAATTAACTCAAAACCTAAAATGTATATTTACTATGGAAGGTACTATCGCACAAATCATCATGTTCGCAGGAAATTTTGCACCAAGAAATTGGTCGTTCTGCCACGGACAAATTATAAGCATTGCGCAAAACACGGCATTATTTTCCATACTGGGTACCACTTATGGCGGCAATGGGCAAAATACCTTTGCTTTGCCTGATTTAAGAGGGCGGGTTCCAGTAGGCGCTGGCCAAGGCCCCGGTTTGCCAAATGTTCAGCTTGGTCAAGCGGCTGGTGTTGCTAACCAAACATTATTGGTTCCCCACATGCCTGTGCACAATCATACCTTGAATGCCTTTTCAGAAGCAGGTGACAGTGGAGCTCCTCAAGGAAACCGTTTGGCCAATACGGGTGCCACCGATCGCGAATACCGCACCACTGGCACCGGAGTAGTGATGGGTACCGCCATTGGTAATGCGGGAGGCGGTCAGCCCTTCAGCATCATGCAACCTTATCTGGGCATGAATTACGTGATCTGTCAATCCGGTATTTTCCCAAGTCGCAACTAGATTAACGCATTGCAATGTCAGCTTGATTCTTTTAATCTACTGACATTGCAGGCGCTAATCTTAATTTAAGTTTTGTAGCTTTGGGGCAACAAAAAAATAAATGTTCATTTTGCCCCACTATTTTGTGAAAGTTTGAATTATTTTGATGATCAAACGCTTTGACAAAGCGTACCAATAACTCCATCCATGAAAAAACCTAGACGTACCGTACTAAAAACCTTAGGCACCCTCGCTGTTGGTGCCTTGGTTCCAACGTTCACCAAGCTTCCAATAAAAGCTTTTTCCACTCTTAGCTCCAAGCAGTCTAACCCAAGCCCCAGCAAAGCCATCTTGATTGGTGCAGGAAACCGGGGCAATCGTTTTGGGAAATATGCGCTTGCCAATCCACATCAACTAGAAATGGTAGGTGTAGCGGACGCTGAAAACCCAATGCGAGCTGAGCTTTTTGCGAAGGCACACGGCATTTCTAATGCGAATGCTGCGCTAGCAGAAGATTTGTTAAAAAAGCCCAAATTTGCGGATATTGTGATCCTTACCGAACAGGTAACCAACCCTTCCCTGGCCATCGCCGCCCTAAAAGCAGGATACCAAGTTTGGATGGATCAGGCTTTTATTTCCCCTTCGATAGAACGTGAAGTAGCTGCATTTGCCCAACAATCCAATGGATCGGTTAAAGTGGTACACGTGATCAACAAGGCTATTTTGGACTTTCATCAGGATCAAAGCTTCATCCAAAAACAGGCGATTTTTTCAGCCAGTTTTCAAGCAGGGTCTTATCCTTGTTTTTTGGTGCTGGGGTAGCCATTTTTGTAGTGGCGCAACTGGGAATAAGCTTCCTGGCAAGCCAAGGTTAAGTCTATCATTGGCGTATTTTCTTCCTGATACTTTGCTACTCCACGTTTGGAATGGTAGGCTAAGCGTTTTTTGATCCGCTGGGTAGTAGTCGTATCCAGCTGAAGCTGCAATGTTGTGCTGATTTGTTTGAACATCTCCTCCACTCCATCCGCGTAATCCAACAACAGTACCTTGGGATGATTCGCTGCAATGTTCTGGATTTGCCCATACATAGCGGCAAAGATTTGATTGAGGTAAAGCAAGGTATTGGCTGGGTCTATTTCAGCACTATTTAATCCAAACAATTCGAGTTCCAATAGGTTGGGTACCGCTTGCATACCAGGATGTTTTAGATGAGAAGCGATGCTCGCCATTGGCTCTCGGTACAAAATAATCTTGGGGGTGTCAGGATACCAGGCCGCAATTTGCTCAAAAAAGGCCAGGTGCCAACAATCGAGCTTGATGATGAGTTTTTCTTCATCCGGGAAACGAATTTGCCCCAATAAGCGGATACAGGCTTTTACCCAGGTTTCTTGTTGATTGTGCTGATCAATGAATCCTTGCAAAGGCAAACGCAACAATTGATCCAAAGCGGGGTATTCAGGAACCACAATGTTCTGGGGAAACAGGCTCAAAAGTTGAGTCATTAAAGTGGAGCCACAACGGGAGGTATGAAAAATGAAGGCGGAGGGTTCGATGGAGGGAAGCTGGTTGGCTAAAATTACCGCCTCGTCCATTCCCGTAATGATTTTGAAAAGACTCGAATTGTACGGATGTTTTAAACAAATTCCAATGGTTTCATCAAAAAATGGTTCTTCAAAACGTTTATTACCCAAATAAAACCATTCGCAGTTCAGTTCGTGATCATTTTGCCGTAAAAATCCCTTGGGTAGCCAATTGGCAATAGCTGGATCAGTCTTCATAGGGCAATTTCAGAAAGAGGTTGTTCATTTCAAAATAGTTGGGCAAAAGGTGATCGGCGTTGGGCTGAAAAACAAAGGCCGTTTTCCAGGTTACTGGGGAACGGCCTTTGTTGCTTGCAGCTTCGCTGATTTATTTTTCACCACCTTAGACACCCTGGGCACTTTAGACTCACCTAAGTCGATACTTGCTCAGGTGATCCTAAGGTGTCTGAGGTGCCTAAGGTGGTGAAAAAACACAAAGCAGCGAAGCTGCCCTGCGTAATCTCTTTATATTCCTTACTCCAAAATCACCATCTTCTTGGTAGCTGTAAACTCCGTCGTTTCCAAAGTGTAATACAACACCCCGCTGGCCCCCAGTTGCTCCTTCTTCAAGATCACCTGGTTACTGCCCTTGGCATAATTGCCTTCCACTCTGTACACAACAGCGCCCTTCACATCACTCACCGTCAAGGTTCCTTTCGTCGCCTTGGGCAGCGTGAACCCGATCAGCGTTTCATCACTGAAGGGGTTGGGCGTGTTCTGCTTCAATTCGTAGGCTTCGACCGTGCTGATGCCCTCGTAGTTCAAAGCGATACCCAGGCTTTCGTTGTTTTGGTCGTACGCTTCAGCTGATACCACCCGGTTCAAGCTCAGGGCGCTGCTCAATTGCGCATCCGCTTTGGCGCGGAGTACCAAGGTGAACAAGGCCCCCGGCTCGTATTTGCTGTTCCATGAAGTGGTGATCAAGCCTTCGTTTTTGAAGATGCCAAAGTTCTCTGCTTTGGCCACTCCGTATTCGATGTCCAACAGCTCAATCTTGCTTGGATCCAGGTTCAGCGCAAACTGGTAGCCCTGAATGTTTTTCAAGTCTTCAGCTGTGAAAGCAACTTTGTATTCATTGCCTGATTTCAGGTTCTGTTCCTGCGTCTTGAGTTTGAAGTCCTCACTCGTGCGGAT
>JAIYAV010000365.1 GCA_027488855.1 Saprospiraceae bacterium
ATATTCAGGTCAATTGCACTTGTTGGAACGAAGTGGAAAACTGGGGTTGGGTACGGCTTACATTGCAGGCTTCAAGTGGGGTTTGGCACATGGGTACGAATACGTCTTTGAAATGGATGCTGATTTTTCCCATAATCCACAAGACCTGCCTCGTTTATATGAGGCTTGTGCTCAAAAAGGAGCTGATTTGGCGGTAGGCTCGCGGTACACCAAGGGCGGTAAAGTCAGCAACTGGTCTTGGGATCGCATTGTGTTGTCATATGGCGCTTCCCTGTATGTGCGCTTGATGACCGGGATGCCCGTGAAAGACCCTACCGCTGGTTTTATTTGTTACCGTCGGAAAGTATTGGAAAGTATCGATTTGGACAATATCCGCTTTGTGGGGTATGCGTTCCAGATTGAAATGAAATATGCGGCCCATCTCCTGGGTTTCAAAATCGCGGAAGTCCCCATTACCTTTGTGGATCGAGTGGCGGGCGTGTCAAAAATGTCGGCCAATATTATTCAGGAAGCAATTGTGGGGGTGTTTCAGATGCGGTGGCAAAAACGGCGCCCGTAGGGGCAACCCTTGCGGTTGCCCCTACGGGTCACCATATATTTGAGCAACCCTTGCGGTTGCCCATTGAAAATTTCCCCAAAAAAAATGGCACCCTTTACGGATGCCATTGCAATATCTATTGCGTAAAAGGGCACCCGCGAGGGGTGCCCCTACGTTATGTTATTTCTTATCTACTTCTTCGTATTCAACATCGGTTACATCGTCAGCGCCACCAGTTTTGCTGGAACCACCTGCCTCATTTGCATTTGGTGCATTGTCATCTACACCAGCTTCATTGGAAGCTTGGTACAAATCCTGGCTAGCCGCCTGCCATGCTGCGTTCAACTTTTGTGAAGCATTGTCGATGGCATCCAAGTCCTGAGCTTTGTGGGCTTCGCTGAGTTCGCTGAGGGCTGACTCAATGGCAGCTTTTTTGTCGGCTGGAATCTTGTCACCGTATTCCTTGAGCTGTTTTTCAGTATTGAAGACCAAACCGTCGGCTTGGTTCAACTTTTCAGCACGTTCGCGAGCCTTGCGGTCGGTATCGGCATTGGCCGCAGCTTCAGCGCGCATCCGTTCGATTTCTTTTTGGTCGAGACCAGTAGAGGCTTCAATGCGGACACTTTGCTCTTTGCCAGTGCCTTTGTCGCGTGCCGTTACACTCAGGATACCGTTGGCGTCAATGTCGAAAATCACTTCAATTTGAGGGAGACCACGCGGAGCGGGTGGAATGTCCCCAAGGATGAAGCGACCAACCGTGCGGTTGTCTTTCGCCATCGGGCGTTCGCCTTGTAGTACATGGATTTCTACGCTGGGTTGGTTGTCCGAAGCAGTAGAGTATACTTTAGATTTCTTGGTAGGAATCGTGGTATTTGACTCGATCACTATGTCGTACATATTGCCCATCGTTTCGATACCCAAGGACAATGGCGTAACGTCGAGCAAAAGTACGTCTTTCACGTCACCACTCAATACACCACCCTGGATGGAAGCACCAATGGCTACTACTTCATCGGGGTTAACCCCTTTGTTTGGTTTTTTGCCAAAGAAATCTTCAACCGCTTGCTGGATGCGTGGGATACGGGTAGAACCCCCTACGAGGATGACCTCATCGATGTCGTTTTTGCTCAAACCTGCATCTTGCAGTGCTTTGCGGCAGGGCTCGAGTGAACGTTGTACCAATACATCAATCATCTTTTCGAACTGTGCGCGGGTCAACTTGGTGGTCAAGTGCTTGGGCACACCGTCTACTGCGGTGATGTAAGGCAGGGTAATGTCCGTTTCGGTAGACGAAGACAAATCGATTTTTGCTTTTTCAGCCGCGTCTTTCAGACGTTGCAGGGCCATTGGGTCCTTGCGCAAATCGATGTTTTCTTGTTGTTTGAACAATTCGGCCAACCAGTCAATGATCACGCCGTCGAAGTCGTCACCACCCAGGTGCGTATCACCATTGGTAGATTTTACTTCAAACAGACCCTCGCCCATGTCCAGAATGGAGATATCGAAGGTACCACCACCCAAGTCGTATACGGCGATGGTCATGTCTTTGTTGCGCTTGTCGAGGCCGTAAGCCAGGGCAGCAGCCGTAGGCTCATTGATGATCCGGCTGATTTTGAGGCCAGCGATTTCACCTGCTTCTTTAGTTGCCTGACGTTGCGAGTCGTTGAAGTAAGCGGGAACGGTAACTACCGCTTCGGTTACTTCCTGACCCAGGTAATCCTCGGCTATTTTTTTCATTTTCTGCAGTACCATTGCAGAAATTTCCTGGGGCGTATACATGCGGCCGTCAATGTCTACCCGAACGGTGTCGTTGTCTCCTTTCGCAATAGTATAGGCCATGCGGCTAATTTCACCTTGTACTTCCGAAGCGCGACGACCCATGAAGCGCTTGATAGAGGCAATAGTGCGCTTAGGGTTAGTAATGGCCTGGCGTTTGGCAGGGTCACCAATTTTCCGCTCACCGTTGTCTTGAAAACCAACAACAGATGGCGTAGTCCGCCGACCTTCATCGTTCGGAATTACCACCGGTTCGTTCCCTTCCATTACCGCCACACATGAGTTAGTGGTACCAAGGTCAATTCCGATAATTTTTCCCATGTTCTTGTACTTTATGATGTTTATGAAGAGCTCGTTCTTGCGTTGCTTTGCCGGATTGAACTCGTGAATTTTTGTTTACGAGCTTTGAATAGCAAGGGATGTGCCAAAGGGGGAAGTGGCAGGGCAGGAATGACATTTAGGCAGAAGGAAATGGTCTTGATCAAAAAAATCGGCCAAAAGGGTCAATTTATCAAATAAAGCAGGCCAAAATGACACAAATCGAATGGTATATGGTAAATCTTTGGTGGCACACATGAATCCAGTTTTGGCATCACCAACCTGTGAATTTTGTAACAATCCCTTTAAACTATGTAACACATTCCCTCTTAAAACAAGCCATCTTTGTGGATTGTGAAAACTCTTTTACAATGCAGTACCTTATTCCATGAAAATCTTCCTAATCCTCAGTCTACTTTTGATTGCTTCCCTGTTGCTCTTTCAATTGTATCTGTTGGTGGTCTCTCGTGCTTCAGAGACGCAAAACCATCAACTCATTTTTAAGGGCAAAGGTTTTGAAATTCGTTTTTACCCTGCGGTGGCCATGGCTACAGTCATTTCATCTGCAAAAACCTACCAGGAGTTGGGCAGTTCCGGATTTGGGAAACTGGCCAATTACATTTTTGGAGGAAATGAACACAATTTGCGCATTGCAATGACTTCTCCCGTACACATGGACATCAATGACTTTACCTCCTCAATGAGTTTTGTGATGCCCGCCAAATATGCACAAGAAAATTTACCAAAGCCCGTCAATTCGGAAGTCATCCTTGAAACCATTGCCGATGAATACGTGGCTGTTGTTGGATTTGGCGGCTTTGCTTCGGAAGATGACATCAAAATAAATACCCGCAAGCTGGAAAAAGCCCTCAAAG
This sequence comes from Saprospiraceae bacterium, assembly GCA_027488855.1. GTDB lineage: Bacteria > Bacteroidota > Bacteroidia > Chitinophagales > Saprospiraceae > Haliscomenobacter. The sequence continues at coordinate 3,508 of JAIYAV010000365.1, forward strand.
CAGCGTCAGTTGCCTATTATGGAAGTTTCCGCTTTTTGGGATACAACCCTCCCTATCAAGTTTTAGGTAGAAAAAACGAGATCATCGTAAATGTGAATTGGGGGCGTCATCAAGTCGAGCAAGCATCAAATGATTAAAGACCACACCAAAAAAGCAGTTATTTCGGAGCGCATTGACGAATACTTTTTAGGCGTTTATGGTGCCTATAAATTTGTACTCCGTTTTTTTAAAGAAGTATTTGTACCGCCTTATCACTTCCGCGCAATCATTACCCAATCATACGAAATTGGCATCAAATCGCTTGCCCTTATTTCTGTCACAGGCTTCATCATTGGTATCGTTTTCACCAAACAATCGCGGACTTCCCTGGAAGATTTTGGCGCAGCGTCCTGGTTGCCCAATTTGGTGGGCATTGCCATCATCCGAGCCCTAGGGCCAGTCCTGACTGCACTCATTTGTGCCGGAAAAGTAGGGTCGAGTATTGGAGCTGAATTGAGCTCGATGAAAGTTACAGAGCAAATTGAAGCAATGGAAGTTTCAGCCATCAATCCCTTTAAATACCTGGTTGTTACCCGCATAGTTGCGGCAACCATCATGGTTCCCTTGCTGGCGATGTACTGCGTTTTTATTGGACTGATTGGCTCCTACATCAACGTACACGCCGCAGAAACGACCAGTTTTACTGTTTTTTTTAAAGATGCCTTTTCGAGCATCACTTTTATCGATCTATTTGCGGCCACAGCCAAAGCGACAGTGTACGGCTTTACAATTGGCATCATTGGATGCTACAAAGGATTCAATGCGACCAAAGGAACCCACGGTGTTGGCAAAGCAGCCAATGAGGCCGTGGTGCTGGCTATGTTCCTGGTTTTTTTGGAAGAAGTGATCATTGTCCAGGTGTCCAACTGGGTACGCAATTATTAAGTCATGGAAAAAACCAAACCAAAAGCTGTCGAAAACCAAGCCGAACCAGTGATCTCCATTCTAGGGCTACATAAATCATTTGGCAAATTGGATGTTTTAAAAGGTATTGATTTGACTGTGTACAAAGGCGAAAATGTGGCTGTGCTCGGTAAGTCTGGCTCCGGCAAGTCGGTGCTGATCAAAATCATTGTGGGTTTGCTGAAGCCTGATCTTGGCTCCTTGACTGTCTTGGAAAAAAAAGTCGAAAAATTGACCGGAAAAGAGCTGGACGAACTGCGCTTGCGCATTGGGTTTTCCTTTCAAGGCAGTGCCTTATACGACAGCATGAGTGTTTTTCAAAATCTGGCATTTCCATTGACCATGAATGTGAAACACCTCGACAAACAGAAAGTGAAAGAAGCCGTGGAAGAAGCGCTAGAAGCCGTGGGGCTTAAAGACAAAGCGGAGCAAATGCCGGCTGAACTTTCAGGTGGGCAACGGAAAAGAATCGGGATCGCCCGTGCACTCATTCTCAAACCGGAAATCATGCTGTACGATGAACCGACTGCCGGCTTAGACCCGATTACCTCCGCCGAAATCAATGAACTGATCAACGAAGTGCAAGAAAAATACAATACCAGTTCCATCATCATTACCCACGACCTGACTTGTGCCAAAAATACCTGCGATCGCATCGTCATGTTGGTTGAAGGTAAATTTTTACCCAGTGGTAAATTTGATGAATTATTCCATACCGACAACCAACAGGTTAAAGATTTTTTCAGTTACAATTTTATCCAATAGACCATGCAAGATCCACAGAATAAACACGCAGTAATGGTGGGAGTCTTTGTTTTAGCCGGGCTTTTACTACTTGTGGTCGCTGTCTTTATGGTCGGCGACATCCATGATACCTTTAAAAGAAAAATAGAAATTGTCACCCTGTTTGACGATGTAAACGGCCTGGAAGAGGGCAACAACATCTGGTTTTCGGGGGTAAAAATCGGGACCGTAAGTAGCCTCGCTTTTTATGGCAAATCTCAGGTAGCCGTAGGCATCAAAATTGATACAAAGCACCGACAATACATCAAAAAAGATTCCAAAATCAGAATCAGTGCCGATGGGCTCATTGGCAACAAACTATTGGTGATTTTTGGCGGTACGGCCCGTGCCGGAGCAGTAGAAGAAGGCGACACTTTGTTGGTTGAAAAAACTTTTTCTTCTGAGGAAATCCTCAACATGTTCCAGGAAAACAATAAAAACGTGTTGGCCATCACCTCTGATTTTAAAACCATCAGCAAAAAAATAGTGGACGGCGAAGGCACCATTGGAAAATTATTGACCGAAACCACCTTGTACGAGCAGCTCAATGCCACCACTGCTTCCCTACAAAACACCTCGGTGAGAGCTGAAGTGCTGGTCAATTCCCTGGTAGATTTTAGCTCTGGCCTCAATAAAAAAGGGACGCTTGCCTCAGAATTGACCACTGATACAACGGTGTTCAAATCTGTAAAAGCTTCGGTTTTTCAATTGAAACTTGCTACCGAAAATGCCGCAGCCATGGTCTCCAACCTCAAAGCTGTGAGCAGCAATCCCAATACCCCTTTGGGTGTTATGATCCAGAACGAAAAATCGGGCACCCAGATGAAAGGAATCATCGACAACCTGGAAGGCAGTTCACAAAAACTGGAGGAAAGTATGGAAGCATTGCAACACAATTTTTTGCTGCGCGGCTTTTTTAAAAAGAAGGCTAAAAAAGCGAAGCAAGACTCTGTACTCATCAAATAATTTCACTTAGAGCTCAACAAGCTCGGAAACAAAAAACATGCAAAACTATAAATTGCTTAACCCAAAAAAACTCGGCACAATTCCCTTGAAAAACGCCGTCGTAATGGCCCCGATGACCCGCTGCCGGGCCATCGCCAACATTCCCAATGACCTCATGAGCACCTATTATGAGCAACGTTCCGGTGCAGGCTTGATCATCACCGAAGGCACCTCACCTTCACCAAACGGGCTGGGCTATGCCCGCATTCCGGGAATGTTTAGCCAAAAACAAATTGAAGGCTGGAAAAAAACTACCGTGGCGGTGCACCAGGCTGGCAGCAAAATATTTGCCCAATTGATGCATACAGGCAGGATCAGCCATCCGCTCAACATGCCCCAAAGTTCCCGGATTTTTGCCCCCTCCCCCATCCAGGCGGCAGGGCAAATGTGGACGGATGCGAAACAATTACAAGATTTCATAGTGCCCCAGGAAATGACCGCTGAAGACATCTGGCAAACCAAAGCGGAATACGTCAACGCGGCTAAAAATGCGATTGAAGCTGGATTTGATGGGGTCGAATTACATGGCGCGAATGGTTATCTATTGGAAGAGTTCCTTTCTCCAGTAAGCAACATCCGCAAAGATCATTTTGGTGGAAGCATTAAAAATCGCTGTCGATTTGTCATCGACGTAGTGACTGCTGTAGCGGAGGCCATTGGAAAAGAAAAAACCGGCATTCGTTTATCTCCCTACGGAACGGCCAGTGATATGCCTCATTACCCGGAGATTGAGGATACTTACGATTACCTTTCCGAACAACTCAACGACCTCGACATTGCCTACATTCACTTGGTAGACCACTCCGCGATGGGCGCACCAGAAGTGCCTCTTTCTATCAAACAGCTCATCCGCAACAATTTCAAAAACGCGCTCATCCTTTGTGGAAACTACAACCTGGAAAGCGCCGAAGCTGATCTCCAAAGTGGACTAGCCGACCTCATCGCATTTGGACGGCCATTCATCAACAACCCAGACCTGGTTTATCGATTTGAACACAACTGGCCCTTGGCAACAGAGTTGAATATGGATTTGTTTTACTCGGCAGATGAAAAGGGGTATACGGATTATCCGGCGCATGAAGCGAGTCCGGTGCTGGCGGGGTAAGGTATCCAGCGTAGCGGAGATTCTCCAGTTTAATTTACATAAACTTTTAGGCGCATCATTTCTAAGGTGCCCTAAGGTGTCTAAGGTGGTTCAATTAATATATAGATTTGGTTATTAGCACCTTGCTAGTTTTTATTGAACCACCTTAGACACCTTAGGGCACCTTAGATTATGCATGCTTAGTAGGATTACGGTATTGATCAAAGTAAGTCAAATAGGTTCCAATAATCAGTTTTGACTCATAAGGCTTAGCGCCTCCTCATCCCGATACCCCACCGCCAAATCCTTCAACTGCCGCTTCAAATCTCCAATCAGCTCCTGATTTGTCGGATCAGCGTACACATTGTGCATCTCCTGCGGGTCCTTTTGCAAATCGTACAACTCCCAAAAATCCCCTTCTCCGTAAAAACGGATCAGCTTATGCCGCTTGGTGCGGATGCCAAAATGTTTCATCACGTTGTGCTCCGCCTTTTCGTAGTAGTGGTAATACACCTGCTGCCGCCAGCCTTTGCTGCTTTTTTTGCGGAGCAAAGGCAGAATAGATTTGCCTTGAATGTCGGCGGGGATTGTGGCACCAGCCAAATCTAAAAAAGTCGGCGCAAAATCGATGCCCATCAACAGTTCGTTCACTTTGGTGCCCGGTTTGATCAATTTGGGATAGCGCATTAAAAAAGGCATGTGCTCTGATTCTTCGTACATAAACCGCTTGTCGAACCAGCCGTGTTCACCGAGGTAAAAGCCCTGATCCGAAGCGTAAATCACCACGGTATTTTCACTCAGTTTTTGCTGATCGAGGTAATCGAGCAAGCGGCCAATGTTGCGATCCAGGGAAAGCACACAGCCCAAATAATCGTTCATGTAGCGCTGAAATTTCCATTCGTCCAGCGCCTTTCCTGTTAAGTTTTGTCGTTTGAATTCCTCGGACATGGGCTGGTAATAGGCTTGCCAGGCGCGGCGTTGGGCATCCGTCATCCGTTTGAGGTCATAGTCTACTTTGAGGTCTTCCAGGATGCGCAGGTCGCGGTAAACGTTCATTTCCTGTTTTCCGGCGGCAATCCGACCCGCGTAATCATCATAAAAAGTGGGTGGCATTTTGAATTTTACCCCATCAAAGGCGTGGAAATCCATGGTATCCGGCAACCAATTTCGGTGCGGCGCTTTTTGCCCCACCACCATACAAAAAGGTTTGTTTTTATCGCGGTCTTTGTCCAACCACTGAATCGCTTTGTCGGTGGTGACGGTGGTCGCGTAGCCTTCGTAGCGGCGGGTTTGGCCATCCATCTCGATAAAATCGGGGTTGTAATATTGGCCCTGACCAGGCAGTACGGTCCAATAATCGAAGTATTGCGGGGTCGCTTCCAGGTGCCATTTGCCAATCCAGCTGGTTTGGTAGCCAATGGCTTGGAGTCGTTTGGGAAACATGTCTTGCCCGGCGTTGAAGCGCGAGAGGTTGTCGCGATGGCCATTGATGTGGCTCAGTTTGCCAGTGAGTAGTGCCGCGCGACTGGGTGCACACAAGGAATTGGTGCAAAACATGTGCTGAAAGATGGCGCCTTCCCGGCCAATGCGGTCAATATTGGGTGTCTGGATGTATGGGCTGCCATAGGCACTGATGGCATTGAGCGCATGATCGTCGGAGAAAATGATCAGGATATTGGGTTGGGTTGCTGTTTTTTTCAAAACGGTGGGTGGCAATAAAGCGGAATTGCCCACGAAGAATAACAAGGAGAACCAAGCTACGTAGGGTGTGAAGGTGTTTTTTTTGAACATAAAAGCACAATTTTATAAACTTAAAGATCATCTGTCATTGCTTAGGTGTGCCTTAAGTGCCTTAGGTTTCTTAGGTGGTAAAAAAACACATTATTTCACCACCTAAGAAACCTGAGACACTTAAGATTCACCCGAGGTTTACTGCCGCACGAGTCGCCCAGTAATCGGCGCACCATTCCCCGGCTTCAGCTTATAAAAGTACATCCCCGGTGAAAAACGCGATACATCAATCGGCAAGATTTGCGGGCCACTCCCGATGTATTTTTTGGAGAAACTGTACACTTCGCGCCCATTTGCATCCACAATGAGCAACTCCGCTGTTTCCCCCAAATCCGCCAAACGGTATTCAAAAGTAACCGATTCGCGGCCTGGATTGGGGTACAATTTTACTTCCCCAAACGCCACATTGCTGACCCGATCCGGGATTTCCGCCATGGCAGCATCCAACCAAGTGATGCGATCCCGCGTCCAGTTTTTCAGATAAGTTATTTCATTGGCATAAGTTCCACCCACATAACTATTCGGCCACACGGCTTTATTCAGGATCGGATACAATTGAAAATTAAGCGTTTGTGCTGGGCCAATCACATTTGCGAGTGAATCAATATGCCCCAGTACCCGATCGGTAGCAAATACATTTTTGCGCAATTCAAACCAACGTTGTTTCATTTTCACCCGAAAAGCAGGATCATTGACCAGTTTATCCCACCAAAAATGGATCACCCAATAATCCTCCGGGCAAACCTTATTAAAATCGTAGGCCCAGCCCACTGAATATTGGCCATTACAATAATTGGCGTTGCCAAAGGCGAGGTTGTAATCCCACAAAGGGCCCGCAAAAATTTTGGAATTGGTGGCATCATTGTCTTTGTAAAAATAAGCACTCAAGCGATACCCATCCACGTTTTTGGACAATTCGTTCAATAAAACCATGTCGACAAAAGAGGGCACGTCGATCCACTTGGCATAACCTGCTTTGGGATCGTTGTAAGTCGGTGAATCCATTACCCGTTCAAAAGCGCGCATGTGGTCTTTGATGTATTGCAACTGAGCAGGCCTTAAATCATCCTCATTTGGGTATACTACGCGGTAATCGGGAGGATAAGTTTTGCCTGGCATGTTGAAAGCAGAGCGGAAAGTAACGTCTCCCGGATCCAATTTATCCAGCGCGATGATGTAGCCGCCAGTTACCTTCTGTCCGGTGGTATCTTTGGTGCCGATTTTGTTGATGTTGACCCGCACTTTGTTGCGTTTGATGCGTTCGGTAAGCATAAACACGCCCTTGTATTGCCCATTCACCTGCACATCCACAAAACGGTATTTGGGAGCCCAGGGCATAATTTGTTGGCCCATACGGTACAAGACAGCGTCTCGAATCAAGGATTTGTCGGCAAAAGGGCCAATCAGCGCCCAATCACTATGTGCAGGCATACCCAGTATGGCCACGTCTTGTTCTTCCCCTTTGGCGTCCAAAAACTCGATGGAATAAGGCTTTTTGTCGCTGAGGTCAAAGGAAGATTTGCCCCGGTAGCGAATGCCCATGCGGCCCGACAAACTGGGCTGGTCATTCAGGGTATTGTCTTTCCCAGTCGTATTGGCGCGCAACTGGTAGCTGGCGGGCACATCCGTATTGCGGTTGAGGATGGCACCTTGATCAAGGGTCACGGAAAAGATAGGAAGGTTGGATTTTACCAATTTAACCTGGGCAAAGCCAAGCGTTGAGTGCAGCGTAAAAATAGCAATCCATGCAGGTAAAAGTCGTTTCATACATTTTTAGAGCCGAAAATAGAGAATCGCCAGCAAAAAGTCTGCCGCCTAAATAACATTTACGGTTTTAGAACTAAAATTGATGGTTTATGTTACTCTTTGGCTTACATTAATGTAATTTTGCACAAATTTTTGCCAGCATGGGTCAGATTACCCCTTACAACGAGCAAGAATCCAAAACCAAGCAGGTTTCCCGCATGTTTGACCGGATTGCTCCCTATTACGATTTTCTCAACCACTTTTTGTCATTGGGCATCGATCGGGGCTGGCGGCGCAAAGCCATCGCAGAAGCTGCTCAAAATGACCCACAACGCATCCTCGACATCGCTACGGGCACCGCAGATTTAGCCATTGCTATGGCCGAAAAGATCAAGGCTGCTGAAGTCATTGGGGTAGACATTGCCCCGAAAATGCTGGAAATTGGTCGGATAAAAGTACGCGACAAGGGCTTGAACGAAATTGTCCACCTGGAAGATGGCGACTCTCAAGAGCTTCATTTTCAAGATGATCAGTTTGACGTAGTCACCGCTGCCTTTGGGGTACGCAACTTTGAAAATCTGGAATTGGGGCTCTCCGAAATGTTCCGCGTGCTCAAACCTGGTGGCAAAATTGTCGTATTGGAGTTCTCTCGGCCCAAACTTTTTCCCTTCAAACAAATATTTAATGCCTACTTCAAATACCTGTTGCCGTTGGTTGGGCGTTTTACCTCCAATGACAAAAGGGCGTATTCCTACTTGTACGAATCCGTACAGGTATTCCCCGAAGGTCAAGCATTCCTGAACATATTTGAGAAAACTGGATTTAAATCGAACCGATGCACCGTATTAACCTTAGGCGTTTGTTCCATCTACGTGGGTTTCAAATAATAGTTGTACTGGTTTTGGCCGTAGGTGGCCTCCAAGCACAGCAATACCGTGGCAACCCCAACTTTTTGGATTTCAACCAAAAGCCATACTATTTCGGCATCACACTGGGGATCAACTCTTCCAATTTCAAACCCTTTCGCTCCAAGCAGTTTTTGATGAGCGACAGCATTCAAAGCGTCGAATCAGTAACTGGGCCTGGCTTCAACCTCGGAATCGTGACCAACCTGAAAATGGGTGATTATTTCGATTTCCGGTTTTTGCCAACCCTCTCCTTTGCCGAGCGCAACATCAATTACGATAAAGCCAGCCGTTTCCGCAATTTCAGCCAACGTACCGTAGAGTCTGTGTTTGTAGAAATGCCCTTTCAGGTGCGCTACAAATCGGCGCCTTTCCACGACAAACGGGTGTTTGTGATCGCGGGTGTCAAATACTCTTTCGATGTGGCGAGTGATTCCCGTTCCAAACAGGCCGAAACGCTGGTGCGCATCTCCCCTTCCGACTTTCAGTTGGAGTACGGGGCTGGTATGCAGTTCTTTTTCCCTTTCTTCATCTTTTCACCCGAGTTGAAGATTTCCCAAGGCATTGGCAACACCCTGATCTACAATCCTGCACTGCAAGAATCAACGGTTCTGGAAAAGTTACTTTCCCGGACTTTTACCATTTCGATACACTTCGAAGGCTGATCGGTTTTTATTTGCCTGTAAAAAAAGAATGGGCCACGGTGAAATTTGTCACCGTGGCCCATTCTTTTTTTCATCTTTCCTCCCTACAAATTGATCTAGCTTTCGCACCACAAACCACATTCAAAGAAATTGGTCTTTTGCACTTTTGATAAAACAATTAATCAAAAAGCCTAAAATTTGCCCAATTTTATTTCCCTAAAAACGTGAATTTGTCAATATAGATGCTAACATTGTAATTGATTTCAACTCTGATCCTAACCTAACTTTTTTTAATTCTATGAAAATAGGTGCCATTAAGGAAACTAGGCCAGATGAAAACCGGGTTGCTCTATCGCCAACTGTATGCAAACAATTGATTAAGAACGGATTTGAATGTATCATCGAAAGTGGTGCTGGGCTCAATTCCTTCTTTTCCGACGAAGCCTACGTTGAAGCGGGTGCAACCATTCTTTCTTCTGCCAGCGAAGTATTCAGTTCCGCCGATGTGTTGTGTAAGTTAAACCCTCCCAATGAGGAAGAAATTGAAAAACTCCGTGCAGGTACAGTCCTCATCACGTTCGTCTATCACATGACCAATAAGGCCTTGGTAGAGAGAATCAATGCTCGCCAAGTAGCCCTGTTTAGCATGGACGCCATCCCGCGCATCTCCCGCGCCCAAACGATGGATGCCCTAAGCTCCCAGGCCAACCTCGCCGGATACAAAGCCGTAACCATCGCCGCCAACGAATCGGGTAAAATTTTTCCGATGCTGATGACCGCCGCAGGTACCATTACACCGTCCAAGGTGCTCATCTTTGGGGCTGGCGTAGCTGGGCTACAAGCCATTGGTACCGCCCGGCGTTTGGGTGCAGTAGTGGAAGTGACCGACATTAGGCCCCAAACCAAAGAAGAAGTGGAATCTCTGGGGGGCAAGTTCATTTCTTTTGATACTGGAGATGGCGTAAAAATCGAAGGTGGCTACGTCAAAGAAGCCGGTGAAGATGTGCTGACCCGCCAACGGGAAATCCTCAAAAAACACCTTGCCCTGGCCGATGTAGTGATCACTACGGCACAAGTGCCCGGGCGCAAAGCACCAGTTTTGGTTACCGAAGACATGGTCAAGGTGATGAAAATGGGTTCTGTCATCGTGGACATGGCCGTAGAACAGGGTGGCAACTGTGAGCTGAGCGAAGTTGGGAAAGTAGTGGTAAAACATGGTGTAAAAATAATCGGCTATTCCAATTTACCTTCCTTGCTGGCACCCAATGCTAGCGAAAGTTATGCCAAAAATGTGTATGCCTTTGTGACTCATTTGGCCAGCAATGAGGGCTTCAAATGGGACATGAACGATGAAATCACGGCGGGAACCCTCATTTGCCGCGATGGCCAAATCCTAAAACCCTAAACAAATCTACCACATCAGATGCAAGCAATTTTTGAATTCATATCCGATCACCAGTTGATGATTTACCTGATCGTCCTGATGATTTTTGTGGGCGTTGAACTCATCGAAAAAGTCCCGTCCGTATTGCACACCCCACTGATGAGTGGGGCCAATGCCATTCACGGCGTCATCATCATTGGGTCCATCATCGTGATGGGGCAGGCCGAAAACCTCTTCGCCTCCATCCTGGGCTTCATTGCCGTGTTTTTGGGTACCCTCAACGTAGTCGGTGGTTTCGTCGTGACCGACCGCATGTTGGAAATGTTCAAAAAGAAAAAATAAGCCGCCGTGAAACTATCAATTCTTGATTTCATCTATATCCTTTCTGCCTTCAGCTTTGTATTTGGCATCAAGCTGTTGGGCAAACCCAGCACGGCTCGGCGAGGCAACACGATCGCTGCCGTAGGGATGACTGCCGCCATTGTGGGTACCATCTTCCTCAACGAATCGGTGATGGTGAAAAACTATCCCTGGATTTTTGGAGCCTTGATCCTGGGCACTATCGTGGGTACCTTGATGGCCAAACGGGTACAAATGACCCAAATGCCACAAATGGTTTCTTTTTTCAACGGGATGGGGGGCGCCTGCGCGGCCTTGATTTCGATTGTGGAATACGATCATTTTTTGCACCATTCGGCAAGCAGCGATTCAGCCAGGATCGTGATTTTGCTGCTGGGTTTGATCATTGGTTCGGTGTCCTTTTCGGGTTCCATGATCGCCTTTGGCAAGCTGGAAGAAAAGATCAAAGACCTGCACCTGCCCGCCCAACAAGTGATCAACATGGTGGTTTTGCTCGCCATTGTAGGCCTGGTAGTTGGGATGGCTGGAGGCTATTTGAGCAATCCTGCATTCATTTACCTGATTTTGGGTCTGAGTTTGATTTATGGCCTGTTGTTCGTATTCCCGATTGGGGGTGCGGATATGCCCGTGGTGATTTCGCTCTTGAACTCCTTTACCGGGGTGGCAACTGCCTTTGGTGGCTTTTTGTACGACAACAAGGTGATGCTTTTTGGCGGTATCCTGGTCGGCAGCGCAGGTACCTTACTCACCGTGATGATGTGCAAAGCCATGAACCGTTCCTTGACCAATGTACTTTTGGGCAATTTTGGGGGTGGAAGCACAGCAGCCGCAGCGGGCAAAACCGTCACAGGTTCCATCAAAGAAGTCAGCGCTTCAGATGCGGCCATTTTGATGAAGTACAGCAAAAGGGTGATCGTAGTGCCCGGTTATGGCTTGGCAGTAGCGCAGGCCCAGCACGTTTGCCATGAACTGGAAACCTGTTTGGAGGCCGAAGGTGTAGAACTCAAATACGCCATTCACCCGGTAGCTGGGCGGATGCCGGGGCACATGAACATCCTGCTGGCGGAAAGCAATGTGAGCTACGATAAATTGGTGGAAATGGAGTCGATCAATCCGGAGTTCAAAATGACCGATGTGGTGCTCGTAGTGGGTGCCAACGACGTGGTGAACCCGGCGGCTAAAACCGATCCTACGTCGCCGATTTACGGTATGCCAATCCTGGACGTGGAAGATGCTGCCAATGTCATCGTGATGAAACGGAGTATGCGCTCGGGCTATGCGGGCATTGAAAACGAGTTGTTCTACTCGCCTAAAACCCGGATGCTTTTCGGTGATGCGAAAAAGATGATGACGGAGTTGGTGAATGAGTTGAAAGCTTCGGCGTAGTTCAACCCGACGACGATTTACGCACTTCGTGCATTTTTGAGGCTTCGCCTCTTTTTGCTAAAAGCGACAGGATGGCAAACGGATGAAACGGACTAAACGGACTAGAACGGATTTTTTTATTCCGCCTGCGGCGGATAAACGAGCCAAAGGCGAGTCAAAGTCCGTTCCAATCCGTTTAGTCCGTTTCATCCGTTTGCCATCCTGTCGCTTTTGTAATGGTATGCTAAGCATCCACCTCAATTCTGATTGCTCACCTGCACCTCCTTAGTCCGCCCGGCTCGACTGAAGCCCATATCCACCAAAAACTTGGCACTCGCCACCGCCAGGCCCACCCACTTCGAGTCCGACCAAGCCGGAAATTTGGGCAGTAAATGCATGGTAATCGGCATGATGATCGCCAACAAAACCAGCAAGTACACAAAAGTTTTCATCAGTTCTCCAGCTGGATGCGCCGTTTTAAAACTCCCGTTTGCGAAATAATTCAAAACCAATCCGGCCAGGTAATTCACAAACAAGACGACAATTTGTGGCTGCAAACCCACCATACTACTGTTGCCTTTCCTTGCCATGTCAATGCCGTTGATCGTAAACGTGACGGTGAGCATGATGAAGGCAATGCCCATAAAGGCCCCTGCTCCCGTCCAAAAGATCCGCATCAACAGCGTATTCAAAAAAGGTTGCCCCTGTAAGGCAAAAAAGGCCCGAATCAAACTGGCTCCTACAATAAATATCACTTCAAACCAGAGGAGCCAGACCACCGTCTCCAGTTTCCATCCCAGAAAAAAGAGGCCAAACAAATTGACCAAAAAACCAATCACCCCCATCCAGAATGGGTGCATGGTGGGGGTGTTGAACCAGGGTTTGTCTTGTAAAGCTGCCTTCATAGCATGTTTTTTTACAAAAGTGAGCTTGGACAGAGGGAAGACTTACCAAAGATAAATCTCTTTTTTATATTGCCTGTTATTTACACTTCATCAACTAGTTTGAAACCAATGCAAAACCAAATTACCCGACAATTGCTACTCAGCGTGTTGCTGTGTGGCAGTTTTTCCTGGCTTTTTGCCCAAAACACTCCCACTTGGCTGCGTTACCCATCCATTTCACCCGACGGCAAAACGGTGGTATTTACCTACAAAGGTGACCTTTGGACAGTATCCGCCGAGGGCGGCCATGCCAGTCCACTGACCTTTCACGAAGCCCATGATTTTATGCCAGTATGGTCCAGAGATGGAAAAACGATCTGCTTTGCCTCCGACCGTTTTGGCAATTTTGACCTCTTCAGCATTCCTGCCGAAGGCGGCGAAGCCAAACGCCTGACCTTCCACTCCGCCAATGAATACCCTTACGAATTTAGCACCGACGACAAAAACATCGTCTTTGGCTCCGCCCGTATGGATTTGGCCAGCAATCGCCAGTACCCGACCGGATCCCAACCAGAATTGTACCAAGTCTCCATCAACGGCGGCAAGGTCAGCATGCTCCTGCCCACCCCTGCCGAAGATGTGAAATACAACAAAGACGGCAGCAAAATGGTCTACCACGATAAAAAAGGCGGCGAAAACGTTTGGCGCAAGCACCATACCTCTTCGATTGCCCGCGACCTATGGGTGTACGATAGCAAAACCCAAAAGCATACGAAGTTGACGAGCTTCAATGGCGAAGACCGCAACCCCATTTTTGCCGACAACGACAAAAGTATCGTATACCTCAGCGAAGCCAATGGTTCTTTCAACGTACATAAATTTGCAATCGACAATCCGACCAAGGTAGAAGCTTTGACCAGCTTCAAAAAACACCCAGTGCGTTTCCTGAGTCAGGCCAAGGACGGCACCCTCTGCTTCAGCTACGCAGGCAACCTGTACACCATGAGTCCCAAAGCGAAGCCCGTACAGCTCAAGGTCAATATCGCTACGGATGCCCGCCGCAACAACGAACAGATCGTGCCAGTGAGTGCCGGTGCACGCGACATGGCTGTTTCGTCCAATGGCAAAGAGGTGGCATTTGTGTTTCGCGGCGAAGTGTTCGTTACCTCGGTGGAAGGCGGCGTCACCAAACGCATCACCAATACGCCCGAACAGGAACGCAGCGTGAGCTTTTCGCCCGACGGCAAAGCCCTGCTTTATTCCTCCGAGCGCGGCAACAGCTGGAAAATCTACGAGACCAAGATCAGCCGCAGCGAGGAGCCTTACTTCTACGCCTCTACCCTACTGAAAGAAACGGCGATCATCGAAAACGCCAAGGAAAACTACCAGCCGGAATATTCGCCGGACGGCAAAGAAATTGCCTTCATCGAAGACCGCATGACCCTCAAGGTGTACAACATCGCCAGTAAACAAACGCGTACGCTGCTCACCGATCAGGAGTTGTTTTCGATGGGCGACAACGACCAATACTTTTCCTGGAGCCCCGATGGCAAATGGATCCTGTTCGACTACAGCGTGCCCGGCGTACCAACTGGAGAAATTGGCATCATCGCCAGCAATGGCAAAAGCAAAGCGATCAACCTGACCGAAAGCGGTTTCCAGGATTTTAGGCCCAAGTGGATTTTAGGCGGCAAAGCCATGGTTTGGTTCAGCAACCGCGATGGTTTGAAGTCAGTAGCTCAAGGGGGCAACTCACAAGTCGATGCTTACGCCCTGTTTTTCACCCAGGAAGCTTTTGACAAATATCGCCTGAGCAAAGAAGACGCGGCTTTGGCCAAAGAAATGGAGGAAAAAGCGACGAAAGCAGACACCACAAAAAAAGCAGCCAACAAGGATGTGAAGAAGGATAGCGTGGTACTCGATTTTGATGACCTGGCCTTGCGCAAAGTCAAACTGACCATCCACTCCTCCAACATGGCCGACGTGCTGGTGAGCAAAGATGGCGAAACCTTGTACTACCTGGCGCGTTTTGAACGGGGCTACAACCTCTGGAGCACCAACCTGCGCACCAAGGAAACCAAAATGTTGATCTCGCTTAATTCCAACGGTGGTGGCTCGATGCAGTGGGACAAGGAACAAAAAAACATCTTCCTGAACACCGATGGCCGCCTCGTCAAAATTGACCCAGCCGCTTCCAAACAGGAGAGCATCGGCATCAATGGCGAAATGGTGCTCAACGTAGCCGCCGAACGCGCTTTTATGTTTGAACACGTCTGGCGCCGCACCAAAAAAACCTTCTACACCGCCAGTTTCCATGGGGTGGATTGGGACAGCTACAAGCCGGATTACCTGCAATTTTTGCCACACGTTGGCAACAACTACGAATTTGCGGAACTGCTCTCCGAGATGTTGGGCGAACTGAACATTTCCCACACGGGCGCTAGCTATGCTTCTTTCAATCCCAATGGCGACCAAACGGCTTCCCTGGGTGCCTTTTACGACCAAAACTACACTGGCGCTGGCGTTCGTATTGAAGAAATTGTCAAAAACGGCCCGCTGGACAAGGCCAGTTTGAACCTGCAAGCAGGAGCCATCATCGAAGCGATCGATGGCGAAAGCATCGTTGCGGGCCGGGATTTGGCGCAATACCTGAACCGCAAGGCGGGCAAAAACACCCTACTGAGTGTACTCGAAGGCACAACCCGCCGGGAACTGATTGTAAAACCAATCTCAACCGGAGAAGAAAATGGCCTACTGTACCGCCGCTGGGTGCTGCGCAACCAGGAGGAAGTGGAAAAACGCTCCAATGGCCAACTGGGCTACGTACACATCCCTGGCATGAACGACGGTGCCTACCGCACCACCTACGAAGACGTAATGGGCAAATATGCCAACAAAAAAGGCATAGTGATCGATACGCGCTTCAATGGCGGCGGCGATCTGGTGGCCGACCTGGCAACCTTCTTGTCGGGCAAAAAATTCATGGACTATACCACCGATACCCGCAGCATCGGCTACGAACCCAATTTCCGCTGGACCAAACCGAGCATCTCGCTGGTCAACGAAGCGAATTATTCGGACGGCCACTGCTACGCTTTCGCGATGCAAGACCAAAAAATTGGCAAACTGGTGGGCCAGCAGGTGCCGGGCACTTGTACTTTCGCAAGTTGGGAATCACTGCAAGACAACAGCATCCGTTGGGGTGTGCCACCCGTGGGCGTAAAAGCAATGAACGGGAAATACCTGGAGAATTGGCCGACGGAGCCAGACATCAAGGTGTGGAATGAATATGAGGTGGTGTGGAAAGGCCAGGATCAGCAGCTGGATGCAGCGGTGAAGGCACTGTTGGGTGAGCTGAAGTAGGTCTTCATCGACTTCAAAATATGTGTCATCCCGAATTTTTGAAAAGTCAAAATCGGGCATAAACCTAATCGCGGAGCGATTGAATTTATAATAGCCCCGGACGACCGCAGGGTCGATCAGTTCTAGTTTCAAACCATTTTGGATTGGGCTGCGCCCAATCATTTTTAATAACCGCGACGACACGACGACGCGACGATTACACGACGTTTTGCTCCGCACGACA
>JAIYAV010000304.1 GCA_027488855.1 Saprospiraceae bacterium
CATACCCCTTTCAAGCTCAAAGCATGATTCCCATTTCTACACTGTATCGAAGGGATGGATACAAAGCTCCACCTTGGCGCGTTGTACCGCTTCTTTTCATCTGTTTTTGTTTATCCACACAGCTTGTTGCACAAGTTCAGCGTGGTCAATTCCATTTGGGTGGGCAGTTTTCGTTCGAAACTCAGCTAAAACAAAGTCCGCGCTATTTTTCTACCACCCTACAACCCGAAATAGGGCTAATGCTCTCCCCTCGATGGAGTCTGGGTTTAAGTTTGCCTTTTCAGTATAGGCAATTCCCAATTCGGTACCATTTTTATCAGGTTGGAATTGGGCCATTTATCCGGCACTATATTGATTTAAAATCTGGTTTTTACGGCATCGTGCACGCTCAGGTGACTGGCCGGTTGAATTTTGCTAAGAACATTGGAACCAATCCTTCCATTCAGGTTCAACTCAGCCCTGCGATCAGTTATTTCTTTAGCAGTCGCTTCGCATTTGAGGCTGGATTGGGCGAGTTTTCCTATTTATCTACCCGTTTCAACAGTGGCGATCAGGATTTAAATATACAGGCTGGTAAACTGGAGTTGCGTGCCATCCCGATATTTAGCCTACGGTATTATTTGCCACACCCAGCAGCATCCAAATAATCATCCACCCAAAATTAATCGACGATGAAAAATATCATGCTTATGTTCTGCCTGATTGGTTCAAGCAGTTTCTTCCAGCCGCTCTTTGGACAATTGAGCAAAGGGCAAGGCTTTCTGAATGGTAGCCTTTCCTTTTACAATGCATATGATCGGAGCACCACAGGCACAAAAACCAGTTCCAACAACATGGGCATTAACATTGGTGGAGGGCGCTTCTTTACCGACAAAATGGCTTATACCTTAGGGGCCAACCTCTATTCCTACAAAGATGTGGGCTTCAGTCTCATCTATACTTCCGTAGATTCCCGGCCCAATGGTCAACCCTTGTTCATCAGCGAACAAGCTGCAACAAAAAACGAATACACCAGTACGGATTTATCCATAGGGCTCAATCGGTACATAAGTCTAAAAGAAAGATTGGCACTGGTATTGTCTGGGAATGTTGTCGCCACTTTTCAAAACAATGATTACACCGAACAAATCACCGGTAAAGCGGAGACAAACATTACCACCAAACGGCAGTATTATTCGCTTAAACTTAACCCAGGTTTGATCTATTTTTTGAGCCCACGTTTTGGTTTGGGGGGGTATTTCGGAGGGTTTAGCTTGCAGGTAGAGCCCAAATCGGGCAATAATTCAGGGTCTAGTGTTTCAGGGAATTTTTCTACGAATGGGGTCTTGGGAATTGGGTTGAGTTATTTTTTTAAGTGAGGAATGGGAACTGAACTGGCCATTCGATTCGTATAGACTTGTAAACAGCAACAACATTTTGTACTTTTACAGGTAAATAAGTTGATGATGATCAAGATTCCATACGGTGAAAGTGATTTTAAAACCTTGATAGCAGGAAATTATTTCTATCAGGATCGCACCTTTTTTATTGAGCAACTCGAAAAATGGAACTCTAAATATCCCGTTTTTTTGCGCCCCCGCCGCTTTGGCAAAAGCCTGTTTATTAGCACGCTGCACCATTATTATGGATTGGAGTACAAAGATGAATTTCAAAATTTGTTCAGTCAATTGTACATCGGCAAGACTCCTACTCAACTGGCCAATAGCTATCTGGTTTTGCGTTTTGAATTTAGTGGAATCAATACAGAATCGCATAAAAGCACTTATCAAGGTTTTCTGACGAATGTACTTTATGGGACGCAAGTGTTCTTGGCGGCGTATGCGCCCCTCTTTAGTGAATCAGACAAGCAACTCATTTTATCCGAAAAAAGCCCCGAAGCCATTCTAAAATCGATTTTCAAAACACTAAAAACCAACAACATAAGACATAAAATTTATTTATTAATTGACGAATACGACCATTTTGCCAATGAACTATTGTCCTTTGATCTAACCCGTTTCAAGCGTGATGTGAGTCGAAATGGTTTCGTTCGGAAGTTTTATGAAAGCCTAAAAGCAGCAACAGGAGAAGGGATTATTGACAGAATTTTCATCACTGGTGTTTCACCCATCACCCTGGACTCTTTGACCAGTGGGTTCAACATCAGTGACAACATCAGCCTGAATCCCGTTTTTCACAACATGATGGGATTTACACATGAAGAAGTAGAAAACATGTTGCATCAATCTGCCATTCCACCCGAGGTAATTCCGAATATGATGTTTGATTTGAGAGAATGGTACAATGGGTATCGTTTTACGAATCAGGTCAATATTCGTCTTTTCAACCCGGATATGGTGCTCTATTTCCTGAAAGAATACAGCATTATGCAGAAATACCCTGAGGTCATGCTGGACACCAACGTGATTTCGGATTACCGGAAAGTGCGGAATATTTTTAAGATCGGCGGCGAAGAAGATTCAAAATTTGAACTATTGGAAACGCTGGTCGAAGATGGATACATTGACTTTCCCCTTACCAGATTGTATAATTTAGAAGCAGAGTTCACCCAAGACGATTTTTTAAGCTTACTCTTTTACATGGGCATGCTCAGTTTCAGGGAGGTGTCCGACATCGGTTGGCGTTTCGAAGTGCCCAATTATGTCATCAAAAAACTCTACTTTGAGTACTTCACGGCCATTCATTTGGCCAAAACCCGCTTCGCCAAAACCAAAAGACCGATTGCCCAAACCATTTCAGCGCTGATCAGCCAGGGCAATCCTGAGCCTTTTTTCAAAATTGTAGAATACGTTTTAGCCGAAAACCACTCCAACCGCGATGAATTGGCTTATGGCGAAAAACACCTGCAAACCTTGATGA
>JAIYAV010000199.1 GCA_027488855.1 Saprospiraceae bacterium
CAGCAAAAATAACCGGGCGGTAAGCTTCTGAAATCCCGGCGTACAAGCTGGCAAAGCCATTGAGCTTGTACTGTGCACTGGCACCAAACAAGGGGAAACGATGCATGATTTGATTGGGTACTTTTGCAGGAGCCAGGTATGAAATGGTACCCGTCATGTCGGTGGTGCCATTTTCTACCCGCATGCCAGCTGACACAGACAAACGTGGATTCAACTGCAACAAATGCTCCGCAAATACAGCAATATTTCCGGTGCGGAACCACAAATCCCGACCAAAACCAGGAGTGACTAAACTCAGGTCGTAGTCAAAACCAGCAGTACCTCTGCCAATTTGTTGGCGGTTCAGGTCATTGTTGATGTAGCGTACGCCAGCAATGGTGGTGTGTTTGATGCCACCCGTGTTGAACTGGTGCTTGAAACGCGCTTCGGCAGTGAAGCTGTTGAAGTTGTCAATATCTACCTGGCGATTCGAATAAACACCTGCTGCATTGGGAACGTCCTTTCTGTCGGCAAAACCAATAAACATCACACTGTTGCGGGTACCGTACAGGCCATTGGCAATGACGCTGAGCTGGGTGCGGGGGCTGATTTTCCAGTCCAAATTGAGCGAAGGCACCCAGATATCTGGGGAATAATAGTTGCGGGCACGGGTGGCTTGCCGTGGATTGTCGAAAAACAAACCATCAGAAAGTGGCCCGGGGATGTGGTACTTGTAGTAGGAGTGGGCGACTTCTGCCTTGAGGGTCAAGTTGGGTGAAAAAGCATAAGCCAGAGAAAGGAATTGGCCACTGGATTCGCTGTCGGCGTTGTCACGGTATCCATCTGAGGCACGGTTGTGCGCATAAGCGTAATAGCTGAATTTGCCGATTTTGCCACCTATGGCGTGGTACATGCTGCGGGTGTCAAAAGAGCCGTAATTGAACTGGCCTTCGTAGGAAATTTTACGCGTAGTATCCGCCGTTTTGGTCACGTAGTTGATCATCCCACCAAAGGTAGCACCATACTGCAAAGAAGCCGTTCCGCGGATCAGTTCTACTTTTTCCACACTCTCCATCGGTGCGCTGAAGTGGCTAGCTGGGTAGCCATACAAGTCGCTGTTGGTCATTACGCCATTGAGGCGCACGTTGTACTCCCAGGAGCGGTGTGGGTCGAGGCCACGGGTGGCAATGTTGATCTGGTTGCCCGAGCCATCCATATCGTACACAAACACGCCGGGGACTTTGGCAAAAAGTTGGCGACCGGTTTTGTCAGCTAAGTTGACATCCATATCTGCGATTGAAATCACCTCATTCTTTTTGCCCGAGGCGATGTAGGTGCCGACTACTTCTGGCAAGCGTTCGATCACAGTTTGTTGCTGGCTTAATTCTCGCACCGTAAAGGTATTGAGGTCAAAACTGGTGGCGGTCAGGCTTACCTCCACGTAAAGATCGGATTTGACCTCAACTTCTTGGGGCTCGTAACCGAGCATAGAGATGGATAAGATTTGTTGCTGCTGTTCTGTTTGGGTTGCGATTTCAAAACGCCCTTCAGCGTTGCTTTCCACTCCGGCTTTGCTTCCTTTCCACAGGATAGCAGCTCCCTTGAGTGGTTGGTTTTGTGCATCGGTGATGCGTCCTTTTACCATTTGGCCTTGTGCCAAAAATGGCAAAAGCCACAATAGGCCGAGTAAGTACTTGGACATAGGATTACAATTTTTTAAGAGTTAGAGTAAAAAAATGTGTGTTAGAGTAAAAAAGAAAATATGAGTACCCTTAGACTTGAGGACAAAGATACCTTGCGCCCAGAAAGCCTAGAATGACAAATGTTAGATAATCCCTTGTAAGTGAAGTTGTATGTAGATAGGAATGCTCAATGCATCTGGGCAAAAGTAAAAAAGGTGGCGTAAAAATAAAAGCTAAATGGAGAATTTTAACGCTTTATAGATAAATTTTAATCGATTGGGCGAACTTGTTTGACAAAAAAGAGCGTATCCACCGCCATCCTTGGAAACTCCAGCGGTAAATCATCAGCTTCAACCCGATCAAAGCCATTTTTTTCATAAAACCGCACCGCTGCTTCCAGGCGGGGTATGGTGCCCAGCCAAATGCTTTCCAGTTCATTTTTCAGGCACCATTCTAGGGCTATATCCATCAAAGATTGAGCCAGGCCATAAGTTTTTCCCCGATACTCGGCGGCTACGAACATTTTGCGCAGGGCAGCCCGGTGGGGCGGAAATTCAATCAAGGCAATGGTGCCGATGACCCGATTTTCTTCATTGGTAGCTACCCAAAAATTGCCCCGCCCTTGTTGATACACTTCAGGAATGGTCAATAAATCAGGTTGGTCTTCCAGGGTGATAGGTACCTTGAATTCAATCTGTTGAATGGACAATATCAAGTCGATGATGCCTTGACGGTGCTCGGGTTGGTAGGTTTGAATGGTGATCATTGGTCTGTAATCATGAATCGGCCAGGAGCTGTTGGTAAACCTCCAAACCCCGTGCAGTTAAATGTGGGGCCAAGGTAGCAAAAAAGAGCCGAACGTAGTACTTGCGTTTGTAATCTGAATCGCCATCCAGCATGATTTCGGCACTGGCCATCCAATAATCTCCGATCAGGGAAGCTTGCCCAATCCAGTCTTTATATTGGCCTGGGTATCGCTCCGCTTCAACCCAGCCACCTGCTTGTAAGGCTGCAATAAGGGGGAGAAACTGCCCTTGGCGCACTTTGGCCAGTTCCCGGAAATGCTGTTTTAGCCGCTCGTGCCTGCGCATGATGTCCGCAAAATCCAGCATCAAAAATTTGTAGCGCTGGAAAATGGCAAAAGTTCGCTCAATGGAATGGTAGGTAAATGGTAGGTCGATGCCTTGATTACTGGCTAATTGCATACTCTCAGAAATCAACACATCCAACTCTTCAACCAGCCGAAAATACAGGGCTTCCACGATTACATCCACGTTAGCGTAATGGTAACTCAGGTTGCCAGGAGTCATGTTTAGCTGATCTCCAATGCCACGTATGCTGACCTGCGCAACCCCTCTTTCATTGAGCAATTCCAGGGCTTTTTCGAGAATCCTTTCCTTGGTTTTTGACATTTCGGGAAAAATATTTTTTAGAACACTTGACCTAATTATGCAAAATTAGTACATTTGTTCTAAATTTTCTAATTTTTACACCTTGACTCATGAAGATCAACATTATTGGTGCAGGCATTGGCGGACTTACCACAGCCATTGCACTTGAAAAAAAAGGCCATCAGGTTGAAGTGTTCGATGCCGCTGTCGCATTGCGCCCCATCGGGGCAGGCATCATTATGGCTTCCAATGCCATGCAGATTGCCCGCAGATTGGGTTTTGCAGATGAAATTGCCCAGGCTGGCAACGTACTCGACCGCTTTGGGATTGCCGATCATGAGGGGCGACCCTTGCAAATGATGGACATCCAGGCCATTCGTACAAAATTTGGTGAACCCAGCGTGGCCATTCACCGGGGGCAATTGCAACAGGTTTTGTTGCAACAATTGCCCAATACCCCCATTCATGTCAACAAACGACTTCAATCGATCCAACAAGTCTCCGGAGGCAAAGTTCTCGCCTTTTTTGAAGACGGGAGCCAGGCCGAATCCGATGTCTTGATCGGAGCGGATGGCCTGCGCTCGGCGACCCGGAAAGCGATTTTTGGCGAAAAACCCTTGCGTTACTCCAGCCATACTTGCTGGCGAGGCATCATTGAACACCAGTTCGAAGCCGCTCATGAAGCCAAAGAGTTGTGGGCAAAAACAGGTGGCAAAAGGGTGGCAATGATCCAGGTAGCGCCCAATAAAGTTTATTTTTATTACACCGAAAAACACAAGTCAGGCTTTAAGGTGCCTTCGACTGATCAGCTCAGCTATTTGCAGGCGCAATTCAGTGAATTCCCGCCCATGTATGCAGAGGTGATAGCCAAAGCCAATCCCTCCGAAATTTTCCACGATGACCTGTACGACCTCAAGCCGCTCGCCAAATGGCATCAGGATCGAGTCATGCTGTTGGGTGACGCCGCCCACGCGACCACACCCAACATGGGGCAGGGCGGCTGTCAGGCCATTGAGGATGCCTGGTATCTGGCGGAATATTTGGAAAGGTATAGTAATGTCGCGGAGGCTTTTGCGGCGTACGAACAATTCCGGCGGCCCAAGATCAATTTTGTAGTGAACACCTCATTTATGATTGGCAAAATGAGCAACCTGGGTGGGGCTTTGGGGCACCGTTTGCGGAATTGGGTATTGTCGGCTACACCGAAGAAGATGGCAGAGCAGCAGTTGGAGACTTTGTTTAGGTTACAGTAAGATGACCTATTCAAAAGCGACACTTTTTATCACAGAGTAAGCACAAAGGGGCACAGAGGACACAAAGTTAGATGTTGACAGCGTTTTCGTTTACAAGTCACCCTTGTCAACATCTAACTTTGTGTCCATTGTGTTCTCTCTTTTTTCCTCTGTGATAAAAAAATGTCGCTTTAGTTGTGCTTGGCGAAGGACAACATCAAGTTTCTCCGCGCTCACCCCAAACTCATATCCCGCAACTTCGGCGCCTTCCACCAAGTCGTCAGCACCACCACCAAAGTCATACTTCCCCCAAAAATGACCGAAGGCACAAGTCCCATGATTCTTGCGGCCAAACCCGATTCAAAAGCCCCCAATTCATTCGAAGACCCAATGAACAAGGCATTAACCGCTGAAACCCGGCCCCGCATTTCATTCGGCGTATACAACTGGACAACGGTACCTCGGATCACCATACTGATGTTGTCAAAAAAGCCCGTGCCCGCCAGCATCACCAACGAAAACCAGAAAGAGTTGGAAAGGGCAAAAAGAATGGTACAGATGCCAAAACCAGCCACAGCACCTAGCAGCAATTTTCCGGTGTTGGCCAAAGGCGGGCGAAAGGCCAAAATCCAGGCCATGATGAAGGCCCCTACCGCTGGAGCAGCGCGAAGTGCCCCAAACCCTTCGGGGCCAACGGCCAACACGTCTTTGGCAAAAGCAGGCAACAAGGCCACCGCTCCTCCAAACAACACCGCAAACATATCCAGGGCCAAACTGGCCAGGATGATCTGGTTTTTGAATACAAAGTTCAAGCCCGTACGCACACTGACCAAAAAACCTTCCCGGGGCATCTTTTTGCCTTCAACAAGTTGAGGTGTATGTTTGCTCGGAACCAATAAAATGAAACCTAAGCTCACCAGTGCTAAGACCGCTGCTAAAATGTAACTCGGCCAGGCACTTTTGCTTGCTGCACACAAAATTCCTCCCACGGCTGGCCCGCCCATCGAGGATAGTTGCCAGACCATAGTGTTCCAGGTTGCTGCATTGGCATACAATTGAGGTGGCACGAGTTGTGCAGCAAAAGCGGTTTGTGCCGGACTTACAAATCCGCGCAACAAGCCCGTTAGGCCAACAATAATGTAGATGGGCATCGTGCCATAAAGGTCCAACGCTTGAGGAAAACGATGGGTGATCAGGTACAAGCCAAAAGCACAAACAGCATACAAACTGATACAAGTGATCATGATTTTGCGTCGATCAAAGATGTCGGCGATGTAGCCGCCAATCAGGGTCACCACTAAAAAGGGTAAAAACTCGGCCAGCCCAATCAAACCCAGGGAGAAAGGATCTTTGGTGATTTCATAAATCTGCCAACCTACCGTAGGTCCCAGCACATTTACCCCAAAGGTGACTGCTACACGGGAAAAGAGGTAGTTTCGATAATCGGCAATTTTGAGAACTTCGTAAGCGACTTTGGGTTGCGTTTGTGCCATGTGTTTGAGTGCCTGTTGGAAAGTGGGCACAAGATAAGGTTCTAATCCCATCTCCAGCAAATCCCAACTAGCGCTTTTGCAAATACTGCCGTCAAAGCCAATTTTTAACGAAGGATTGCAGAGAGAAATAGTATTTTCGTGAATTGGTATCCTCAACTAAATAAGACATGAAAAACCTGATCTTTTTTTTGTTCTTCTTGAGCATCGCTTCAATGGCCAGTGCCCAAAATGCAGAAACGGCCAAACCCAAATTGTACAACCCTTCAGCCGATGCCAAAGCCGACATTGAAACTGCGGTGAAACAGGCAGCGAAAGAAGGCAAACACGTGTTGTTGCAAATAGGCGGCAACTGGTGCAGCTGGTGTATTCTTTTTCACAACAAAGTGACAACCAATGACACCCTCAAAACGGTGCTGGAGAAAAATTTCATCCCTTATCATTTGAACTACAGTCCAGAAAATAAAAACGAGGAAATTTTGGCTTCTTTGGGTTATCCTGAGCGTTTTGGTTTCCCTGTTTTTGTGATCCTGGATGGCAAAGGCAATCGCCTGCACACCCAGAATAGCGCTTATCTGGAACAAGGTAAGGGGCACAGTACTGCAGCCGTATTGGAGTTTTTTAACCATTGGTCGCCAAAGGCGATTGACCCGAAGTCGTATCAGAAAAAGGGGAAGTGAGTTAAAGATGTAGTATCAAAGCGACATTTTTTTAGCACAAAGTGAAAAAAAGAGGACACCAAGGACACAAAGTTAGACCTTGACTGTTTTTTACTTTTTGTTCTTGGTGTACTTTTTTTCTACCAAAATTACCATCAGAATTCCACAAGTATAAGTCAGCATATCCAGCCATTCAAAAGAACTGCCAATGATAATGCGCGCCGCCCTGGAATGTTGTAGCCCGAGCACTTCAACGATGCGGAAATACTGCAATACCTCTACGGTATAGGCGAAAAGCAAAACACCAAAGGCCGTAGGCACCACAGGGGTATTTAAAAATGATTTAACGAAGCAATAAATCAGGATGACGACCAAAAAATCGCCAACGTAGGGGCGAATGAATTGGTCGTGGACGAAGAGGGCGATGAGGACTTCGGTGATGAAAAGCAGCAGTGTTGAAATGGCGTAAAATGGGGAAAATTTAAAAAAAGGATATGACATTCTGAGAACTTTAAATGGTTAAAAACTTAATTAAAAAACCAAACATTCCCGATTGATCTCTCCAATTTCCCGGCACCCTGCCAAGCGCATGGTCAATTCAAAGTCGGACATGAAGTGCCGCAATACTTGGTACACGCCCTGCTGCCCACCCAGCGTGAGCCCATAGACATAAGGCCGGCCCAAACCAACTGCACTCGCGCCCAGCGCCAGCGCCTTGAACACATCCGCACCACCTCGAATACCGCTGTCAAGGATGACGGGCACCTGTTTGTTCACCGCCGCTACAATTCCTGGCAGTGCTTCAATCGCGCTGATGGACCCATCTACCTGGCGGCCACCATGGTTGGACACTACGATGCCATCCATACCATAATCCAGCGCTTTGCGGGCATCATCGGGATGCAGGATCCCTTTCAGTAGGATGGGTAGTTTGGTATGCTCACGCAGGAAGGCCAAATCCTCCCAGGTGATGGCGGGATTGGAATAAGTTTGGACAAAGAGTTGCACGGCGGCCATGGGGCGGCCCGAGCGCAATTTGCGCAAGAACCCCTTGCCAGGATACCGACTTACGCTGCTGATCAGTCCTTGGATCAAGTCCAAAGAAAGGGGAGGCCGGGCTGGCCCAGAACCAGGGTTTTGCAGCTTTTCATCCAACATTTTTTGAAACACCGGATCGGAGGTATACTGTGCAATACCTTTTCCTTCCAAAAAAGGCAGGTAAGCCAATTCCAGATCCATGGTGCGCCAACCGAGTAGGGTAGTGTCCAGGGTAAGCACGATGCCGCTACAGCCACAAGCCTCGGCTCTTTGGACAAAACTGGCCACGAGGTCGCGATTTTTGGACCAATACAATTGGAAAAAGCGGGGACTAGAGCCCATTGCCTCGGCACAGGTTTCCATGGGTACCGAAGCTTGATTGGAAAAAACGTAGGGGATGCCTGCCTCGGCTGCGGCCCGTGCTACGGCCAGGTCAGCCTCGGGGTGCACCATTTCCAGGACACCGATCGGGCAAAGCCAAAAGGGAGATGGTGTTTTTTGTCCAAATAACTCCGTTGAAGTATCGCCTTGCTCCACATTGCGCAACATGCGGGGCACAATTTTCCATTGCCCAAAACCGGAGCGGTTGCTCGCTACCGTGTCTTGATTGCCAGCGCCGCCTACAATGTAACCAGCTGCCTGGGGACTCATTTTTTGGATGGCCGCAGCTTCCAGTTTGTTCCAATCTGGATTGATGGTGTCTTTTTTTCCGGCAAATCCATTGATGTAGATTTTGGATTGCCAATCGATGGCTTTGTGCATGGCAGAGCTTGATTAAACGGTAAAGCTCTAAAGTAGAAAAACCTCAGCGTATGGAGTGATTTTGGTGCGAACTTTTTGTGTAGCTATGCGTATATTGGAAATGGTTCTTGAAGATCAATGGTATGAAAAAATGGATTTATGGTTGGTTGCTCTTCGCTTTTTTGAGCCACCGGAGTTTTGCCCAGGAAAGCGAACTGAAAGGATTAGGCACCTGGAACGTGCTCAACATTAAAGCTGACATCGGCGAGCGGTGGACAATTTTTGTAGAGCCTCAATTGCGCAGTCTGCGCTGGTACGATCATTTCCACTACTACGAAATTAAGGGGGGAGTGACCTACGATTTGAGCAAAACCTTCAGTCTAACTACCGGCTTTGGGCGTTACGATACCTACCAGGAAGGAGGTGATTTTGTCACCCCCAAAGCCAATAATGAAATCCGAACCTGGCTGCAATTACAAATGTACCAATACCTCAATCGGATTCGATTTGAACACCGTTACCGCGCGGAACAACGTTGGACGAGCAGAGGCTACCGCAACCGCTTTCGTTACCGCTTCAATACCTTGATGCCGCTCAATGGGCCAAAAGTAGAGCCAGGTATTTTTTTTCTGACCGCTTCGGATGAATTATTCTTGACGGATCGGGCACCCTATTTTGAACGCAACCGCTTTTTTGCCGGGATAGGCTACGAATTTTCGCCCCTTTTTACCCTTCAAACGGGTTGGATGAATCAGTTCGACTACCGCATCAACGATGAAACGGGCCGCAATTTTTTGCAAATCTCTTTTCTTTTTGAGTTGCAATGGCAACAAGCCGAAAGGACTACTCGACCCGATTCGATGAATTAAAAAACAAGAATACATATACAAGCTGCGCACAAAGGATTATTTTAGCCCGAAAATAAGTTTCTTATGGCGACGGGCACCGCAATTGTACTATCTGGAGGAATGTTGAATGAAATCAATGCTAAAACCACGCATGGCTTATTGCGGGGCAGTGAACGCTTTGAAATTTTGGCAGTAATTGACACCAATCACGCGGGGAAGGATGCTGGCGAAGTGATGGATGGTCGCCCCTGCGGTGTGCCAGTTTATGGTACCATAGATGAGGCATTACAAAATGTAAGTGTGCTACCAGATTTTTGTATCGTTGGAGTAGCGACGATAGGTGGGGTGCTGCCTCCCAGCATTCTGGACGAAATTCGCGAGGCTTTGATGCACGGCATATCAATTGTGAATGGTTTACACGATTTTTTGAGTGAAAGGCCAGATATCTTAAAACTCTCCCAAGCCAATGCGGCCATGCTGATCGATGTGCGCAAGCCCAAACGCCGCGCTGAATTGCATTTTTGGGAAGGGAAAATTTATCAGGTTACCGCGCCAATCGTAGCTGTAATGGGCATGGACTGCGCCACAGGCAAACGCACCACCGCCCGCTTTTTGCGCGATGCCTGCCGGGCTCAGGGTAAAAATGCCGAGATGATCTACACCGGGCAAACGGGCTGGATGCAAGGGGGGGAGTATGGTTTTATTTTTGATTCGACGCTCAATGATTTTATCTCCGGGGAGTTGGAGCACGCCATTGTATCTTGTTGGCAAGAAACAAATGCAGATATTATTTTTTTGGAAGGTCAATCGGCTCTACGCAACCCGAGTGGGCCTTGTGGGCCGGAGTTTCTGATTTCAGGCAATGCTAAAAAAGTGGTGTTGGTGGTGCCGATCAAACGCGAGTTTTACGATGATTTGCCAGAGTGGGGGCGGATTCCTTCAGTGGAAAGTGAGATTAAGCTGATTAATGCGTACGGTTCTGAGGTGGTGGCAGTGGCGTTGAATACGCAGGGGGCGACGGGGGAAGAGATTGAGGCGTATCGGAGGGAGTATGAGGAGAAATTGGGGGTGCCGGTTGTAGCTCCACTGGAAGAGGGGGTTGGGCGGATTTTGGAGGTGCTGGGGTGACAGACAAATCAATCGCCTTTTCGTCAAATCACAATGGATATCCCCTTACAATTTCTGTTTAGGATTAGGCTGATCAATAGTACAATGTCAGGTTTTGATGCTCTCACTAATTCTAAATGGAGCACGTTCCGTAAAAGTTGAAGGTGCATCACTATCATCTTACCTCAATAATTCCCCGCCACTACTATAAAAGTTACAATTTTCAGTCTACCTTTGCGGGATTATGAAATTATCGTAAGCATTTAACTGCGCTAAACGGCTAAGTGTTTTACATTTTAACACGCAAAAGTATCGCACACTTCTATGGAATCCTTAGTGTACCTACTACCAGGTTTTGGTATTTTGGCTTTGCTGTACATGGCTTATTTATCCTCTTGGGTAACCAAGCAAGATGCTGGTGGAGATAAAATGCAGGAAATTTCGGCTGCAATTGCCGATGGAGCAATGGCTTTTTTGAAAGCCGAATATAGCCGCTTGGCTATTTTTGCCGTCATTGCCAGTGTATTACTGGTGATCCAATCCCAAATGGTTGAGAACTCCCATTGGTTGATTTTTGTCGCCTTTATTTTTGGCGCAAGTTTCTCTGCTCTCGCTGGTTTCTTTGGCATGCGCATTGCGACCAAAGCCAACGTGCGCACCACTCAGGCCGCTAAAACCAGTTTGGCACAAGCCCTCAAAGTTTCCTTTGCCGGAGGTACGGTAATGGGGATGGGTGTAGCAGGCTTGGCAGTGTTGGGTTTGAGCGCTTTCTTTATCTTTTTCTACAACTTCTTTATGGGTGGCACCATGGGCGACAGCGTGGATACGGTGATCAGCATGGAGCGTGTCCTGGAAGTATTGGCAGGTTTTTCGCTGGGAGCGGAATCCATTGCCTTGTTTGCCCGGGTTGGTGGCGGTATTTATACCAAAGCTGCTGACGTAGGTGCCGACCTCGTAGGTAAAGTAGAAGCAGGTATCCCTGAAGACGATCCTCGCAACCCGGCCACGATTGCCGACAACGTGGGTGACAACGTTGGTGACGTAGCAGGTATGGGTGCCGACCTTTTTGGTTCATATGTTGCTACTGTATTGGCAGCGATGGTATTGGGCAACTACCTTATCGGCGACAACCCCAATGTACTGGCGGACGCATTCGGTGGCATTGGCCCAATTTTGTTGCCGATGTTTATCGCTGGTTTGGGCATTATATTCTCCTTTCTGGGCAGTTTGTTGGTGCGTGTAGGTGAAGGCAATGCCTCTGCTCAAACCGTACAAAATGCACTCAACCGCGGCAACTGGGGCTCAATCATCCTGACTGGTGTGGTTTGTTACCCAGTAATCACCTGGATGTTGCCTACCGATTTGAACATCAACTATTTCGGCGAAGGTATCAGATCAGTACCTTCCATCAACGTGTTTTTTGCAGTATTGGTAGGTCTGGTCGTAGGTGGCTTGATCTCGCTAATCACTGAGTATTATACCGCCATGGGCAAAAAGCCGGTGAATGACATCATTCAGCGTTCTTCCACTGGCCCAGCTACCAACATCATCGAAGGCTTGGCGCAAGGGATGCTTTCCACTGCAATGCCAGTAATCCTTTTTGCGGTAGCGATTTTTGTTACCTATTCTTTGGCTGGTTTCTACGGCGTAGCATTGGCTGCTTCCGGTATGATGGCTACTACGGCTATGCAGTTGGCGATCGACGCTTTCGGGCCGATTGCTGACAACGCTGGTGGTATTGCCGAAATGAGCGAATTGCCTAAAGAAGTACGCGAGCGTACCGATATTCTGGATGCAGTAGGCAACACCACTGCGGCCATCGGTAAAGGTTTTGCAATTGCTTCAGCGGCTTTGACTGCCTTGGGCTTGTTTGCTGCTTACGTGACCTTCACCAAAATTGACGGAATCAACATCTTCAAAGCGGATGTTCTTGCCGCCTTGTTTGTCGGTGGCATGATCCCGGTGGTATTCTCTGCGTTTGCAATGCGTGCGGTAGGTCGTGCAGCCATGTCGATGGTGCAGGAAGTACGCCGCCAGTTCCGCGAAATTCCAGGTATCATGGAAGGAACGGGCAAGCCTGATTATGGCCGTTGTGTAGACATCTCTACCAAGGCTGCCATCCGCGAGATGACCATTCCTGGTTTGATCACCATCGTTACTCCGATTGTCGTTGGTTTCTTGCTGGGACCAGAAGCACTAGGTGGCTACATGGCTGGTGTAACCGTATCAGGTGTGATGTGGGCCATCTTCCAGTCCAACGCAGGTGGTGCCTGGGACAACGCCAAGAAGTCATTTGAAAAAGGTGTGGAAATCGACGGTCAAATGTATTACAAAGGTTCTGAGCCACACAAAGCTGCCGTTATCGGTGACACAGTGGGTGACCCTTTCAAAGATACTTCTGGCCCATCCATGAACATCCTCATCAAATTGACCTGTCTGGTTGGTTTGGCCATTGCGCCAATCCTCGGCGAGCAGTACGCTGCCAAGCAGGAGGAAGTTGGCCAAAAACAAGAGAAAAAAGAAATCAAGCTGGAATCAAAGTTGGAGAAAGACGCTCCAGCGGAGGTGTTCTAGCTTAGAATAACTCGGTAAAAAACTCCTGTCCAATCGTATTTGGGCAGGAGTTTTTTTTGTGATTTTTAAAAATAAAAATTTCCTCTTCATGAAATCGCCAACCCTAAATGTTTCCTCACTTCAGGGGACCTGAATGAAGGCACGATGTCTTCTGCTGGTACACCTGCTTCCAATAACTGATCAATTACACCTTCTTCTGTCCAGTCCTCTTGGATCCAAATCTTACCATTTTTGATGTCAAAATGCAAAGTGCAACCATGTAAACGCTTGGTGCCGTCCCAACCGATCTTCATCAAATAATAATGATCATCCTTTTCATCCACTACCACTTGTACCTCATATTCATCGATATGTCTAGTTGGAGGATAGACATGGGAGTTGATGATGTTTTTGATGATTTCACGATAACGAGCTATTTTTTCCATGACAAAATTTCATTTTTTTTAGTGTCAAAAACAAAATATTGCACTTTCTCTTCCTCCAAAGTGATTTGAATAAATTCTTTTCGGAACAAACGATCATAAGCTTCCGATGGAACAGCCAAAATAACGGTGCGATCATCTTGATGGGTTAACCTTAAGATGCGCCGATAATTAAGGTATTGCCCCAAAACTTCATGGAACTCATAAATGAGCGACTTAGCGATAAAACTTTTTACTTCAACAGCTATTTTCATTGCTCCTTTTTCCGCGGCAATTACTTTTTCAGCACCAAGATCAATCGATAAATCAGCGTCTCCATATTGAACTTGAAAGGGATCATGGGTGATCGTCCAACCGTCTTTTACCAGTGCTTGACGTACATTGTCGTGATAAATATCCCTTGCCATAAATTCATTTGTTGCAAAAATACGCATTATAATGTATACTTGTCAACCAGTTTTCTTTAACAGTTATTTCAACCAATCCCCCAAATCCCATCCATACTCCGGCGCAACCAACTCCGGCGCATGATGCGGCTTCTTCCGCGCATCCACAATCAGCGGCCCCCGACAACCCCAATGTTTATGTTCCACAAAAGCGTCCACCCCATGCAAATCATGCGAAGGATTGGCACGAGTGAACGTAACCCACACAAAATTATTCAAAGTAGCCGCCAAAAACTGCGGATCATCACACAAGACAACCAATGGAAATCCTTCCAACCCAGCCTGCCCCTTTAAAGCATCGGCCAAAACCTGAACATCTGCATACGATTCATTGCTGCTAAACGCTGGCCCGCTAATCGCCAATACCCCCGGCAAAGCCACCTGCGGCCCACTAAAACCTGTTGGCAAATTAAAAGCCGACGAGGGTAGGGTAGTGGCCAATTCCCGACGTTTTGCCCCCCGGCAAGCCATCACGACTTTTGAGCCCGCATTCCAGCCCGACCCTGAATAATCCAGCGTATCAATGGTCGTTTTGGTATGAAAATGCAGATCTCGCGTCCAATCAATGCGCTCCAGCACATGATGGAAAAAGTC
The DNA here is from genome assembly GCA_027488855.1 of Saprospiraceae bacterium. Lineage (GTDB taxonomy): Bacteria > Bacteroidota > Bacteroidia > Chitinophagales > Saprospiraceae > Haliscomenobacter. Next base: position 14,204 of record JAIYAV010000199.1, read on the forward strand.
CGCAATATCATGGCAATCCAAATTCGGGTCATCATCCGCAGCAGCGATGACCAGGAATTTGGCCAAGCTGGTCTGCCCCGAGCCCAAAATGTGATTGGCCTGGGTCAAAATCTCCTCCGGTACCCGCTCGCGGAAGGGCATGTAGCGCTCCTGCCCGATGGCCAGCAACAAGGGGTGTACCCCCGCTGCATCCACGGCATGAATTTGTTTGATCCCTGGAAACTCCTGAGGGGTAAGCAGTTTGACAATTTTATGGATCAAGTACCCAAAACTGCTGTCTTCCATCGGTGGGCGACCCACTACGCTGAAATGCCAGAGTGGATTTTTCCGGTAATACACTTTATGCACATCCATTACCGGGAAATCGTGGGTCAAGCTGTAATAACCCAGGTGATCGCCAAATGGCCCTTCGGGTTTTTTCTCCCCTTTGCGGATTGTTCCCGTGATCACAAAATCGGCATCACTGGACAGTACGTAACCATCCTGCCAGGTATAACGGAAGCGCCGACCTGCCAGCATCCCCGCAAAAGTCAGTTCCGACAATCCTTCCGGCAAGGGCATAATCGCCGAAAAAGCGTGCGAGGGTGGCCCACCGATAAAGATGGAGCACTTAAAATCTTCTTCGGTCTCATTATATAAGGTGTGGTGTACACCAATGCCCCGGTGCAATTGGTAGTGCAGGCCGATCTCTTTGTTCGTGACATATTCATTGCCGTCCAGTTGGATGCGGTACATCCCCAGGTTGGATTGCATGATGTTTTTAGAACCTGGAGGTAGGCTGAATACTTGGGGCATGGTCACGAATGCCCCACCATCCATCGGCCAGGATTTGATCAGGGGCAACTGATCGATCGTGGTTTCGCCCCATTGCACAGGGCCCTTGCCAATGCTGCGCATAGGCAGGGCGCTTAAGGCGGTGAAAGGGGCACCCAGATAACGAACAGGGTTTTTGAAAAAATTGGCCGGATCAGCTTTGAGTTCAATCACCCGTTTGACTTTTTCCAATGTATGCCGAAAAATGAAGTCGGTTCTTTCGTAGGTACCATATATATTACTCACGGCTTGGAAAGGGCTGCCTTTTACTTTTTCAAATAAAATTGCCGGACCACCTTCATCAAAAATGCGGCGGTGGATTTCGGCCATTTCCAGATTGGGGTCTACTTCTTTTTTGATGCGGAGTAGCTGGCCATGTTTTTCGAGATCATTCACACAAGCGCGCAGGCTGGAGTAACTCATTGAATTTTTGTTTAAGTTCTGTGCAAGCAACAAAAATAAACAGGAAGAGTTTTTGCACAAGCGGTATTCCCAATAATTACAGAATCAGCGCAAAAGGAGTCAAGCAATGGTAAAAATCCGTAATCATATTGAAAAAAATCATTGCAATGCCGCAAATTCCTGCAAAAGCATGACCGTTTTTTCATTAATCCTTTTTACCTTTCGCCATCCAAACAAGAATAAACAAAAACACCGATATGCAGCAGTACCATACACTGCTTCAGCACATCCTGAAAAATGGAGTACGCAAGCATGACCGTACCGGCACAGGCACCATCAGTGTTTTTGGTTATCAAATGAGGTTTGACCTCAATCAGGGATTCCCACTTATCACCACGAAAAAAGTACATGTCAAATCCATTATCCACGAGTTGTTGTGGTTCCTCAAAGGGGATACCAACATCCAATACCTCGTGCAAAATGGAGTAGGCATCTGGAATGAATGGCCCTTTCAGTTTTGGTTGCAAAACCAGCATCCTGAATTGGCAATCGAAAAATACAGTCCAGCTTGGAAAGACAAGCTCGGCACATTCGTGGAGCGCATCAAAACCGACGATGACTTTGCGGCTCAATGGGGAAACCTCGGGCCAGTATACGGTCAACAATGGCGCAATTTTGAAGGTGTGGATCAAATTGTGCAAGTAGTAAACGACATCCGGCGCAACCCTGATTCCCGGCGTTTGCTGGTATCTGCCTGGAATCCTAAAGACATTCCAGTGATGGTCAAATCGGGTTTACCCCCCTGTCACGCTCTATTTCAGTTTTATGTGGCGGATGGTAAACTCTCTTGTCAGTTGTATCAACGTTCTGCCGATGTATTTCTCGGCGTTCCATTCAATATTGCTTCCTATGCCTTGCTTACGTTGATGATGGCACAAGTATGCGGCCTGCAGCCAGGTGAATTTATTCATTCATTCGGCGATGCCCACTTGTACCTCAATCACCTTGAGCAAGCCCAACTTCAAATTTCCCGCGAACCGCGCTCCCTCCCAAAAATGAAATTGAACCCCGCTGTGAATGAAATCTTTGATTTTCAATACAGTGATTTTTTGCTCAGCGACTACGACCCATACCCAGCCATTAAAGCTGAAGTATCGGTTTAAATGTAAGAAAGTCAGATTTATTTAGAGTTGATCTAAATAACTACGTCTTTCTTTAAAAGTTTGTTAAAAAGATATAGCTAATTATATCTTTGCGCTGACTGAAAAATGACAGTTTATACAATCTTGTTATACTAGGTTATAAAACGCAAGTACGATGATATTTAAGTCTCTGACTAGCCGAGTACTGCTCATTGCATCTCTATTGTTCAGCACCATGGCAATGTATGGCCAAGGTGCGGCAAAGGGCGATGACAAGGCGGGGAAAACCCTTTTCCAGAACAATTGTGCCTCTTGTCACAACAAGAACATGAAGAGCGACCTTACTGGTCCTGCTCTAGGCGGTGTTGAAGAGCGTTGGGCTGCCTACCCACGCACCGATTTGTACAAATGGATTCGCAATTCTCAATCCATGATCAACACCCATCCACGGGGCAAAGAACTGTGGGCCAAATGGCAACCAACCGTAATGAACAGCTTCAACGGATTGGGTGATCAGGACATCGAGAACATTCTGGCGTATATCCAGTGTATGTACGATGGTTCTTGTGATCCAGCCGCTGCTGCCGCTGCGGGTGGAGCAGTTGCCGGAGGAATCGAAAAGCCGAAGAACAACACCATGTTGTACATTCTGCTGGCAGGTATCCTGGGCATCTTTGCGGTTGTTCTTGCGCGCATCCTGTCCAACCTCAATTACATGTTGGCGGTAAAAGAAGGCCAAGTAGCTGAACGCAAAACGCTGAAGCAAATCCTACTCAGCAAAGGTGTCATTGCTTTCGCTTTGTTCGCAGCAGTTGTTTTGGGTGGATACACTACGGTGAATCAGGCAATCTCACTGGGGCGCCAACAAGGCTATCAACCCGATCAGCCGATCAAATTTTCGCACACCACCCACGCTGGTCTGCACAAAGTTGATTGTAATTACTGCCACGATAGCGCACGGCGGAGCAAACACTCCTCTATTCCTGCAGCCAATACCTGTATGAATTGCCACCGTGCCATCAAGGTAGGTTCTAAATATGGTACAGCGGAGTTGACCAAGATTTTCGCTTCGATTGGTTACGATCCGAAGTCAGACAAATACATCGAGAATTACGAAAACCTCTCCGAGGACGAGATCAAGAGTACCTTCACTGCATGGATTGAGGATAATGCAATCCAGGCAGGTAAGTCTCCTGATGCGGCCGTTAAGGAAGGTGGTTTGCAGTGGGATGCCATTAAGGAGGCATTGACTGATGCAAAAACGGGCGATAAAAAAATTCAAGGTCCAATTGAGTGGGTGCGCATCCACAACTTGCCAGACCATGTATATTTCAACCACGCACAACACGTTTCAGTAGGTCAGGTAGCCTGCCAAACTTGTCACGGTAAAGTGGAAGAAATGGATGTGTTGCAGCAACATGCGCCACTGTCGATGGGCTGGTGTATCAACTGCCACCGCCAAACGGAGGTCAAGTTTGCCGACAACGGGTACTACAATAGCTACTACGCGAAATTCCACAAAGAACTTCAGGAAGGTAAGCGGAAAAAAGTAACCGTTGAAGACATTGGCGGTTTGGAATGCCAAAAATGCCATTACTAACCCACCCCACGGTTTCAACCGTGGGAGGGTATAACCCGGCTCCACCCCACGGTTTTAACCGTGGGAGGGCATATTCCACCCCCGCCCACGGATTTATTCGTGGGTGCGAGATATCGCCCGCCCAGCGGGTCTTTGGATAACCAGACGCATCTCAACTCAGATGAAAAATCAAAATAAAGAAATCTGGATCGGTACAGATCAAATTGCCAACGATCCGATTTACAACGAGATCACCAATCAGGAGTTTTACGAGCGGCCATTATCTGAGCAATTGGCTGATGATAAAACAATGGACCTGAACGCCAATCGCCGCGACTTCCTCAAGTACCTTGGCTTCGGCCTTGGTGCAGCAACCATTGCTGCCAGCTGTGATATTCCAATCAGAAAAGCGATCCCCTACGTCGTCAAACCTGACGAAATAGTACCAGGGGTAGCTACTTATTATGCCTCTTCCTTTGTAAACGGAGGTGACTATTGCGCCATTTTGGTGAAGACCCGCGAAGGTCGCCCCATCAAAATAGAAGGCAACAGTCTTTCCAGTGTTACCAAAGGGGGAACCAGCGCACGGGCTCAGGCCAGTGTGTTGAGTTTGTATGACTCTAACCGTTTCGATGGTCCATACCGCGTCAAAGGTGGTAAGCTAGATCGGGCGGATGCCAGATTTGGCAAAGGTCCTTCGCTGGCGGAGATCGACAAGGAAATTGCAAAAAAACTGACCAGTGGTAGTCGCATCCGCATTGTGGCTCCGACCATCCTGAGTCCAATGACCAAGCAGGCGATTGCTGATTTCCAGGCAGCCTACGCCAATACCGAAGTAGTCATCTACGACCCAGCTTCCAGCTCGGCTCTGTTGCAAGCCAACGAGCAGTGTTTTGGTCAGGCGGTAGTACCTGCTTATAGCTTCGATAAAGCTGAAGTCATTGTTGGTTTTGAGTGTGACTTTTTGGGCAGCTGGGTTTCTCCAATTGAATTTGCTACCCAGTACATTCAAAACCGCAAAATCACTGACGTAAATCAAACCAAGATGTCTCGCCACTACCAAGTGGAAGCACACTTGAGTTTGACCGGCTCCAATGCCGATAACCGGATTTTGGTAAAACCATCTCATCAAGGAGCTGCAGTTGTTGCGTTGCACAACGAAGTTGCCGCCTTGACTGGTGGAACCAAAGTATCTGGACCATCTCTACCTGCGGAAACCGCAGCGAAGTTCAAAGCTGTTGCAAAAGATCTGGTAGCTGCTAGCGGGAAAGCCCTGGTTGTTTCTGGTTCTAACAACACTGGCGAACAAATCTTGGTGAACTCCATCAACGCAATGTTGGACTCCTATGGCAATACCATCACTTTTGCCAATGCTTCCAACCAACGCCAGGGTCAGGATAAAAATGTTCAAAAACTGGTCAAAGACATGGCTGCTGGCCAAGTCGACGCGGTTTTCTTCTTCGACGGAGTCAACCCAGCCTACGACCTACCCAATAGTGATAAATTCCGCGATGCCATCGCTAAAGTGAAGCTGAAAATTTCTTTTTCGATTGCACCCAGCGAAACTGTGCTGCTTTGTGATTATGTAGTACCTACCAATCACTACCTCGAAAGCTGGGGTGATGCGGAACCAAAGCAAGGCCACTACAGCTTGATCCAGCCTACGATTGCTCCTTTGTTCAAAACTCGTCAGGTTGAAGAGACTTTGTTGACTTGGGCGAAAAGCGACAAGTTGAATAAGGATTCGGAGCAGCCGATGTACGATTACCTGGTGGCTTTCTGGGAAGCCAACATCTTCACCAAACAAAGCCGCTTTGCAACCTTCCAAAGCTTCTGGGACAGCACTTTGCACGATGGTATCTTTGAGGTGCCTTCCGCTGTGGTTCCTGAGTTTGGTTTCGGCGGCGATGTAGCTGCTGCTGCTGCCAAAGTGCGCAAACCTGGCGCTGATGGTTTGGAACTGGCTTTCTTTGAAACAGTCAACTTGGGTGATGGCAAATATGCCAACAACCCCTGGTTGCAGGAAATGCCCGATCCAGTTGCCCGTACAGTATGGGGCAACAACCTGGCTGTTCCTGTTAAGTATGAAGGTGGCATTCGTTTCAAAGCCCTGAATGACCTCAACCAACGCGAAATGTACGGCTCAGCCGACTTCGTAGAAGTTGAAGCCAAAGGACAAAAAGTAACCACTAGCGCTGTACGCCAGTTTGGTCAAATGTGGGATACCGTCGGTTTGGCCATCGGTTATGGACGCGAATGCACTGGTTACCAAGGCCGCGCCATTGGGGACAAAGTGGGGGTCAATGTTTATCCAATGATGAGCATTGATGCGGACGGCAACACACAGTACTACGCCGTAAGCGCCAAAGTATCTGAATCAGTCGGAAAAGACAAAGATTTTGCTTGTGTACAATACCACCATGGTATGGGTATGACGGGCAAAGATAAAAATGGCAAACAGATCAAAGCCGGCGATGGCAAAGACCTGAACCTGGACGAACACACTTCCATGACTCTTGGTGCTGGTTACCAGGGCGGTATCGTGGATCGTTCGATCATCTACAAGAGCAACATCAAAGAATTGCCGGAACTGGCTGAGAAAATCAAGGAGAAACGCGCCGAAGCTCAACACCTCAACGATCAAACCCTCTATCCATTTGACAAATATGTAGCCAACAACTACAGCCAGTCACAATGGTGGGCAATGCACGTTGACCTGAGTGCCTGTATCGGTTGTGGTGCTTGCCAGGTAGCTTGTGTGGCTGAAAACAACGTACCCGTTGTAGGTAAATTTGAAGTATCTCGCCACCACGAAATGAGCTGGTTGCGCATCGATCGTTACTTCTTTGGTGACTACGAAACGCCAAACGTGGTTTACCAACCGATGATGTGCCAGCACTGCGACAACGCTCCTTGTGAAAACGTTTGCCCAGTAAACGCTACCAACCACAGTTCCGAAGGTTTGAACCAAATGTCGTACAACCGTTGTATTGGTACCCGTTACTGTGCCAACAACTGTCCGTATAAAGTACGTCGCTTCAACTGGTTGGATTATACCGCTGCTGATATTTTCCCCATCAACGAGAACCACATCAACAGTGAAGAACTGCCTTATACTGCTGACAACTTGATGCGTATGGTATTGAACCCAGACGTAACGGTACGCTCTCGTGGGGTGATCGAAAAATGTAGTTTCTGCGTACAACGCATCCAGGAAGGTAAACTGACTGCCAAGCGTGAAGGCCGCAAACTGAAGGATAACGATATTAAATCTGCATGCCAAACGGCTTGTCCTACTGGTGCCATCGTCTTCGGTGACCGCAATGACAAAACTGCCGAAGTAAGCAAGCGGATGGAGCATCCGTTGAACTACCTCGCACTCGAGGAAATCAACGTACAATCTTCAGTAAACTACCAGGCTAAGGTTGTCAACCGGAACGAAGCTGTATAAACCTACATTATTAACCTAGGGCTTTTATAACCACGGTTAGCCGTGGCACTAACAATAAAATCATGAGTGGACACATTTCTCCAATACGGGAACCCCTGATTACAGGTGCTAAAACGTACCACCAAATCACGGAGGACATCTGTGGGCCTACTGAACGTACGCCTTCCGTTGCCTGGATGATTGCCTTCATTCTTGCCGTAACGGGCCTCGCAGTTTATGTATTTTGTGTAACCTGGACCATTTGGGTCGGGATCGGTTCCTGGAACCTGAACCGGACGATCAACTGGGGTTGGGACATTACCAACTTCGTTTGGTGGGTCGGTATCGGTCACGCGGGTACTTTGATTTCTGCCATCTTGTTGCTGTTCCGTCAGAAATGGCGGACAGGGGTAAACCGTGCAGCGGAAGCGATGACCATCTTCGCGGTAATTTGCGCGGGTCAGTTCCCGCTCATCCACATGGGCCGCCTGTGGCTGGGATTCTTCATCTTCCCTTATCCCAATACCCGCGGACCACTTTGGGTTAACTTTAACTCTCCGCTGCTTTGGGACGTATTTGCGATCTCTACCTATTTCACGGTTTCTTTGCTGTTCTGGTACACTGGTTTGGTGCCTGACTTTGCAACGGTACGCGACCGTGCTTCGGGTTTCCGTCGCAAAATGTACGACTTCCTAGCTTTTGGCTGGACAGGTTCTGCCAAGCACTGGCAACGTTGGGAAAGTTTGTCGCTGATCCTGGCGGGTTTGTCCACTCCGCTGGTACTCTCAGTACACACCATCGTATCCTTTGACTTTGCCACTTCAGTTATTCCTGGCTGGCACACCACCATCTTCCCTCCTTACTTCGTAGCGGGTGCGATCTTCTCTGGTTTTGCCATGGTGCAAACCCTGATGATCATCACACGCAAAGTATTGAACCTGCAAGATTACATCACGCTAGAGCATATCGACAGTATGAACAAAGTGATCCTGGCAACAGGTAGCATCGTTGGGGTAGCCTACCTCACCGAGTTGTTCATCTCCTGGTATTCTGGATACATCTATGAGCAATTTGCTTTCTACAACCGTTTGATGGGGCCTTACTTCTGGTCTTACATCGGGATGATGGCTTGCAACGTAATTTCTCCACAAATCTTTTGGAGCAAAAACCTGCGCAAAAACATCACCGTGACCTTTGCAATGTCCATCTTCATCAACATCGGGATGTGGTTTGAGCGTTTCGTCATCATTGCCTCTACCTTGGCGCGTGATTATTTACCTTCTTCCTGGAGCTACTATTCAGCTACTTGGGTAGAGGTTGGTCTCTTCGTCGGTACTTTGGGCTTGTTTTCTACTTGTTTCATGATTTTCACCCGCGTTGCACCGGTAGTAGCCATTGCTGAAATCAAGAGTATCTTGAAGAACGCTGGCGACCAATACGTAGGGATGAAAAATGCACTGAAGCATGACCACAAGCACGAGTCAGTGAAAGCAAACGGCGGCGACGCGCACTAATCTAATTTCGAGACAGCAAAAACGAAGTGCAATGACAAGATCTCCAAATAAAGATGTACTCTTCGGTCTGTATGATGACGAGACCAAGATTCTTAGTGCAGTAAGCGAAGCTCGTGCTGCACACCTGGACATTTACGATGTGTTTACCCCATTCCCGGTTCACGGCATGGAAGACGCAATGGGTTTCACCGAAAGCCGCCTCCACCAGGCTGGTTTTGTATACGGCTTGATCGGAACTTTGACCGCCTTCTTGGGTATGACCTGGGTATTTACCAGCGATTGGCCCATCATTTTCGGTGGCAAACCATACTGGTCGGTTCCTGCGTTCATTCCGGTTACTTTTGAGTTGACGGTACTTTTTGCCGCAATTGGGATGGTGGTTACTTTTTACACCATCTGTGGCATGGGCCCTGGCATCATCAACCCTACACTGCACGACCGCATTACCGACGATAAATTCTGTCTGGCCTTTGATGTAACCGATGTATCTGATGACGAAAAAGCCAAGTTCAAGACTTTTTTGGAAACATCCGGTGCGGAAGAAATTGATCAAAAGCACATTTAAACCCGGACAGCCGGTCAATGTTTGAACCAAGGAAAATCGAGCAATGATGAAAAACTTAAAATATATTCTTTATTCGGTAGCCGCAGTCAGCCTGCTCTACTCCTGCTCACCAGCAGGAGGCAATTACGCTGGCAAGGAATACATGCCGGATATGGCGCACTCAGTTGGATTTGAATCCCAGTCATATGCCAACTATTCACGCAACAACTGGGATAGCGCAAGTGTAATCAACCGCAAATTTTTGTCTGGCCCATTGAAACCTGCCGCAGGCACCATCCCTCGTGGATATGCAGGCTTCAGTTTCGCCAGCCCCGCTGCTTATGATTCCATCATGAACATCCTCAGAGGAGGTAATCAGCTAAATGCCATTGCAGTACCTGTGAATGGCAAAGTGCCCTACCACTATGGTGACACGGAAGAGGAGCGGATTCGCGCCAGCAAAGATATTGTCGGCAACCCTTTTCCAATTACCGAAGCTGGTTTGGCCAAAGGCAAAGAACTCTACAACATCTACTGCGGTATTTGCCACGGTGAAAAAGGGGACGGCGCCGGCTACCTGATTCGGGATGCCAATCCTGCCAAAGGTGATCCGGGTGGTGTTTATCCTGCTGCTCCGGCCAACTTTATGCTGGATACTTTCTACATTTCTACCAATGGACGTTTTTACCATGCCATCATGTACGGCAAAAACGTAATGGGTGGTTATGCTGAAAAATTGAGCTTTGAGGAAAGATGGCAAGTGATTCACCACATTCGCTCTTTGCAAGCAACGGCTAAGCCGGGTACAATCTATAGCCCTACGGCGAATACCCTGAATCCAAGTTTTGCTGTACCAGCGGCGCAAGTGAAAAAAGCTACTCCTTCAAGTTCAGCGCCTTTGGTGCCTGCACCCAAGAGCAGCAAGTAAATTGATTAACCTTCTTTTGAAGAAAAATAAATAACCGACGAGCAATGAACCAATTCACCTTCGAAGCCAAGCAAAAGACTTTCCTGCTCGGGTTTATGATACTCGGTGTGTTGTGTCTGGTGTTGTCCTACTTTGTGGACTCCGAACCCATGCACGTACGCTTCTGGTCTAATTATCTCCACAATACGGTGTTTTTCACCGGTATTGCAGGTATTTCCATGTTCATTCTAGCTGCCTTCACCACTGCCTGGGCAGGGTGGTACGTTGGGATGAAACGGGTTTGGGAAGCATTTTCTCTGTTTTTATTGCCAGGTTTATTGTTGTTCATTCCCATCATCATTGGGATGTGGGGACACTGGCACCACCTTTACCACTGGGCAGATGCTCACGCTGTGGCTACTGACCCAATTTTGAAAGGCAAATCGGGATTCCTGAATCCCGTTTGGTATACCTTTGGTACCCTGATCATTGTGGGCACCTGGTATTATTTTGCCTTCAAAAACCGGCAGTTGTCCGTTGCGGAAGATGCAGATGGTCAAGGTATCGCCGACAACTACTGGCACCACCGCAAAATGCGCACCTACGCAGCGATTTTCCTGCCCATTTTTGGCTTCACGAGTGCAGCCGTAATTTGGCAGTGGGTGATGTCGGTAGATGCACACTGGTACTCTACGCTGTTCGCTTGGTATAGCGGCGCAAGTTGGTTCATTTCAGCAATTGCTATTACCATTCTGATGCTGATGTACCTGAAAGGCCGTGGTTACCTCGAACACGTTACAGAAAACCACTTGCATGACATTGGTAAATTCTTGTTTGCTATCAGCATTTTTTGGACTTACATGTGGTTTTCACAGTACATGTTGATTTGGTATGCCAACGTTGGGGAAGAAACCATTTATTTCCGCCACCGTTTGGACAACTATCGGCCTTTGTTCTTTGCCAACCTGATCATCAATTTTGTGCTGCCATTTTTCATTTTGCTGCGCAACGACAACAAACGCAAATACGGCCCAATGGCCATTGCGGCTATCCTGACTTTGTTTGGTCACTGGCTAGATTTCTTCTTGATGATCAAACCCGGTACCCGTCTGACCGCAATCGAAGCTGCGGCTGAACATGCTGGTGGACATGGTGCTGAGGCTGCAGAAGAAGCACACAGATTCCTGAGTTTTGCTGCTGGTTTTTCTATGCCGGGCTTGTTGGAACTGGGTATTTTCGTGGGCTTTCTGGCTGGTTTTGTTTACTTTGTATTCAAACAACTTGAAAAAGCTGCGCTGGTTCCTGCCAACGATCCATACATTGACGAAACCATGCACCACTCGGTTTGGCCCTATCCAGAAGATGGGCATGGCACTCACGACGCTGCGCATCACTAATTTAGACGAAATCTAAACAAGTGAAAATTAGCGCAACGCTGGAACACATCATTGAATCTTTGGTTGTAAATTTGAATTCGATTAAAATTTAGAGAATAATGACTGCTTTGCTCGTATTCTTAAGTCTCGTCCTGATCGTTGTGATTGCCATTCAAATTGGCAAGGTAACCGAATTGGCTGCCAAAATTCGCGGTGAGGAAGAAATGCAGGAGATTGTCAATGGTAGGCAAGGGCTCTACATGATCATTTTTATGGTCGCTTTTTTGGTGCTTACTGCCTACACTGGCGCAGTGTACAAAAACTATTACCTGGGTTTCGGCCCCATGCAGGCAGCATCTGCCCACGGGGGCAAGATCGACGCCATGTTCAACGTAACTCTGGTGATCTGTGGAATTGTATTTGTGCTCACTCAAATCCTGCTGTTTTATTACGCTTGGAGATACTCTGGCCGTCGGAACGGGAAAGCCAAATTCATCTCTCATGACAATAAGTTGGAGGCGGTCTGGACCATCATTCCGGCTATAGTCATGGCTTTCCTGGTGATTCGTGGTTTGGATGCTTGGAATGAAATCATGGCCGACATCCAGCCTGGTGAGGACTACATGGAGATTGAAGCAACGGGTTTCCAATTCGGTTGGGCCTTGCGTTACCCTGGACCAGATGGAGTGTTGGGGCCTAAAAACTACAAACTCATTTCGGGTGCAAACCCTTTGGGCCAAGACTGGACCGATGAGCGTAACGTAGACGATTTCCATGCCGATGAATTGGTACTGCCCAAGGGCAAAAAAATCCGGGTGCGCATCACTTCCAAGGACGTTTTGCACAACTTCTACTTGCCTCATTTCCGGGTAAAAATGGACGCCATTCCTGGTATTCCTACCTACTTCGTGTTTGAGCCGCAAAAAACCAATGAGGAATTCCGCGAACAATTGCGCAATTATCCTGAATACCAAGTGCCCTCTGATCCAAAAGATCCAAACTCCAAGCCGAAATGGGAGGTGTTTGACTACGAACTGGCTTGTGCAGAATTGTGTGGCAATAGCCACTTTGCCATGCGCAAAACAGTCAGAATCGTGGAGCCAGAAGCATATGAGATGTGGGCGATGCAGCAAAAGTCCTACTACCTGAGCAACATCCGCTTCAAGGACGAAGACCCGAATAAGGACAAACTCTTCTCCTCTGAAATTGAGGCACGCAAGGAAGAATTCATCGAAGCCTTGGATACTGCTTTGACTACTTCGAAAAAGACAGTACAATTCAGCTATGTAACTTTTGCAACTGGTTCAGAAAAACTGACTGGGGTATCTCGTTACGAACTGGACAACCTGGCTGCGGCCATGAAAGAAAAATCTGGCTTGAAAGTGCAACTAGCTGGCTATACAGACGATACTGGCGAAGATGCCCAAAACCTAGCTTTGTCGCAAAAACGTGCAGATGCAGTGTTGAAATACCTGCAAAGCAAAGGTGTCGCAGCTAGTCGGCTGAGTGCTAAAGGTTTTGGTGAGGCTCAACCAGTCGTCGCAAACGATAGTGACGAAAATCGCGCCAAGAACCGCCGTACGGAGTTCCGTATCGTGGGGCAATAACATAAATGTTAAATTGAACCAAGTGGGTTCAATTGAGTTGTTATGGAAAGTGACTCAATTCAAAATTTGGCATTGTAAACGAATTTAAAACATTCAGCAGATGGCTCACGTAGCAAACCATCCAATGACGCAAGAAGAAGAGCTGATAGAAAAGCTGGGTTATGATGATCATTTCCACGATCATCATGAAGGCGACCGTTATCAGTCCAACTTCATCAATACTTATGTATTCAGCATGGACCACAAAATCATCGCCAAACAATTCCTCATTACGGGGATGATTTGGGCTTTGATTGGCGCGGGCATGTCCTTGATTTTCCGTTTGCAATTGGGCTTTCCTGAAGAAAGTATGGCCTGGTTGAAGCCCCTGCTGGGTAAATGGATCATCATCAACGCGGAGACCGGAATGGGTACGCTTTCGCAAGATTTTTACTATGCGTTGGTGACCATGCACGGAACCATCCTGGTGTTTTTTGTACTGACCGCTGGTTTGAGTGGTACGTTTAGTAACTTACTCATTCCATTGCAGCTGGGGGCACGAGACATGGCTTCGCCATTTCTAAACATGCTTTCGTACTGGTTCTTCTTTATGTCCGGTATGATCATGATGTTCTCTCTGTTTGTAAGTACAGGCCCATTCTCTGGGGGATGGACCGCTTACCCACCTTTGAGTGCATTGCCACAAGCCTCGTCTGGCTCTGGTGCTGGTATGACCCTGTGGTTGTTGAGTCTGGTCTTCTTCGTAGTATCTGTACTACTCGGTGGGATCAACTACATCACAACTGTACTCAACCTGCGCACCAAAGGAATGACCATGTGGCGGATGCCACTGACCATTTGGGCCTTCTTCGTGACGGCGATCATTGGTCTGTTGTCTTTCCCGGTATTGGTTTCCGGTTTCTTGTTGCTGATGTTTGACCGTGGTATGGGCACTAGCTTTTACCTGAGCGAAATTTACGTCGGCGGCCAAGCCCTAGATCACGTAGGTGGTAGCCCAATTTTGTACCAGCACTTGTTCTGGTTCTTGGGACACCCAGAAGTATACATCATCATTTTGCCAGCGATGGGTTTGGTTTCAGAAGTACTTTCGGTACATGCACGCAAACCAATCTTTGGCTATAAAGCAATGGTATTGTCAATTTTGGCCATTGCGTTTCTATCCTTTATCGTTTGGGCACACCACATGTTTATGTCGGGGGTAAACCCATTTATCTCCAACTTCTTCGTGGTGTTCACCCTGATCATTGCGGTTCCTTCGGCGGTAAAGGTGTTCAACTGGATTTCTACGATCTACGCCAGTAATTTCCGCTTCACGGCGGCCAGTATGTTTGCGATCGGGTTCGTTTCGATGTTCATTTCGGGTGGTTTGACGGGGATATTCCTGGGCAACTCTGCCATTGACATCCAACAGCACGATACCTATTTCGTAGTTGCGCACTTCCACATTGTAATGGGGGTTGCTGCTTTCTTCGGGATGTTTGCGGGAATCTACAACTGGTTCCCCAAGATGTACGGTCGATTCATGAACGAAACCTTGGGTAAAATCCACTTCTGGGGTACGATGATTGGTGCTTATGCCATCTTTTGGCCAATGCACTACATCGGTATGGCCGGGGTACCTCGGCGCTACTATCGTTTTGATACTTTTGCTTCGTTCTCGCATTTTGATGACCTGAACAAGTTCATTACGATTGCAGCCATTGCTACTTTTGCTTTCCAGGTTTTGTTTGTCGTCAACTTCTTCTACAGCATTTGGAAGGGCAAAAAGATGACCACATTAAATCCCTGGGGCGCTTCTACGCTGGAGTGGACTACTGGTATCAAGCCAGGTCACGGCAACTGGGCGGGCAAAATTCCTTCTGTACACCGTTGGCCATATGACTATGGCAAAGATGGTAAGGAATTCATCTCTCAGATTACGCCGATGGAAGAGGGTGAAACACCAGGCGAACATTGATGTAGATTGGACAACAGCTGATGAGCTGTTTGAGGGAAAAATAGATCATTTTCAATAGGAGAGGAGGACTTGACTCATTCCAGTTCTCCTCCCCAATACTTCTTGATGACTGTGGCGGTAAAAACAGCAGTGTACAAACCTTTGGCCGCTTTTTGGCAAAAGGTGGAAGACTTCAAATTACTGGTGAAATTGCGTTTGACCCTCACCGTGGTGTTTTCTTCGGTGATGGCCTACTTGATTGCGGTACCTGGGCCCATTTCGGGATTGAGTATTGCAATCCTTGCGGTGGGCGGTTTTTTGGTCACAGCAGCAGCGAATGTACTCAATCAGGTGCTGGAAAAGGACTATGACCGCTTGATGAAACGTACGGCCAATCGCCCATTGGCAACTGGACGTATGAAAGTGGCCGACGCTGTGCTTTGGGCAGGATTAATGAGTATGTTGGGCATTACTGCTTTAGCTTTGTTCAATCCTTGGACTGCCTTTTTTGGCACCCTTGCACTGGTTTCTTATGCTTTTTTATATACCCCGCTGAAAAGAATTTCCCCCATTGCAGTTGCAGTAGGAGCAGTTCCTGGAGCCTTGCCAACCCTGATTGGTGCGGCGGCGGCAGAAGGGTACATTTCAGCATTGGGACTGACTTTATTTACCATTCAGTTCTTCTGGCAGTTTCCCCACTTTTGGTCGATTGCCTGGTTGGGACGTGAAGATTACGAGCAGGCTGGTTACAAATTGTTGCCTGGCCCTGAAGGACAGAAAGAGCAATACACTGCATTACAATCCTTTTTGTACGCGTTGGTACTCATTCCGGTAGGTTTCCTACCCATGAGCCTGGGTGTTGCTGGTTGGATCGCGACCACTTGTATTGTGGTATCAAGCGTCTTTTTTGCCTATTTGGGCTGGCGTTTGTATCGGAATAACGATCGCAAATCGGCGTTGCACTTGATGTTTTTCTCTTTTGTGTACATTCCGCTTGTTTTGGTTGTGTTATTACTAGATCAACTTTAATCTGGAAAACCATGGAAGGAACCTTCCCCAATGCTTACGGTCGGAATAGAATACATCCTCAAACTTTCGCCTTGCTGGTTGCTTGTGCGAGTATCATGATGATGTTTGCAGCCTGGACGAGTGCCTTTATGGTACGCCAAGCTGCTGGGAATTGGCTGGAATTCAGCCTACCCCAAGTATTTACCCTGAGCACGGTTTTGATCTTGCTGAGTAGTTTCACCTTGCATGTATCGTATCGTGCGTTTTTGAAAGGCAATGAAAAAGTGTACCAATATGGTTTGGTTGTAAGCCTGGTACTGGGGCTGTCTTTTTTGTACACTCAATACCAAGGCTGGTTGGCACTCTCCGCAATCGGAGTAGAACTGACTACCAATCCTTCGGGGTCTTTCGTCTATGTGTTTTCGTACGTGCACGCTGCGCACGTAGTTGGAGGCTTGGCCATCCTGCTACTGAGTACCCTGCACGCATTTTCCCTGGGCTTAAAAGTAACGCCCAAGCGAAAACATCGCTTCGAATTGAGTATGATCTACTGGCATTTTGTAGATTTGCTCTGGGTTTACATCTTTTTCTTTTTGATGACACAGATGTAGCCAACCCATGGAATCCCACGATTTAAATCGTGGGTTGTGGGAGGCCAAACAAAAAAAGCCAACCCACGGATTTATCCGTGGGAGGCACATATAGAACCATAACCCACGACTTTAGTCGTGGAAAAAAGCTATCTAATGGCGACTACAGATACCGCACTTGAACACCACGTTCATGAACACGATCACGAAGGCGATGCCTGGGATGGAGCACAATCTCCGTTTAAGGCCAGCTATGGCAAACTGATGATGTGGTACTTCCTCTTATCGGATGCCTTTACTTTTGCTGGCTTTCTGATTACTTATGGTTCGCTGCGTTTCAGCAGTCCAACCTGGCCTGTACCAGACTTCGTGTTTGCTACCGACCCTTTCGGCATTTCCGCTTACTTCGGTTCGGCGCCATTGATTTTCGTAACCTTTATGTCCTTTTTGCTGATCATCAGTTCGGTGACGATGGTTCGTGCCGTACAGGAAGGACACCGGGAGAACAAAAATGGGGTATTGATTTGGATGATCCTGACCATCTTTGGTGGTTTGGGTTTCTTGGGTTGCCAAGCCTGGGAGTGGACCAACCTGATCAGTGGGGAAAACATGTCTTTGACCCGCAATACCTTCGGTACGCACACTGCCGATGGCTATTACCTTGATCACGAAGGCAAAAAGAGCGCTGAAACCTTCCGCGAAGGGGAAAGTTACCTCATTCACCGCCATGCTGCAGGTGGACACGGCGAAAGCCATGAAGCGGGTCACGGTGCAGCTCATGAATACAAAAAAGGCGAACAGGCTGGTTACATGATGGATGACCAAGGCTTCATCCACCGCAAATACGTATACGCTGATGGCCCACTGAAAGGTCAAACGCAAACCGAACAATTCGGCCCGAGAGCCTTCGGTGCACTATTCTTCTTCATCACGGGTTTCCACGGCTTCCACGTATTCTCGGGAGTGGTGTTCCTGCTGATCATTGCGCTCAACGTTGCCAGCGGGGTTTACGCGGCGCGGAAGAATGGTTATGAAATGGTCGAAAAAATTGGGTTGTACTGGCACTTCGTGGACTTGGTATGGGTCTTCGTATTCCTGGTATTTTACCTGCTTTAACATCCAATGGTTGAACCTAATTTAATGCTCTATAGATGTCACACGTATCTTACGAACAAAGTAAAAAAAACGTAGTCAAAGGTTTGATCCTTCTGGCGGTAGTCACCTTGATTGAGGTAGTCATCTCTCTCTTTGGCAAAGGTCACATTTTTAAAGGGGTTCATGGCAATGTGATTGTCTTGGCGACCTGTGGTTTGCTCATTGCTGGTTTGTCCTTGTACAAAGCCTACTTTATTGTGTATGAATTCATGCACATGAAGTACGAAGTAAAGGGTTTGGCCATGAGTGTCATACTGCCAATGCTGCTCTTGGTTTGGGCCATCATCGCCTTTTTTCAGGAAGGAAATGCCTGGAAAAATCGCCGGGAAGACATCAAGAACCGAGACTCCCAACCGGCTGCACCAGCCCAGGAAGGCAGTTTGTTGTCTCCAGATACGTATCAAATGGATTGGAAGGGTTAATCTTCTTCCATTCACATACAAAAGGCGGGCTACAACCCGCCTTTTGTGTTTTAGTACTCTTTTTCTTTTGATCAAAGTATGACTCAATGCTAAAAAACATTTACCGTCCTTTGGTGTTTCGTTAGCATAAAAGAAAACCGAACAGAATGAAAAAACGGCTACAAACCACAGCACTGTTCTTGATGTTGGTGGTAATGCCTGCGCTGAGTTGGTACTACCTCAAAAAAGGAGAACGTTATCAGGTCGAAATGCGCGCCCAACTAAAAGACTACGGCAAACTGCCGAATTTTTTCCTTCCAAAATTACTGGAAAGCGATAGTCTGTCGAGTACGGATCTACAAAACAATGTGATCATTGCCAAGGAGCTGGATGCCAAGGAACTGGAGCAGGATAAAGACTTGCTGTTTGCACTCAATAGCCTCCACACCCAGTTCGATGATCGCTACGATGTACTTTTTTTACTGCATACTACCGTGCAGGATTCGGGCAAAGTGGGTGCTTTTTTGCGCAAAAATAAACTTGCCGACCCCGAGCAGGTATTGATCACGAGCAGTAACCCCGAACTAATTCAATCCTATTCCTTCCCTAAAGCAGGTATGGTGGCAATCATTGACACTGCGGGTACCATTCGCCGCTACTACAACTACCGCGATGGCAATGAACTCCGCCGACTGACTGAGCACGTTACTGTACTCATGCACCGCGATAAGAAGAACGACCCTTATTTGAACCGTGAAAAAGAAAAATAGGATGGAAGCAAATTTGCAATTGGAAAAGAAGTTGAACGTAGCCGCCTGGATCATTACCGTAGCGGTTTTGGGACTGGTTGGGTTGATGCGCAGGGTAAAAATCACCATGCCAGAGGGGGTAGATTTAGGCTTTTTGCCACCTTTTCACGCTACCTTGAATGCATTAACTGCTTTGGTTTTATTGGTCGCCCTGTATTTCATCAAGCAGAAAAAAGTGCAACAACACCGCAATGCCATTTATGTGGCAATTGTGCTGTCGGTACTTTTTTTACTGTCGTATGTGGCTTACCATTTTACTACGCCAGAAACGCTGTTTGGAGACAGCAATCACGATGGAGTTGTAAGTGAAGTGGAAAAGGCCGCCGTGAGTGGGGTTCGTCCCTTTTACCTGGTACTGCTCCTCAGCCACATCGCGCTGGCAGCAGGGATTTTCCCTTTTATTTTGTTCACCTTCATTCGGGCTTACACCAATCAGATTGAGCGCCACCGCAAAATGGCGCGTTGGGTATTTCCGTTGTGGCTTTACGTAGCCATTACCGGACCGATCTGCTATTTTATGTTGATTCCTTACTATTAATTCCTTAAATTTGAACAAAAAATGACGCTATGCGCTCGATGAAATATTTCAAAATCGGATTGATCCTCGCTGCTTTTTTCCTCTTTGCTGCACCTGCTGTGGACGCGCAATGCCCCATGTGCCGGATGGCCGTGGAAAGCAACCTCAAAGGGGGGGGTAGTGCCGGAAAGGGCCTGAATGCGGGTATTCTTTACATGTTGGCTACCCCTTACGTATTGGTAGGCAGCCTGGCCTTCGTATGGTGGCGCAACCGCCGTAAAAATCAAGACCTGCTGGAAAAAGAAGAGGAATAAGCCGCCAGCTAGGATTTTACTAATGTGCACTTCAGTAGTGGGGCAAAAAATTAGTGATCATTTTTTCTGAGCCAAAGGATTAGATAAGGCACTTGAAATGAAACGTTTACTTATCTAATCCTTTGGCAAAATGATCACTTATTTTTTTATCGCCCATAGCACTGATCTGAGGTCTACTCCCCGAAAGTTTCAAACTTTCGGGGAGTTCCAGGCAGCGACTCAATCTCAGAATGAGTAAAAAACTGTGCCTCAGTAAGTAGGAGCCTACTCTTTATCGATTTTCCCAGAGCGGTCATAATGAACGAAACTCGAATAAAACAAGGCCCCCCAACCCAACAAATAACACGCACCTCCAAGAGGGGTAATTGGCCCTAACCACCCAACTGAAAGATTGTGCAAGTCTCTTGTACTCAATGCATACAAAGAGCCAGAAAATAGCAGCACTCCAGCTGTAAAGGCCCAACCAGCAAAACGTAGTGAACCCTTGCGGCCAAAATGGCTCAAAATGGCAACCACTAAAATGGCTATAGCGTGGTAAAATTGATACCTTACTGCCGTTTCAAAAGTCTCAAAATGTTTTGGACTCAAATGTGGTCGCAGGCCGTGAGCGGCAAAAGCCCCCAAGGCTACCGCTACAAAGCCAATCAGGCTACCAATGCGTAAAAAAATATTCCTCATAGATCGCGGCTTAAGTTTAATCGAGTGGTAAATATACTTCAATATCAGATTTTGCAAAGACTCTATACTAGAACACTCAGTTTGTTTTTGGCCATTTCTCTATTGGCCTGCGAACAACGGCAGAATCTGGAAACTTTGGTACCTGAAAATGCCTTGGCTGTAATTACTCCTCAAAAAGCAAGTGCCGAATTGCCCTTTCCAGGTCTTAGGTGGAATACGGTACTAATGCCTTTGAGCAAAAATCAAACTGGAGTATTGTACTTCAGTACGGCTCAACCAGAAATTCAAATTACCAAAACCAAGGGTTTAAAACGTACCACCCGTACTCAATGGGGAGCGGTGCAATTTGAGCACTTTCAAGATGCGAAGGGGCAAAAATGGGTGTTGGCGCAAATCAAAAAGGTCAAATATTTAGCGCGTGAAGCAGCACTGGTCGAAGAGGCTGCGCTTGGTTTTAAAGCAGGTAAACGCGCTCATTGGGTCACTGCACTATCCGCCAATCAATTGCAGTTGAATTATGCAGGGCTAAGTGATTTTTACGGACTAAAGGGGGATGTACTCGCGGCGCATTGCCAAAATGTTACCTTAGAACTTCAACCCCAAGCGGGGCAGATCCAAGGGCAGCTGCAATTTGCCAGCCCTCCCCGGATGAACACAAAAGACCTGGAAGCCCTTTTGACCATTGCTCCAGGATCGGCGCGAAGTGTTGTTCCTTACTTTGGTGCTGATGGTACTTTGGCCCAATTGAAGGCTGAATCTGCCTTTTTATTCCATTTTGGCCGGGAAAAAAGCAGCCAATCCGCCCTGGTTTTACCCTTCGCCTCGAATACATTGGCTCAAAATGCCTTGAATGAGCTGGCAGAAAATTATGGGGCATTGGCTCCACTAAACTATCAAACGTATACCCTTCAACCCGTTCTAGATATAGGCTTAAGTGCGGTGAATATCCGCCAGGCTACCCTCGTCGTTTTTGACCGGTTTTTGGTCATCGGTGCTTCTGAAAACCTCGTGGAGCGTTGGATAGATGCGGTGATTGTGGGGAATACCATTGCCAAACAGTTGCGCCAGCCCCCCAGCGGCCTATGGATGCGTCTGAGTGCCGATCGGGATCTGGGGTACCTGATTGCCCAACTCAATCAGAGCTTGAACCTGCAATTGGCCCTTCCCGATCCCTTACAATGGGAAGGGGAAACAATTGGCAAGCACTGGACATTTCGGGACGCACCCAACCTGGAATCCAATAACCAAGCCTCGACTGAGCTTTGGCAACTGGATTTGCCCCAAGGCAAGGTCAAACAACTGTGGGCCATCGATACCTGGAACCACGGCCTGCTCGAAACCGATGAAGAACACCTACTTTCCTTGGACTTGGAGGGGAATATTCAGTGGGACAAAAAACTGGAAGCACCTCTTGTAGGCACAGTGACGCCAGTACTGCGCCCTGAATTGGGCCAAACTTTGGCTTACTTCGCCACCGAAAAAGCCATTCACGCCTTGCAATCAGATGGGCAGGAGGCGCCAGGTTTTCCCCTAATACTAAGCTCCGCGACCACTTCGGGTTTGTGTGTAGGCGGGCGGGAGCAGTTTTTGTTTTATACCAGTGCCGATGGCCGAATCTATGGCCTGGACAAATATGGGCAACCCTTGAGTGGCTGGAATCTCGGGCCAAAAATTGGTGCCGTAAAGCAGCCTTTGAGTTATTTTCAGTCGGTCACAGAGGATTACCTCCTTGCCCTGACTGAAGAGGGGAAACTCCATGTGTTGGATCGGGCTACTCAGGCGCATTTTTCCATCCAAACACTTAAAGGCCCCTTTTCCAGCCCTCCCCAATGGCAGTGGGATCAAATGAGTCAAAGAATTGTGGTGGCGGATGGGCAAGGGAAGGCTCAGGTGTTTAATGGAAAAGGGGCGTCTTTTTCTTTGTCGATTACGGCAGGTTTGGCTGGTGCAACTCGGTTTTGTTTTGTCGATTTGGTAGGAGATGGCCGCAAGGATTATTTGGCGGCGAGTGGCGCGCAATTGTTTTTGTATGCCTACGACAAGGATGAATTCAAGATGGTGTTTGAAAAATCTTTCAACGAGCAGATTGCTGGAATTTTTGCTGTAGGACAAAAGGAAAATGCCCGAATTATTTGTAGCATTTTGGGGGAACATCAGGTCTGGTGTTTGTCAGCTAAGGGGGAGGTAGTTGAAGGATTCCCGGTTGCTGGGGACCATTTTGTTTTTTTCTTTCAACAAAAAATGATACTTACAACAATTGATAATCGGGTGTATGCTTATGCGTTGTAAGAGGAAAAGTGCGTATTCTATAACGTTTGGTAACGACATGCTGATGGGACTTGGAAATACGTTTGGGATTAGGGCATTAGGAGTTTAAACGCAATGAAGTGATAGGAGCAGCAAACAGCCAGCGTAATTTCTTTTTCCTAAAACAGCTGTGCTGCTTTGGGCTCATCTACCTAAGCCTTTTGCCTTGGGGATACCCCCAACCTCAAAAGCCCAAACTCCACTTCAAACACATCCAAAACGAAGACGGCCTCGCCAACAGCACCATTGAAGCCATCCACCAGGATCATCGGGGCTTCATGTGGTTGGGCACTCGTGACGGACTGAACCGTTATGATGGGTATCAAATGACCGTATACAAATACGACCCGAAATACCCTTACAGCCTGAGCGACAGTTATGTGACCTGTATTTATGAAGATAGCCAGCACCAATTGTGGGTGGGCACCCTCAATGGGCTGAACCGCTATGACCCCCAACTCAACCGTTTTACCCGTTTTCAACACGCCAACCAGCAAAAAAACAGCCTTAGCCACAATTATGTGACAGCTATGTTGGAAGACCATCAAGGCACTCTTTGGGTCACAACTCTCGGCGGAGGCATCAATAAGCTGGATCTTAAAACCGGCACATTCCGCAGCTTTCACCAAAGCGAAGGCCTGAAAAGCGAGGAAGTCTATTGTCTATTTGAAGATGCAAAAGCTCAATTATGGATGGGTACTAGCAAAGGATTGCACCTCTATGACCACGACACACAACGATTTCGAAGCATTTCATTGCCCGAAAACTTGCGCGGAGGTGCCCAACCCGCCATTCGCAGCATTGCAGCCACACCCAAGGGCCATTTGTTACTAGGCAGCAGTGACAATGGTCTAATTGACTACGAACCCCAAAGCCAGGCTTGTCGACAATATACCTACAGCGACGCCGATCCCTTTTCAATCAGCAGCAACCTCATCCGCAGCATTTTGATCAGCAAAAACGGCCAAACCTGGATCGGCAGCATCAATGGTGGTCTGGATCGCTTTGTCCCCCGAACTGGCCGCTTCTACAATTACCAAAACGAACCCGACGACCCCCAGAGCCTTTCCCAGCGCACCGTATCCGCCCTATCCGAAGACAACCAGGGTAACCTCTGGATTGGTACCCACCGCGGCGGTGTGAACCTATACATGCCCAAAACCGAAAAATTTGAACTGTACCGCCAGGAGCCCCGCCCGAATAGTTTGAGTTACAACGATGTCAAAACCTTTGCTGAAGACCGCTACGGCTACATCTGGATTGGCACCGATGGAGGAGGCTTGAACCGTTTTGAGCGCAAAACCCGCAGTTTTAAGCATTATCGGCACCAGGCTTTTGACCCGCGTACGATTGGTTCCAATGAAGTGCTAGATGTCTTTGAAGATCGGCAGGGGCAACTGTGGGTGGGCGCCTGGGGCGGAGGACTGTGCTTGTATGAGCGCAACAGCGAGCAATTCACCCGCTTTCAGCACCGCCCTCGGGATTCGAGCAGCATTAGTTCGAATTACATCCAAAAAATCTTCGAAGACCGGAAGGGCAATTTTTGGGTGGCGACTTATTTTGGTGGCTTGAACCTATTTGATCGCCAAAGCCGGACTTTCCGCCGCATTACCCGCAGCCAGAGTGGCAAAACCCGCCTACTGGGCAATAATGTCGTTTCGATCAACGAAGACCACCACGGAAACCTTTGGATCGGCACCGACGATGCAGGCCTCAATTGCCTCAACGCCAGCACTGGTGAGTTCAGTCATTATTTTCACCAGGATGAAAAAAAGCCCGACCTGCGGGTTCTTTTTGTGGACAAAAAAGGCCAGTTGTGGTTGGGGCAGGCTGGTCTTTACCAGTTTGATCCGTCACAAAACCAATTCAAATTATGGACGGAAAAAGCTGGACTGGCCACTGAATTCATCAAAGGAATTGCCGAGGATGAGGACGGCAACCTGTGGGTTTCCACCTCCCATGGCCTCACCAAAATTCACCCCAAAACTCTGCGCTTTCGCAAATTCAATACCGCTGATGGGCTCCAGGGCCTGGAATTTGAAGCCAATGCGTTTTTAAAAACCAAAGACGGGCAACTCTTTTTTGGCGGCGTAAATGGCTTCAATGCCTTTTATCCCAAAAACATCACCACCAATGAATTCCTGCCACCGGTATACCTCACCGATTTTCACCTCCACAACGAAAAAGTCTGGCCGGGGGATAAAAACTCGCCCTTAAAGCAAGACATCAGCTTGACCGATAAAATAGTGCTCAGCTACAAACAGGCCACTTTTTCCTTTGACTTCGCTGCCCTGAATTACACCGCCGCCGAAAACAACCAATACGCCTACATGCTGGAAAATTGGGACGAGGCCTGGAACGAAGTAGGTACCGAAAAACGCGCCTCCTACACCAATGTGAGCCCCGGGGAATACACCTTTCGCGTCAAAGCCAGCAACAACGATGGGCTGTGGAACGAAACCGGGCGCAGCTTAAAAGTGATCATTTTGCCACCCTTTTGGGCCACCTGGTGGTTTAGGTCTTTACTTGTCTTGAGCATTGGTGCGGGTTTGTATTGGTTTTACCGTTTCCGCCGGAATTTGGAACTCCAACGTTTGGAAGAGCAAAAACGCGAGGAATTGCACCAATTGCAGTTACAGTTTTTCACCAACATCACCCACGAATTCCGCACGCCGCTGTCCCTGATTTTGGGGCCGATCGAAAAGTTGTTGAAAGAAGAAACCCGCCTGAGCCAACGCAAGGACTACCAGGTCATCCAGAGGAACACCAATCGGCTCCTACACTTGGTCAATGAGTTGATGGATTTCCGAAAATCCGAAGCAGGCATTTTGCGCCTGCACGTGATGGAAGGCAATGTCGCCTGGTTTTTGCAGGAGATTGTCGAAGAATTTAGCACACTGGCTCAGGAAAAAAACATTGACTTTGTGGTAACCCCAGGGCATGCCAGCACTGGATTTTGGTTTGACCGACAGATTTTGGAAAAAATCCTCATCAACCTGATCAGCAATGCTTTCAAATATACCCCCGTTGGTGGCCGGATTATGCTTGAAATTGTCGAAAATCTGGACAATTTTAAACCCAGTTTTGTCAATGAACTGACCCTAAAAAGTGAGTACAAAGCCCAACGTTACCTCTATTTTCGGGTGCTCGACAACGGGATTGGCATTTCCAAAGAATCCATCGGGCATTTGTTCGAACGTTACTACCGCATTTCGGATGCCCACCTGGGCTCCGGGATTGGATTGGCTTTTGTCAAAAGTTTGACTGCCCTGCACAAAGGGGCAATTCTGGTGTCCAGTGAGCGGCACCAGGGTACCGAAATTGTGATCGGGATTCCCTGTACCCGTGAAGATTATAGCCCAAATGAGCTTTGGCTTGATGGACTGAATAGCCCCGCGACCCTGGAAAGTTTCCAGGCACAATATGATTATTTTATGCCTTTGGGCGAGGAAAAACCAGAGCTAGAGGTCGACCCACCCCTCATATCATTTCCAGGTTTCCACATTCTCGTGGTGGATGACAATGAAGAATTGCGCACTTTTTTACGCGAAATTTTGGCTATCCGCTACCAGGTTTCAGAAGCCCAGGACGGCCAGGAAGCCTACGAAAAAGCCCTGGTTGAGCAACCTGACCTCATCATCAGCGACATCATGATGCCCGTGATGGATGGCATCGAATTTTGTAAAAAAGTGAAGTCAGACCCGCAACTCGCCCACATTCCCTTCATGCTGTTGACCGCAAAAGAGGCGCTGGAATCCAAAATTGAAGGCACCAGCTCCGGGGCGGATTATTACTTTGCCAAACCGATCAGCATCGAGTTGTTGGAGCTGAACATCAAAAATATTTTTGCCCAAAAACAAAAACTGGTCGAGCGCTATGTACATGATCATCACGCCGAAGTGAAGGATCATGTACATTCGAGCAAAGACAAAGAATTCCTAGAAGCTCTCATCACCCTGATCGAAAACAACCTGCTCAACCCCGACCTCAACATCGACTACCTCTGCACCCAAATGGGCATGAGCCGCACCAAATTGTACAACAAAATCAAAGGCATGACCAACCAATCCATCAATGATTTTGTGCGGACCGTGCGCTTGAAAAATGCAGTGAAATTGATGGTAACCCAGGATGTGTCGATCGCCGAGGTGATGTACAGCGTGGGTATTCAAACGCAGTCGTATTTTACCAAGGCGTTTAAGGCGGAGTACGGGAAGACGCCGTCGCAGTTTTTGAAGGAGTTGCAGGGGCGGGGGTGAGGATGAATCAGCGCTTCATGACTACAATATTTTCCACTTTTACCGCCCCAGGAATTTCACTCAACCTATCGACTCCATAGAATAACTTTGGATATTTACGGATGTCCATTACGTAAAAAATATCGGGGTCATCCTTGTCCCGCAAGCTTAAAAAACCATCTGGTGTAGCAGGGATGCTGGAGGCAACCAAAGCCTGGATTTTTTCTAAACTGTCTCCAACATGTACGCCCGAAGTCGTTGGAATCTGCTCATCCAGGATCGTAATCCGAGAAATCGGCTGCCGATCCTGCCAGTTGCTTTCGGCGACAAAAGCCTTTTTATTGTTGCGACTAAAAACCAAAGCATTCCAGCTGAGGGATTCATTTTCTTCATCGCGGATAAGCGTATTTTTTTGCTGAAAACAAGGGTGCCAAGGTCCCTTGACTGTACTTATGATTTTGTTTAAAAGCTTGTTTTTGATGGCATTTACAGTGATGGAACAAGGTGCAAAAGCAGCCCGCTTTTGTAGTTTAAAAATCGATTCAAATACTAGACTATCTTGATCCCAGTGTAAAATTTTGTTTTTTATGATTTGATCTCCATTTTTTAGAATAAGTATTTGGTTTTCAATGGTATATCGAAACCAATAAGTCGTATCTGCTCGGGAGTCCAAGTTGATCAAATTGTCGGGCAAAAATTGGAGGTATGGATAAATCGATTGTGGATCAAAGGGTTTCCAAAGACCAAGTGGGTGGCTTGGAGGAATGGTAACCAGAGCTTGTGCGCGGCAGATGTTAGGCTCCAAAGTGATGAGTAAAAAAACAATGTTAATAATTTTTATTAAAACCATTTTTTGTTGTAATTTGTACGACTTTTTATCATTCCTTAAAAACGCTAAAACCATGAAAAGAATTTCCCTCATCTACTGGATCGTCACCGGGCTTTTTGCTGCCTTCATGATTTTTTCCTCCATTTCCAACGTGACTTTAGCACCAGAAGCAGTTGCAATGCTGAGTGACCACCTGGGGTACCCCAAGTACATCATTCCTTTTTTGGGCGCTGCCAAAATTGTGGGTGCCATTGCAATTTTGATTCCTTCCTTTCGGCGCATCAAGGAATGGGCGTATGCGGGCTTGTTTTTTGACCTGGTGGGCGCCTTTTTTTCCCTGCTCAAAGTAGATGGCCCTCAGCCTAGTGTTTTTTTTATGCTGATCTTTATTGGCATGTTGTTGGCTTCGTACTTTTTGTGGCACAAGAAGATTGCAACGGTGGCGTAGGGCTTCAAAATGTACTGGATTCGAACTTTGCGGCTGAACAGAGTTGGCACATGACTGCTGAGGTGATCCTATGGTGTCTTAGGTTTCTTAGGTGGTGAAAAAGAAAAGCCTGCGAAGCAGGATAATTATTTCACCACCTGAGAAACCTAAGATACTCAAGGAATCACCTAAGTATCACTTCCCCTCTGGCACCAACGCCACGATCCGCAGTGGCCCACCACTCCCGCCCTTGATCTTCATCGGCAAGGCCGCCACCCAAATCCCCGTGGGAGGCAATTTTTCCAGATTCGCCAGGTTTTCAAAAGCCGGAATGTCTTCTTTGAACAAAATCTGGTGGCTTTCAAAATGGGTGGATTGCCCGTAGTCAATGCTGGGTGTATCCAAACCGATGGCGTGAACCTTGCGTTGGGTGCTCAGCCATTTGGCCGCTTCAGGGTGCAGTCCCGGGAAATGCAATTTGGCAATGGCCGCCGGGCCTCTTTCCGCCGTGCCCATGTATTTGAGTTTGTCGGGCCAGTACTGTCCAAATCCAGTGCGCAGCAGTACAATCACTCCATCTGGTAGTTGCCCGTGTTCTTTTTCCCAGGCCAAAAAATCAGCCACATCTACCCGGTAATCGGGCTGCCCTTTGGCATTTCCCGATACATCAATCACTACGGCATTGCCCATCAATCGATCCAGTGGAATCTCATCCATGGTTTGATGGCCTTTGGCAAAATGGATGGGCGCATCCAGGTGGGTGCCGCCGTGTTCCGCTGCGCAGTAATTAAAAGCCGTGTAATAAAACCCACTGTCGGTAACCCCGGCAAATACCGTGTCGAGTCGAAAATCATCGGCGGTGGGCCAATAAATGGTGTTTTCGTCAAAGTCGTGGGTGAGGTCGATCCAGGTGCCTTTGGGGAAAAGGGGAGCTGGCGGCTTTGGGGTACAGGAAAAGAGGGCAAAGAGGCTTAGGATCAGAAGGGGGAGGGTAGTGTGCGTTTTCATGTTAGGTGTAATTGAGCTGGTTTCAAGTGGAGTGGAAATGGCATCTTGTTTCACAAAATACTGTTTTTGGAGATTTGGAGGGTTGTTTTGAAGGGGAAAGTGGGCGAAGTGCTAAGAGGCGCGAGGCGTTGTTTGAGCTAATGAAGAAGGCTGGTTTGAGCCATACAACTAACCGCGGAGCGGTTCAATTCAGAATAGCCCCGGTCGTCCGGGGAATAGGAACGCGGCAGGTGCTTGCAACCGCGGTAGCGGTTGAATTATTTGTCCAGATGATTGTCTAGAATGGGTTGAAACATCACCAAAGCGGCATTTTTAACGTGGGTTTAGAATTAGTGGAATTGAAAATCAATTCGATAAACTCCAGACGAGGTTTTTTGCTGCCGGGAGGGCAGCTATCTCGTTAGATACAAGGTAACCGGGATATTGTTGCGGCTGCCCGGCGGGCAGCTATCTTTGAAAAAATCTTGAAGATAGCTGTCCGCCGGGCAGCAAGGAACCATAAACATTCCATTATTTCTACCCGGATAACTGCTCTCCTGGCAGTTTTAATTCAAAACTCACGCAGTAGTGGAAGAATCATTGTTTCGATTGATTTTGCACGACAAGTTCCATTACTTCCTTGATGCCTTCAACAAAATTTTCAATCCATTGTTGGCGATCCGTTTTGTTAATGAGGACGTTGAGGCCTTCGGCGTTTATGTGATCTGGATGAAAGTAAATTTTATCACTTTCTGCTACTACTTTTCGATAAAGGAAAGGGTTGTCTTTGGTTGAAAAATCATTGGAGAAAGCATTGATTTTGGCAAATGCCTCCGGCAAGCTGGTGTGCATTTCGTTCCAAGGCATTAACTGGCAATCATCGGCTAAAACTGCAAAACCGTAATAAATGCTATGATGGAGTTCAACTTTAAGTGCAAGATTGGATGTGGCAATACCATGTAAACGAAGACAAATACCGAATTGAGAAACCTTATTTTTTTGGTAATAATGCTGGATCAGCTCATTGAGCTTATGTTGCTCAATTTTTGTCGTCTTATCCATAAAGAACACATCCCCGTCACTGAGCTTAAAGTGATCTTTTAGGGCTTGAAACAGTTCGACCATCAGTTTTTCCAAAGAAGTAATCTTCAATAAAGTGAGTGCTTTGTGGAGGTCGTTGACAAGCCGATAGTTGCCGTCTTTCGCCAAAATGTCTCCGATTTCTTTAAGGTATTCCTGATCCATGGATTGATTGGTTAAGAAGCTGATATTGAGTAGATATTGATGAATGCTTTCGCTTAAAAGCGGAATGTTGAGCACTTCGTTTTGACATACTTTCAACCATGTCGCGATGTCCTCCTGATAAGACAAACAAAAGTAGTCCTGATCTTTCTGCAGGCCGTTGACGCTGTTTGCACTGGGACGGGTGCCCTTTAAGGTCAGGTAAATTAGCCTGAAATCCTGAGCGGATTTTTTGGCAAATTCATGATAATCATGCAGCTGTTTATTTTGGTCGCCCGCGTAAATTTTGTTTTCGATAATGATTTCCCTGCGCTTGTCATCGCGCAAGTAGATGTCCAGGCGACGGTTGTTGTCAATCACTTTTTCAATTTTGATCTTGGCAGTTTCCACATTGAAGTCAAAATCTGGAAAGAACTGCGTGACAAACAATTCCAAAAACTTTGCCCCTTGCAGGTGAGCACCTTTGGGGTTCAACAACTCGGCCAAAAAGCGTGAATGTAAGCGAACCTCATCAGCGTGGATGTTAAGGATTTTGAAAAGGTTGAATTTTTCTCCTTGTTGGGCTGCCCGATCGTCGTACCTTTTTTTGATTGGACTGACTCCGCTAAATAGGTTTTCGCATTGCATAAGTTTAATTTTTTCTGTTGTAGCTTCTTTCGTACCTGGAATCTGCCCTTGTTCCATATTGGGGTGGGCTTCTTTTTCTTTGGCTGGCATGGGAGTTGGTTTTATTGTTTTGGTTTTATACGGGAAGGGTAGGGGAAAGGTTGCACAATGTTGGATGTTTTTCCAACGAAGTACAACTTGGCCACAAGAAACTAAATTCAACCGCCTCCGCGGTTGCCAAAAACACCCGAAAACCGGATTCCCCGGACGACCGGGGCTATTCTGAATTCAACCGCCTCCGCGGTTAGAAGGTCTAGGAAAGGAAATATTCTCCTTTCAAACTTTACCCAATACAGCGAAATTTCACCATAGCCGATCCTAACTTTATCACCAAAAAACAAGAGAATGATACCCAAATTCTTGCTCTTAACCACCTTTAACCTGCTAGCGCTCGCGACCTTCGCCCAATCCTACTGCTTCCTCAACGAGGGCCTGAAAGTCCAGACTAAGATCACTTTCTCTCTCCAGAACAACCGCATCCTCCAAGGGCGCTGGGAAAGCTGGGATTACAGTGCCGACAGCAATGAGGTGTTTCCTTTTGAGGGGGTAAAAGTTGGGCTGAAGCTCAAGGTCGTTTTTCCTGAAAAAGTGGTGCCCTATCAAATTCCTGGACCTAGGCACGAAAACGGCTGGACTTTGTACCCTAAAAAACTGCTCATTCCCGCTATTCAGCGCAATTACGAGACAAACAAATACGGGATGATTCCGATTGAGTTGGAGTCTTGCCCGGTGGAGGATAAGAAATAGGGGAGCAATGCTTTATCCGAGTTGCTATTCATGTCGCTTTGGTTTTCATATACCTTCACAAAAAAAGCCCCATTCTCACCGAACAGGGCTCCCCATGTTTTTTGTTTGTCCACTCTATTTTTCCAACTTCAAATAAGCCTTCGCAATTTCATCATACACCGGCAGCAACTCATTCGACTTACCTTCCCGGTCAAACACCTGTTCCCAGGTACTCAGCGGCTCCCAGATACAAGTGCCCTTACCTTTGCCGTTCGGCAACTCAAAAGCAATTTTGTTCACCTCCCGTTTCAATTGGGAGTACTCCACCACGATCACGTCACGTTGGTAGCGCCGCACCAGGTCGTTCAGGTTGTGCTCCAAATCCTCCAGGGTGCCGTGCCATTTGGGGTAATACGATTCACCAATCACATCAAAATGCACCCCCCGCGCCAACATATTGTCGATGAAAAAGACCGACTCGTGGTTTTGGCCACCCAGCGCTACGTGCAGCATCATCACAATGTTGGGGTCCACCGCTTTGACCGCAGCGGTGCCCGCATTGAGCAATTGCGCCAACTGATCCAGGTTACTCACCTTGCCCTCCGGCCAAATGATGCCGTGGTTGATTTCGTTGCCGATTTGCACCATGTCGGGCGTCGTGCCCTGGTCTTTCAGTTCCTGGATCACCTGCCGGGTGTAATCGTACATCGCCTTTTTGAGTTCGGTAAAACCCAGGCCCCGCCAGGCGGCTGGTTTGTATTGCTTGCCTGGGTCGGCCCAGTAGTCGCTGTAGTGGAAGTCGAGCAGGAGTTTCATGCCGGCAGCTTTGACCCGTTTGGCCATGGCCTTGGTGTGGGCCGGATCACAAAAACCTTTTTGGGGTGAGTAGCCGGAGTCGCGGGCAGGGTTGTTGAAAATTCGCAAGCGCACGTAGTTTAAGCCGTGTTGTTTCAAACTTTCGATGGCATCTACAGGGCTTCCTTTTTCCGAAAATTTGATGCCTCGGGCTTCCAATTCGGGCAAAAAGGAAATATCCGCCCCCAACATCTGCCCCACCGGGCGCGGTTTGGCCGCTTCCCCTTTCAGTTCATACGTTTTATCGATGGTAATGCTAGCTACCTCACGAGGTGTCACGGTGATGATATCGGTAGAACCCTTCCACAAGCCCGCCGCGGTGGCTTCAATCTTGATGATGTCAGGTTTGAGGCTGCCCTGCACGATGAATTGGGCTTTACCATTGAACAAGCGGCGTTGCCAGGCCCCATCCACACATTGGTCGGGTTCGTGGCTGCTGGGGTCACCGTTGCCAACGCCGATGATTTTGCCCTCACCTTCGATGGAAAAGCGGATCAGGTTGTCGGCATCGGGTACTTCGCGGCCTTCGCGGTCTACTACCGTGACGTTGATGACACTCACGTCCTGGCCGTCGGCGAGCATGGTGGTTTTGTAAGGGGTGAGCACTACTTCGGTTGGCGTACCCGTGGTTTCAACTTTGGCGCTCAGTTTTTTGCCTTTTTTGTAGGCGATTGCTTCGAGTTTGCCGGGTTCGTAATTGACAGTCCATTGCAGGTGGCCATTGCGTTTCATCTCTTGTTTGCCTAGGCTTTTGCCATTCAAAAAAAGCTCCACGTCGTCCGCATTGGAATTGACCCACACATCGATGGGTTGGCCCCGTTTGTCGCGCCAGTTCCAGTGCGGAGAGATGTGCAATACGTCCTGATCGGTCCACCAGCTTTGGTAGTAGTAGTAGAGGTTTTTGGAAAAACCACACATGTCCATCACCCCAAAGTGTGAGCTGATGTTGGGCCATTGGTAGGGCGTCGGTTCACCTCGGTAATCGAAGCCCGTCCAGATGAAACCGCCCAGCCAGAAGTCGCTTTCGGCTGCCAGCATCCACCATTCCTCGGCACGACTAGCCCACCAGGGGGCGTGAATGTCCTGGTCGGGCAGGTAGGCACGGATGCTGTCTTTGCTGTATTCTCCCCGGGTGCTTACCGTACTGCCCATCTCAGTACCGATAATGGGTTGATTGGGGTGTTCGGCGTGGTAATCGGCTACGGCATACTGGCGGTAATTGAAGCTACGCACCGGGATCACCTCGTTGATGCCTTTGTAGACATTGGCCAAGTCGGCGGCGTAAGTGCAGGTGCGGGTGGGGTCTAGTTGTTTGAGTTTGGCGATGTAGGTTTGGGCGATGCGTTTGCCGTGGCTGGTGGTATGAATCCAGCCCTCTTCATTGCCGATCGACCACATGAAGACCGAAGGGTGATTGCGATCCCGCTTTACCAGTCGTTCGAACTGGCCCATGTATTCTGGCCCGCTGTTGAGCAAGCGCTGCTCGTCCATCACCAGCATGCCCAGACTGTCACAGGCGTCGAGCAGTTCGGGGGTGGGCGCATTGTGGCTAGTGCGGTAGGCATTGGTACCCATGTTCTTGAGCAGGGCAATGCGGTAGTATTGCAGGTAATCGGGTAGGGCACTGCCCACTCCCGCGTGATCCTGGTGGCAATTGACGCCGTAGAGTTTGATGGCTTCGCCGTTGAGAAATACCCCATCGGGTTTGATTTCAATCTTGCGGATGCCGTAACGGATGTTTTGTTTGTCGAGCAGTTTGCCATTCGAGCGTACTTCAACCACCAACCGGTGCAGGTAGGGATCTTGCAAAGACCACAAGTGGGGATTGCTGAGTGGGATGCTGTGTTTGAGGGTTTGTTCGCTGTTTGCGCCTAGTGTAATCGTTTGTTCTTTCGGTACGCCGACCAGCTTGCCTGTCCGATCCTGGAGGTAAGTTTTGAGGGTACAAATGCTGTTTTGGGTGTTTTCGTTGGCCAGGGTGCTTTCTACCTGCAGGGTGGTGGCATTGCCCTGGAAATTGGTGTAAGCGAAAATGCCATCAGTAGCTATGTGCGAGTTTGGGTACTTGTTGAGCCAAACATGGCGATAAATGCCAGCTCCTTCGTAAAACCAACCTTCGTACTGGGTGGCGTCCACCCGGACGACGATGACGTTATCGCGATTGTAATTGATGAAGTCGGTGATGTCGTAGGCCATACCGATGTAGCCACTGGCGTTGGTACCGAGGTAAAAGCCGTTGATCCAAACCTGGGCATTGCGGAAGACCCCATCAAACTGGATTTGAAAACGTTGACTGGAATCGGCGGGGGAGACCCGAAAGTGCTTGCGGTACCATCCGATGCTGGTTTCGGGGAAATGGCCACCTACGGGTTTGTAGCCGTGGGCCATGATGTCAAAATTGTCTTTGTAAACAAATGGCAACTCCACGGCCCAGTCGTGGGGCAGGTTGAGGCTGCGCCAGGTACTGTCTTTGAAGCTGGGATCGATGGCGGTTTGGGCGGCGCCGCCGGATTTGGAAAAAATGGTGGTGATGCCGTAGTTGAAGTCTTTTTCGGGGTTGGCGGCGTGGCCGAAGTGGAATTTCCAGTTGGCATCGAAGTTGATGCGCTCGCGGGGGGAGCTTTGGGCATATGCCCATATTGGCAAGATGCACAGGAGGCTAAAGTAAATGCATTTGAAAGCTTGCATGTTTTTTGTTTTGTGGCATTTGGAGTGGAACTGGGGAGAGCCAAAGCGGCATGATGGCAAAACGGATGAAAAAGGATTGAACGGATTTAAACGGATTCTGGCTTTTGCCTTCGGCAAAGCCTTTTTTATTTGATCATAAGACAATACCGCCGAAGGCGGAAAAATCCGTTTATATCCGTTTCATCCGTTCAATCCGTTTTACTATCATGTCGCTTTGGTTATTTAAAAGCGTTTAGTGCGGAAGTCGGCTTACCCGAATTGTCAAAAGCGCCCAAGGTATAACCCTTCCAGTTGTTGTACGCCTGTGGTTCCCAGTACAGAACGCCCAAACCCTTGCCTCCTGAAACCGACTTAACCTTGCTGATCAAATCGCTTAAAAACTTGCCAGATTCCGTAGCACTGTCCCAACTCATGCCCACTTCCACCACCATCACTTCTTTGCCATAACGAGCCACCATGTCGTTCATATTGCTGAGGCATTGTTGGTTGAGCGTGGCCCAATCAGTCGGAGAAGGGTACAAGGACATGCCGATCACATCGTATTTGGCCCCATTGGCTTTGAGGCCATCGAACATCCAGCGGAAGAGCGAGTTGTTGTACCCATTGGAAATATGAGCGATGACTTTTGTTTTTGGGAAAACCGACTTTACGGCATCGGCTCCGGCATTGAAGAGTTGCGCGAAGTTGCTCATGTTCTCCGAAGCTTTGCCATCTGGCCAGAGCATACCATTGTTGGTTTCATTGCCTACTTGGACCCACTCGGGCTCGACGCCGCTGTTTTTTAAGGCAGTAAGTACTTCGATGGTATGGGCGGCCAGAGCCGTTTTTAAACCTGCCAAATCCATCCCCACCCAGGCGGCAGGTTTGGTTTGTTTGCCCGGATCGGCCCAGGAATCACTGTAATGAAAGTCGATCATGATGCGCAAACCCAGCGCTTTGGCGCGTAGCGCTTTGGCGACTACATCGGCGGTATTGTTCCAGGAAGGGGAGGGGTTGACCCATACCCGCAGGCGGATGCTGTTCATGCCTAGGGATTTCATTAAAGCCATTGCTTCTTGTTGAGTGCCCGCAGCGTTGAAAAACTTGAGGCCTGCCGCTTCCATTTCGGTGATCCAACTGATGTCGGCACCTTTGGCGAACTCGGCTTTGGGCTTGTTGTCCGTGGGCGGATCAACGGTGATCGGCGCATTTTTTTTGGAACACGTGAGGCTTAACAGGATAGACAGAAATAGGATGATGCGTTTCATGCTGGTGATTTAAATAAAGTCAGCCCTGAGTGATGGAATTTTCCATGCACCCAGGGATTGACGTAAGCACAATAATAGAACACTAAAGTAAAAAGACCTTAAAAAACGCTTATTACAACTTAGTCAATTTATACGTTTTGTTGATGAACTCCACGCTGATGCGGTAAGTCCCGGCTTCATCAGGCGCAGGAATATCCACTCCGGTATCTGCCACCAATTTTCCACCTAATTTCACTGTTGGTGAATCGGCATTGGCAATGGCAAATTTGTGATCCCAACTGCCATTTTGAGGCAAGAGCAAGTACTTTTTGCCATTGCTGAGTGGCACACTGATTTCAAAAGCACCGCTAGAAATCTGGGTGAATTGCTGAGTGGGTACAGGAACCGGATTGTTCCAGCCTCCCACCGTGGCGTCACCTACGATGAACAAATTGGTTGGAGGCAATTCGGAATTGGCCACGGGAGTAACGGTATATTTACCCTTTACAAAATCAACTACAATTTTGTAAGTTCCACTAGCCAAGGGTGCCGGGATGTCCTGACCTGAATCCACGATGAAGTCCCCACCGTCACGCATCCCCGCTGCACCAGCATTGGCCACCGCGTATTTATGCCCCCAGTCGCCATTGGTAGGCAAAAAGAGGTATTTGTTGCCCCCGGTCAATTGGAAAATGCCACCAAAAGTGAATTTATCCAATCTCGTGAATTTCTGACTTGGTGTGGGTACAGGGTTATTCCAGCCGCCCTGGGTAGCATCACCCACGATGAACAGGTTGTCGGGCACTGGATACAACGCGATCGGCTCAGTAGAGTAGGGGCTCACCGTCAGGTTGAGAGTGTTCGAAACCAACTCAGTGCTGGGCAAATACAAGGCTGCCTTTAAACGAATGGCCAGACTGTAATTCCTGGCGCTGTCGGCAATACCTAGATTGGCCAGGATGCGGTTGAAATCCTTGCCATTCACTACACTGTTTACCGCATTCGTCACGGTTAAACGCTGGGGCTTGGCGAAGTTTTTCCCCAGTGAATCAATCTCCAAAGTGTAGGTCACGTTGTGGCTGGATTTGGCCCCATCAATTTGGTAATTGGGATCCGACCAGTTGAAAGTGATGACGTTTTTGGAGGAATCGGCAGGCACCAGATTGACCCGATTGACCGAACTGGACAGCGTAGGCGCCACCCCATCGGTGAATACGGAATCGATGTCCTCTTTGCTACAAGAGGCCAGTACCAGGCCTGCTAGAAGAAATAGGAATATAAGACGAATATACTTTTTCATAAAACAAACATTTGTGCACATTAAACAATAGCGCATTAATTATACCCTGGATTCTGCTGCAAATTCGGATTCGTATTGATCTCCGGTGCAGGAATGGGGAAAATGGTACGGAAACTCTCCACTGCCCGACCATCTTTCACATTGCCTTTCCAGGGCCAGAGGTAATCAGCAGTAGTGAATTGGTTGAAACGAATGAGGTCGGTACGGCGTTTGCCTTCCCAATGGAATTCGCGGGCGCGTTCATCGATGATGCTTGGCAAATTGAGCGTAGCCAGATCATTGTTGTTGTTGCCAAAAGCCCGGCGGCGCAGCGCATTCACATAACCCAGGGCCTCACTGGTGCTCCCCCCCGTGCCGCCGCGTACAACGGCTTCGGCATAAATCAGGTGGGCTTCGGCGAGGCGGAAAATGGGAAAATCATTGTCCACCCAGGTCAGGTTAGAACCATTGGCCCCAGCAGCAGTTTTGTTCGACCATTTTTTGATGGAAAAACCATCGCGGAAATTGCCGATGTCTTCGATGGCTTTTTTCTGGCCGGCTTCCTGGAAATTGGCGCGTTGGTCACCAGTGCTGAATTTGTCCACCAGCGCACTCGTCGTACGCAAACCACCCCAGGGGTTGTCCACCCCAAAATCAGCGGCTTTCATGTCGCCGCCAATCGGTGCATGTACGAGGTAGGTGGTGCCGCCCCAGGTACGGGTTTTGACCCCGTCAAAAGTGGCCGCAAAAATCATTTCCGTCGACTTGTGATTGTCGGCCAAAAACAGGTGACGATAATTGCCCTGCAAGGCATATCCTCCCTCGGCGATTACTTTTTTGCTGTAAGTAATGGCTTCGCTGTATTTGGCTTGGCCCGTATACACTTGGGCATTGAGGTACAAATTGGCCAAAAGCATCCATACAGCGGCTTTGTCGGCGCGGCCATATTCGTTCTGCTTGGGTGCGGGCAACTCGGCTTCAATGGCTTTGCATTCACTTTCAAGGTAGTTGAACAGGTCAGCGCGGGAAATTTGCTCGGGTAAAAAGGCGCCAATCGCGTCTTCTTCGGTCACAAAAGTCACATTGCCAAACAAATCCAGGGCA
The DNA here is from genome assembly GCA_027488855.1 of Saprospiraceae bacterium. GTDB lineage: Bacteria > Bacteroidota > Bacteroidia > Chitinophagales > Saprospiraceae > Haliscomenobacter. The sequence continues at coordinate 53,500 of JAIYAV010000199.1, forward strand.
TGCCAGTAACTCAAGGCACGCAGGAAACGAGCCTCAACTTTGTAGGCGCGGATTTTATCTGCATCTGTACCGCTGATTCCCCGACTGCTCAATACGCCATCTTCCGACTCGCGGATGAAGGAGTTGGCCAGGGCAATCTGGTAAAACAAACGGCTGTACATGGCCCGTAGGAAGTTGTCGGCAGGAGTCCAGTCCATTTCGTGAAAATCCTTGATGGTCTGATCGTTCCAACCAATCACGGCTTCATCGGTACACAATTCCTGGAGGTTCCAGTAGTTGCGGAGGTAGGAGGAAAAACCTTCGTCGATGCCGCCTAGGTCACCACTGCCATCGGGGCCATTGTTGCCCGTAAGGGACAGGCCGCCATAAATTTTAGCTAGTGAGCTGCGGTAACCCGCTTCGTTGGCGTACAGTTTATCGGCAGTAAGGCCATTCTCAGGCGTACGATCCAGGTCTTTGGTACAGTCTACCAAAAAGACTGCACAAATTATGAAGAGGCTGAATTTTAAATTGTTCATTTCGGTTTGATTTTGCGAGCTGACTAAAATTCGAGATTAATACCCAGTGCAAATACCCGTGGACGTGGGTAAATGGCATTGTCTATGCCGCCAGCGATTTCGGGATCCAGGCCACTGTACTTGGTCACCACGAATACGTTTTGGACACTGGCATTGAGGCGGGCAGTCATACCCGACTTGCCCATTGTACCTAGGTCGTAGCCAAAGTAAAGGTTGTCCATGCGCAGGAAGGAGGCGTCTTCCAGGTAATAGTCCGCCCAGGTTTGGCGATTGTCGAAGCGGGTGTTCAGGATGTCCCGGTGCGCATTGCTCAAGTAGCCCTGGTTTGGGAAAATGCTTTGGTAAATGCCCGCGCCAGCTTTTACGGCATTGTACATGTAGTTGCCCAGGTTGGAGCGCATCACACAACCAAAGCTGAGCTTATCGTAGGTTCCGCTCAGGGTAAAACCGAAGTAAGCGTTGGGTTCCGGGTTTTTGTACCAACGTTTGTCGGTTTCGCCTAAGGTACCGCTGCCATCCAAGTCTTTGTAGAGTCCTTCGATGGGGTTGCCTTGCTCGTCATAGACCGTTTTGTACAAGAAAAAAGTATTGGGTCGGTAACCCACGCTGTGTTTTTGTACAAAATTGAAACCCGTGCCACCTACATCCGCGCCGAGGAAATTTGGGTCGCTGATGAGTTGCAGTTTGGTGATTTCATTTTGCAGGATAAAGGTGGCATTGACCCCCAGATCGAGGCTGAATTTGGCGTTGCTGACTACCTTGGTGTTGAGGGCTAATTCCAAACCCTGATTGCGGATTGAACCCACGTTGGTCAGCAGGTTATTGGTGAAGTTGGTACCCGCTGCTACTGGAACTACTGCCAACAAATCGCGGGTGTTTTTGATGAAAAAGTCGGCACTGAAGCTGAGCTTGCTGTCAAAAAGCCCCAGGTCTAAACCGATGTTTTGGGTTTCGGTTTTTTCCCACTGTAAGTTGGCATCATAACCTTGTGGCCGAACCACAGTCACAAACTCATTGCCAAACTGGTATTGCGCGGCGGCATCACCGTAAAAGTAGTTGGCCTGATAGCCATAGTCAGCGATACCATCTTGCTGACCAATGGTACCCCAACCCAGGCGGAGTTTCAGGTCGGACACTACTTTGCTGCCCTTCAAAAATGCTTCATTGCTGATCCGCCAAGCCAGGGCTGCGGATGGGAAATTGCCCCAACGTGCATCCGGGCTGAAGCGAGAAGAGCCGTCTCGGCGCAAGGTAAAAGTCAAGAGGTAGCGATCCCAGGCGCTATAATTCAAACGGCCGTAGAAGGAGACCAGGGTGTTTTGGGTGGCAAAATCAATCCCGGCGGGTTCAAACTCGGTGCCATCGGCGCGTAGGTCTGGATAGCTGGGGGATTCGGTTTTCCAGTCTTGCCAGGAATACCCGGCGATGAAGTCCAGACGGCTGTGAATGGCGTCGAATTCCTTGGCATAGTTGAGGTAAAACTCCAGCAGTTTGTTGCTGCGGGTTTGTTTGTATTGGTTGTTGGTACCGCCGCGGTTGGCTTGAGAAGCGGCTTCAGCGGGTACAAAAACGGTACCGGAGCCCCAGCTTTGGTCCATCCCCAGGTTCAAATTAGCACGCAGTTCGGGCAAAAAGTGCATTTTGTAATCCAACTGCACATTGCCGATCAAACGGTCGGAGTTGCCCTGGTCTTCACGCATGTACAGCAACCCGAGGGGGTTGCGTGCCGCGTTGAAGTTGGGTTGAGCGCCGTTCAGCCACTCAAAGTAGCCGCCAAAAGGTTGCTCGCCGGAGTAAATCGGTTGGGTGGGGTCGAAATAAACGGCTGCACCCACGGCACCTTGGTTGGCGAAGAAGCTGTTGGTTTGGGCGTATTTGGAATTGACTTTGACCGAAAGGTGATTGTCCAAAAAGCTAGGCGAGAGGTTCAAGGCTACCGAAGTCCGTTGCAGGTTGTCGCGCAGCAAAATCCCGTTTTGGTTCAAATACCCTACCGATAGGCGATAAGGCAGACGTTTGATGCCCCCGCTGAAGGAGATGTTGTTGTCGGTGGTGAAAGCGCCCCGGTAGATTTCTTCCTGCCAATTGGTGTTGCCCGTGCCGACCAGGAGGCGGTCAGCGGAAGAAGCGATGGTGCCCGTGTACCCGTTGACAACTGAGCGGAACTCATCTCCAGTCAATACATCGACAGCACCCGTTTTGAAACCTACCGAGTTGAGGGTCGAGAAATTGACTTTGAACTGGCCTGCACTGCCGCTTTTGGTGGTGATGAGGATGACCCCATTGGCGGCTCGTGAACCATAAATGGCGGCAGCGGAAGCGTCTTTGAGGATGTTGAAACTTTCGATGTCGTTGGCGTTGAGCAGCGCCAAGGGGTTGGCTACGCCGGAAATTCCGCCATTGTCGACTGGTACGCCATCGATGACGATCAGTGGCGAGTTGCTGGCATTCAAGGAACTCCCACCCCGAATGCGGATGCGGCTACCCGAGCCCGGTGTACCACTGCCCGGAGTGATTTGTACCCCGGCCACTTTACCAGCAATCAATTGTTCGGGGGTAGAAATTTGCCCTTTTTGAAAGTTGTTGGCCGAAACGGTGGCTACTGAACCGGTCAGGTCTTTTTTCTTGGCGGTACCATACCCGACTACCACCAATTCTTCCAGGTAATTTTTGGATTCTTCCAAAATGATGTTTAAAACGGTGGCCGTTCCGACCGTTTCGAAATGGGCTTTGAAGCCAGTGAAGGAGATTTCCAGCACATCGCCGACTTCAGCGACAAGGCTGAATGCTCCATTTTCATCGGTAACTGTACCATTTTGTTTGGCTTTGCTGAACACCGTTGCGCCGGGCAAGGGTTCTTTGGCGGTGTCGACTACCCGCCCGCTGAGGGTGACTTGCTGGCTCCAGGCTACCACGCTGAAGAGCATGGCGAGCAGGAGCAAGCCAATGTGATGCGATCTGATTTTCATGATGTAACTAGTTAAGTGTGTTCACGCTGAACTAGTACAAATTTAGCTGGAGTGGGGGAAGGGGTTTTGTGCAGATCGTCATAGTTTTGGTGCAAATCGTCAGAATAGGGGGGGAGAGCTCGTTTTTGGAATTAGGGCAATTGATGAAGTGAACATTGAAAAGGGAGAACCATGCTTACGCTTATTTGATTCTTCTGTTTTTTGATCTATATTTGTACAAAGTACTACACATGACGAAGATCATTATCCAAATTGAACGTAGTGAAGATGCCAAGCTACTGGAGGCCTTCGCCAACAGACTTGGGTTGGTCTATGCTTATCAAGATGAATCAACTTCTACAGAAGCTTCTCGGATGACGGATGATGAATGGGTAAAATCCATCAATGGTAGTTGGAATGATTTTCCGGAAACAGCGGAAGAAATGATCGCTGTTATTGAAGACAATCGAACTATGGGTAGAGCAATTGAAATGTTATGAGTTTTTTACTGGATACCAATATTATCGTGTTTTGGTTAAAAGGACGTTATAATATTGCTGAGAAGATAAACGGAATTGGCTTGGAAAAATGTTTCGTTTCAGAAGTTACCGTTGCAGAATTGCGATTTGGTGTGGAATGTTCACCTATTGAATTGATTGAAGAGAAACGATCAAGACTTGAAAACTTACTTGTCCGTTTACAAACGATTCCTTTTGCAATTGCCATTGATACTTACGCGCGTGAAAAAGCTCGCTTGCGGAGGGCAGGGGAAATTATCCCAGATTTCGATTTGTTGATTGGAGCTACGGCCATAGAGGCTGGCCTAAAAATGGTGACAAACAATAGTAAACATTTGTCTCGGATAGAGGGGATTGAAATAGAAGATTGGACTTTGTGAGCAATTAAAACGATCATTCCTTTCCATATGCCCGCAGAGCTGAATCTCCTAAATCAACATGAGCTCCCTTCACCATTTTCAAGAATCTCCAATTCTATTTCTGCTTGGTGAATGAGGTAATAATTCCAGACACTATCCAAATCCTGCTGCCGCAACGTGGGATAATTTTCCAGTAATTCGGTATCATCAAAGCCCAATTTCTTCGAAGCAACCAATGACCAAACAGGTATTCTAGTTCGAATGATGCAAGCGCTACCACCACAAACCCCAGGCGTTTTTTCAACCCCTGGAAAAGCATATGCATCGCCACCTGCAACTTTTTGAATCAGCATGGCCCTTTCACCGGGGGTGAATTCAGGAAGTAGTGCTTCAACTTTTTGTAAAGCGGTCATCGATACTTAATTTTATCCAAAATTAGGAGTTTGAGTGATAATAAACAAGGTCAGGGTGAAGATTGCAAATATCATTGGTGCTCTTTCC
>JAIYAV010000017.1 GCA_027488855.1 Saprospiraceae bacterium
AGAGCCACTTTGTTGGCTTTTCGTTGGAATATATTGATTAACAATTTAGTAACGCTTTAGGGACAGGGGCACAAATCCCTGCTGCACCCTGTACAGATTGCCGTGCCTACCTCGAAGACCCTGAAGATATTTTCTCCAAACCCCTTAAATGCGGCTACAACCCCTACACCTGTGAATGGGAAGAATGGAGCACCAACCCGCTCAAGCAAAAGGCAATCGATTATTATGGAATGCGTTCTATACTAGAATAAATAGGCGTTTACAAACTCTTTACACGATGAAAAATACCCTTTCATATCCCCACCGTTTGATTAATGCACTGAAACTTATGTTCTTTATCAGTTCATTAACAGGCAATACTACATGGGTTATTGGTCAAATCCCTAGTATGCCTCCAAATATTCTTCAATACCATCAATCGATCAACCTCGCCGAATTAGCCATTATCAACGACAACTATACCGAGGCAATCACCCAATATAAAAATGCCTTCAACATCCTGCCCGGTTTTTTGCCCGATCGCTACAATGCCATTTTGCTTACCAAACAAAAATACGACGCCGAATTCCTTTATGATTGCGCCGATTATTTTTTTCAACGTGGAGTATGTTTGGAGTTTTTTGCTCAATTCCCTGAATTAAATCTCGACATCGTGACTCGTCCCAGAAATGCTCAAAGATTTAAGCCTTTGCGCAATATGGCATTTGTTCACCTCATCGATTCGATTTATGCTGTCAATATGCAAATCAGAGATGTTACACCTTTTGATCAAGATAAGATAGCGCAGTCAGATGCAGCGAACTATGCTGTTTTTAAAAAATACATTGCACGTTATGGTTTCCCTAGCGAGGATATAATTGGCACAGATTGTGAAATTGAAAAAAATCAAGTAACCTCAAGAGTATTGCTACACCTATTGAACCATTTTAGTCAAGGTATCCAGGTAGGCCTGGATTCGATCTTAATAGATGCCGTATCCACAGGCAAGTTGAAACCCGAGTATTATGCAGATTACATCAATTTTTATGGAATCAAAACAGCATTTGTGCCCAATACTCCAGTGGCTGTGGTCAATAATGAAAAATACATCCTCATCGCCAATGATTCCCTCATGGCCGATGAAAATCAATTGCGGGCGAAGGTAGGCTTATCCAGCGTTCAGGAGCAGCTATTAAAAATTCGGTTTCGAGAAAAATTCCCCCAATCCCCCTACATGCTACCTGTAACGCGTGGAATTATTAACCTGACTGGATTTCCAGAAGAAGTACTCAAAAAGATTCTCGAAAAAGGGCAGAAGTATTAATAAAGCTTTGTGGTACAACGCTATAGAAAAAAAATAGCTCAGTCAACTCGTTTACTTTATTTCATTTCCGCCCCTTAACGACTAATGCCACTCAGTTTTTTTGCCTGTTCAAGGTGCCGGGCTAAACGCCCCTTAAAATCTATTCCGACACCGCCACCCCCACAAACGAATCCGCCGTACCATAATACAACCACCACTTCCCTTTAAAATAAACCAGCCCTTCTGCAAAAGTTGTCCCAGCCAGGTATTGCCCCTTCACTTCGTGAGGCAAACTGGGTTTAAGGAAGGGCTCATCCAGGCGGCGCAGCATCTTTTCGGGATTGCTGGCGTCAAAAGTAACCCGGCCTACCGAGTAAGTACCCTTGGGCAGTTTGGGATCCGCCTTCTCGTCGGTGCTGTTGCGGCCATTGTAAAAGAGGTTGATCTCATTGTTGATGATGATGGCCGGTGGGCCACATTCGGTGAGGCTGCTATCGAACATACCCGGGCGGGTGCGGATGACGGCCTTGAGTTCCGTTTTTTCGTCCACGGCGGGGTACCAGTCGTAGAGGTTATCCGACCAGGCCAGGTTGACAAACAACTCGCCCCAATACATCCAATACTTGCCGTCGATTTTGGCCAATACCTGTTTGCCTTTGACCATTTTGGTGATCATGGAGCCCGATTTGCAGGCCATGTCCAGGAATTTTCCGTTGTAGGCTTTGGCAAAGGCGGGGCCTTTCTTTTCCCAGGTTTCCAGGTCTTTGGAAAAAGCGATGCACAAACGGGGCGTTTTGTAATTCCAGGCGGTATAGGCCACTACATACTGCCCATCTTCGGTTTGGGCCAGGCGGGGATCTTCACAACCGCCGGGGAAATCGTATTGGTTTTGGGCATCGTTGTCGGGGTATAGAACGGGCTTGGGGTGTTTGGTGAAATGGATGCCATCGGTGCTCTCGGCCAAACCCAGGCGTGAAGTGCGCCCACCCAAATGCGCAGCGGGATTATCCTCACAACGGTACAACAAAAACACTTTGCCATCCTTGACGATGGCGCCAGGATTGAACACATCCGCCCTTTGCCAACGTACCGTTTGTTTTTTGACGGGGTCAAAAAAAGTAAAACTGGAATCGGCCTTTAAGATGGGATTTTCAGCAGGTTTGTAAAAAGACAACTTTTCCAGACCGCTGTGCATCTTTTGGACAGCACAGGCCGAAAACTGTAGGGCAATGAGTAAAAAAAGGCCGAACTTGCGCATGTTGAATAGGTTTTGCAACGAATGTAGGCATAAACTTCTCAACTCCTCAATTTCTCCACCAAATCAATATCAATGATCATCGAACACCTGGCCATCTGGACCCAAAACTTGGAAGTACTAAAGGATTACTACATACAATACTTTGGTGCCCAAGCCAATGACAAGTACACCAATGTTCAAAAACAGTTCCAGAGTTATTTTTTGAGCTTCGCTTCGGGCGCACGCCTGGAGCTGATGAGCCGTCCCGATATTCCCGCAAATGCCAATGACCCAGTGACGGCACAATACCTGGGCTTGATTCATTTCGCTTTTGGTGTGGATACAATGGCAGAGGTGGATCAAAAAGTGGAAGAATTGCGTGCGGCGGGCTTCCCGATCCTGAGCGGGCCGCGCAAAACGGGGGATGGGTATTATGAGTTTGAAACCTTAGACCCAGATAACAATCGGATCGAAGTGTCAACTTTGTATCGGTAGCAATATCGGAAACTTGTTAGCTGACCTACCTGAGGTGAATCCTTAAGTGCCTTAGGGTTCTTAGGTGGTGAAAAAGAAAGCGACTTATTTTTCACCACCTAAGAACCCTAAGGCACTTAAGGACACACTTAAGAACTAAGCCGGTTGCCGTACGGCCTGCCGGGCCAACAACAGCCAGCTTGCCCCTTGCTTTTGCCAAACTTGCAACACGAACAATTTTACCGACGCTGGTTTACCACCATCTTTAGTATCTCCGGCCAGCTTGTGGCGCACAATGGCCGTTTTACCCACAATTTTGATGCTCTGCTCGGTCAGGTCCATGGTGACGAAATCGGATTCACCCGAAGAAATAGCTTTGACCAGCATGGCCTTGTCTTCAATTTTGCCATTGGAATGACCATAGCTCAACTCTGGAGCGAGTATGGCTTCGAGCCCAGCTTTGTCCGCATCAAGCATAGCTTTGCGCCATGCTGTGACTGCGTCAGCCACTTGTTGTTCTGCTTTAGACTGCGCAAAACTGCTGCCAGCTAAAGCCAGCAGAAAAAACAGGAGGATTGATTTTTTCATTTTCATGTATTGTTTATAGTTAACGTGAATTTTGAATTAACTGCGTAAAATGTGCGACTTCTCCGAAGTCGTAAAATCTTAACCACAACCATTTTCTACAAATGTGTGACCTCTCCGAGGTCAGGGTCGACTTCGGAGAAGTCACACATTTGTAGAATTTGTTACAAATGAGTTTTTTACGACTTCGGAGAAGTCGCACAACATTCATTGCCAAAGCAATTAATTCGAAATTCATGCCAGTTACTAAGGCAGCGCATAAGCCACATACTGATTGCCCTTAGGAGTACCCAGTTTAGTGCCCCCACAAGCCAGCACAATATACTGTTTGCCATTGATGGCGTAAGTAGCCGGGGTGGCAAAGGAAGCAGCAGGCAATTTGGTTTCCCACAGTACCTTGCCCGATCTTTTATCAAAAGCCCGGAACATGCCGTCTTTAGTCGCTGCTATAAAGAGCAAACCAGAGGCGGTCACCACCGGGCCACCGTAGTTTTCCACCCCCGTATTCCGAATTCCTTTTGCTACCAGGGTCGGTTCTTCGCCAAAAGGCACCTGCCAGAGGTATTCACCCGTATTCAAATTGATGGCACTGAGTTGACCCCAGGGAGGACTGATGGCTGGCAAACCTTTACTGTCGAGAAATTTGTTGTACCCTGTGCTGTAAAAAGGCAATTGAACGGGCTTTGATGCTCCGGCTACGGCACCTACTTCTTTTTTTTCATCCCCAAACAGGTAGGCGACCAAAGCTTGTTTTTCGGCTGCAGAAAGCGCCGGAAAGCCCGGCATCATGCCCTTACCCGCAGTGACGATTTGGGTAACAAATTCCCGGTCGCGTTTTTTCCCTATGTCAACCAAAGCGGGGAAGCCACTTTTGGCGTTGCCTTTGCGGTCTACACCGTGGCAAGAAGCACAGGTGCTGAGGTATACCCTTTCCCCAGGACTAGCGTTGGCCAGCAAATCATTGGCGGGGGGCTTCATGGTCAAAATCCAGGCCATTTCATTGCTGTTGACGTAGAGGATGCCCTCGGGATCGGCAGCGGCACCGCCCCATTCGGCACCACCGTCATAACCAGGAAAAATGACGGTGCCTTCGATACTGGGTGGATCGTAAAAGCCGGTTTTGTATTTGCGGAAATTTTGCATCAACTCCTCGCGGTTTTCTGCATAAGGGCTGATGTCATTTTCGGTCAGTGCATTGGATTGCCGCGCATAGGGAAGGGGAAGTGTAGGCATCGGCTGGGTTTTCCAAAGTTTCTCCCCTTTCACCCCCACAGTAGGCACGGGCACTTCTTTGATCGGATAAATGGGTTCGCCAGTAACCCGGTCAAACACAAATACAAACCCCTGCTTGGTTACTTGCGTTACCACGTCGATGGATTTGCCATTTTTTTGCAAGGTCATCAAATTGGGTGGCGCTGGCATGTCACGATCCCATACGTCGTGGTGGGTCAGTTGGAAATGCCAGAGACGCTTGCCAGTGCGAGCATCCAGGGCCAGGAGGCAATTGGCAAACAGGTTTTGCCCCTTGCGGTTGCCACCGTAAAAGTCGTAGCCCGCCGAGCCAGTTGGAACATAGAGGATGCCCCGCTTGCGATCCACCGCCATCCCTGACCAGTTGTTTGCGGCACCAGTGTAAGTGTTGAGGTAGGCGTCTTTGGGGAAAGTTTTGTAGCCATATTCACCTGGATAAGGGATGGTGTGAAAGGTCCAGGCCAACTTGCCCGTACGAACATTGAAGGCGCGGATATCGCCAGGCGCTGCGTCGGAGCCTTCCGAAAGCCGAACAGGCATCACGATGAGGTCTTCAAAAATGGTACCCGGGGTATTGGAAATGATGAACTTTTTCTGCGCGATTGCGGGCAGCCCGGTGTGCAAATCCACCTTGCCTTGATCGCCAAAGCTGGGGATGGGTTTACCCGTTTTGGCATTCAAGGCCCAGAGGTTGGGGCCGGCGGTGTACAAAATGCGCTGCTCTTCTCCATCTGTCCAATAAGATACCCCCCGACTGGTGCTGGACCAATCTTTTAAAGGGTCGCCAAAACGCCAGAGCTGTTTCCCGGTAGCGGCGTTCAGTGCAAAAGCTTGTACACTGGCACTTACACCATACAACACACCATCGATCACCAGTGGATTGACTTGCATTTGCCCGGAGTCGGGCAGGGAGTAGCGCCAGGCAATTTTGAGTTGGTCGACGTTGCTGGGGGTGATTTCGCTCAGTTCGGAGTAGTGGTTGCGGTCGGGGCCGCCAAGGTATTCGGGCCAATCGGAATCAGTTGGATCGGTGTCCGCATTGATCCAGGCCAGGATGCTCAAAAAAAGCAGCCCAAGTAGGGAAAAAATAGCCAATCGTTTCATAGCACTTGCTTGCGAGTTGATGAAGGAAGAGTTGGCTAAAATAGTAATTTTTTGGTTGATGGAGCTTGAGAAAGTTGAAGGTAGCTGAGGTTGTTGCAAAAATGGGTATGCTTATGATGATGTGAAAAAATTTACTCATCGAACGGGTGTAATTCAAATTGTCGCTCCGCAGGATTAAGCAGCGGATTTCCTGAAAATATTGGTGATTAGATCGAATTTCTGGCTGCGTAAAGCAACCCTAAGCTTGATCATCTTATCGCAGC
>JAIYAV010000149.1 GCA_027488855.1 Saprospiraceae bacterium
CATAAATTGCCTCGGGAGTTTTCGGGTTTTGAATTTTTTGTTTCGCAACCTAAAAGTAGTAGAAACTTGTAAACTCCCGACTTTTATCCGCTCGCCCCGATTTTGTCATGCACTCATATTAATTGGGGCGAAAACCAAGTGTTACCAGGAAATAAATATTCTGATAGGATCATTGTCGAATTCTCCAAATCAAGACAACCTAGCTTAACGGATGAAGAAGCAATAGTTTACTTTGAAACTGAATTGATTAGAAAAATCAAAACGGAGCAAGGTGAACTAATTCAACTTGCTACTCAGGTTGCTCTATGCAATGGTTATGTAGAGAATCCTAACCTTAGTGCTAAAGAATCTCAATTGGTGGGGGGAAGCAGGCGAAAAATCTTCGAAGTAACTAAACATGGCTACAAGCAATACCTCTCTCTCGACTTCGAAAACTGGCAATTTGAAGTATGTGATCACCGGGGAAAACACATTGGCGTGTGGAATTTTTCTGGCCGAAAAACCAAAGAAGCAGACACTTCAGGGAAGCACGACTTGCGTTGTTTGAAATAAGCGGTTTGAAGGTTTAACTACCAATAGCATTGGTGGTTTCGATCCATTTTTTGGGTGTCATCACAAAACTGTTGAGCCCAGCTTGTTTTCTAAACCCGTCGAATTCGACGGGTTTAAAATCAGGATTGTATAATTGCTCCCAAAAAAGCTGATTCGGTTTATGCCGAATCAGCTTTTTTTTAACCAAAATAGTTTTAACCCCTTACGGCTTCACCACCCGATCCACGCCCCCCGGAGGGCAATTCTCCTTCAAAAACTGCGTAAACAGCGTCGACAAATGCTTTGTCGTCCCCTCACCCTCATAAATCCCGTGCGAGCGATTCGGATACGCCATTAGCTGGAATAGCTTGTTGTGTTTGACCAATTCATTGATCAAACGTTCGGCACCTTGGTAATGCACGTTGTCGTCGCCAGTGCCGTGGATGTAGAGCAATTTGCCCTTCAGGTTTTTGGCGTAGGTGATCGGTGAACCCTTCACAAAATCCTCCATGTTTTCCTGCGGCAGGCCCATGTAGCGCTCCTGGTAGATGTTGTCGTAGCAGAGTTGATCCGGGACGGCGGCAATGGAAATACCGGTCTTATAAATTTCAGGGTGTTGGAACAACAGGTTCAGCGTCGCGCTGCCGCCGCCACTCCAGCCCCATACCGCTACGCGGGAGGTGTCGATGTAGTTCCATTTAAAAACCTCCTTGGCACCCATGGCCTGATCGTGGATGTTGATGAGGCCGATTTTGCGGTAAATCGATTTGCGCCATTCCCGGCCTTTGGGCGCGGGTGTACCCCGGTTGTCGAGCGAGATGTAGAAGTAGCCATCCTCCGACATGTTGCCCTGGTACATGTTGGCATTACCCATGCCCCAGGAGTTTTTTACGGTTTGGCCAGCGGGTTCGGTATACACGTGGAACACCACCGGGTACTTTTTCTGCGGGTCAAAATTTTTGGGTTTCACCATCCAGCCGTCCATCGTGACGCCATCCACCGTGGTGACCTGGAAAAACTCCACTTTGGGGCTCGTAGACTCTGGTTTGGGTGCATCGGGCTTGGCCTTGATGGGCTTACAATCGGGGAGCGAAACCCAGTCACTTTGCGGACGCGTATTCACATTGGAAAAACGCTGCTGCGCAAAACGGCCACTTGGCGCAAAACTATACCCATAAGTCCCCTGCGTATTGGCAGGTGAAAGCCGCTCAGCTTTACCACTGCCGTCCAGATTGACTTTGTAGAGGTATTTTTCGGTGGCATTGTCTGGTGAGGCCAGGAAATAAATGGCCTTGTTTTTTTCATCAATCAAACCTGGATCAATCACATCGTAAGCACCGGCGGTGATGAGTTTTTCCTGTTTGCCATCCCGGCTAATGCGGTAATAATGCCGCCAGCCGTCTTTTTCGGTGAGCCACAAGAAGGCGGCTCCACCTTCAATCCAATCCCAGGCCTGATCGGCATCCAGTTGTACATCCACCCAGGCGGCGTCTTTTTCCTCCCAAATGGATTTGGCGGAGCCATTGGTGGTATTGCACAAGAAAATTTTGTTGACTTGCTGCTTGCGGTCCAGTTGCTGTAGGATGATCTCAGTGGAGTTGGCAGCCCAATCCATGCGGGGAATGTAGTGTTGCCGATTGTCGCCGGGTACATTCATCCAGCGGGTAGCACCACCTTTTGCCGATACGATGCCGATCTTACAGGCCGAGGGTGTTTCACCCACTTTGGGGTATTCCACGGGCACGGTGAAGGAATAAATCGAATCGGTGTTGTTGATCATCAGGAAGTACTTCACGTTGCTGGCGTCGATTTGCCAGTAGGCGATGTTGTTGCCATCGGGGCTCCAGCGGAAGCCATCGCGGCAGCTAAATTCTTCTTCGTAAGCCCAGTCAAAGGTGCCGTTGATGATCTTGTCGGTGCCGTCTTTGGTCAGCTGGGTGATCTTGTTGTCGGCCAGGGTTTGGACGTACAGGTTGTGTTTGCTCACGAAGGCCACCTTGCTGCCATCGGGCGAAAACTTGGCAAACATCAGCGAAGAAACGGGCAGGTTAGCCCCTAGCTGGACAAGGCTCTTTTTGTCCAAATCCAGCACCCAATAATCGCCCCGGGTGTCAGTACGCCAAACCCGGACGGAGTTGGTGAAGATCAATACCTTGCGGTTGTCGGCGGAGGGGCGGATGGAACGCAGGCGCAGCGCCTCGGTTTTGCCCGCAGGGGTAAGCATGGCCGTAGTTGCGATCACGCTGCGGGTTTGTTCGGGGAGGGTGTATTGTACAATTTCCCCTTTTTCGGGTGTCCAGTAGGCGTTGCCGTCTTTGGTCCATTGGTTTCCGCCACCTTGGGCGAAGAGGGTAATGCTGCTCAGGAGCAACAACAGCAGGAGCGATGCACTGCGCGGGTCAGCAGTAGCCATCCACAATTTGAATTTGTTCATATGCCTGACAATTTTGGGAAAGTTAAAAGTAAAAAATCGGGAATGAACATAAAAGGTTCCAAAAACTGCCAGTTGGATTCATTTGGTCGACGAAGGGCGAGCGGAATATAAGGCAGGAGTTGCCGTAGGCACAAAAAAAGAGCATCCCCAAAGAGGATGCTCCAAGATTCCCTAAAATCACCCGAATTATTAATCAATAATAGCGATTAACTGCCACAAATAAAGCGGTTTTGGGATGGCGGGCCGATGACATTTATCATGGAAACACTTTGACTTTTGTCAAAAAACTTGATTCAGGTGAAAAAGAAAACATTTTTGTAAAGTCACCTTTGGCCTCTGACATAACTCATTGTAGTCGGAGCAGATATTGAGCTTTTTTGCAGGAACTAAGTATCAGCTTACAATCTACGATCATGAGCCAAGTAAAAAGAATACTGTTCCCGACCGATTTTTCGCCCAGCGCCCAAAATGCATTCAAACACTGTTTGATCCTGGCCGATTATTATCAGGCGAAAATAGAAGTACTGCATGTGGTGTTTCCCGAATACGCCGCGATGGATGTCCCAGTGGTTTCGATGGCCACTACCCGTGAAAAAGTGGATGCGGCGGTATCCGTTATGCATTCCTTTGTGGAATTGGGCCTATCCCAAACCCAAGCCTTGTATACCTTCCAATCCATTCCCAAGGTGGAGGAAAAAGTGGAAATAGGCATTGCCGTAGGTACCATCGTCAAACTGGCAGAAGACCGCCACGCGGACCTGATCATGATGGGTACCAAGGGCTCGCACAATACCCTGGAAAAAGCCTTCGGCAGTGTTTCAACGGGTGTGATTGAGCAGGCCAAATGCCCGGTGATGCTCATCCCCGAGTTTGCCCAGTGGAAACCTACCCATATCGTGGCCTACGCCAGCGACTTATCGGAGTCCGATCCTTACCATTTCTGGAAAGCTGCCGAATTGTTGACGCCTTTTCACCCTCTTTTGCATGTGATCAACATTCACAAAGGCAATGCACATGATCAGGTAGCCATTGATGAATTGAAAAAAATCTTCAGCGACAATACCCCAGCGGTACAAATTTCCTTTCACCAGGAAAAACACGACTCCATTGCCACGGGTCTGGAAGAGTTTGTTGACAATTATGGCGTCGACTTGCTGGTGATGTATTCGCCTCATCGCTCCTGGGTCGAGCGTTGGTTTCACCACAGCCAAACCCGGGATGTCGCGTTTACGACGCGGATTCCGTTGCTAGTAATTAAGAGTTGAAAAGTTGAGGGGTTGAGAAGTTGAGAAGTTGAGGCTACCGCAGCGATTTTGACGAGCCATTGGCACACTCACACACTCACACCCAAACACACACCCATTCTTGCGGTAGCCTCAACTCCTCAACTCCTCAACCCTTCTCAACTTCTCAACTTTTCACTCTATCTTTAAGGCATGAAACTACTGTACAACCGCATTTGCCAGCGCCACGATACGGGGATGCACCCGGAGAACAAAAAACGCCTGGAGGTATTTTCAGATATTCCAGAAACGGAGTTCCCGAACGGAGAGCAATACCTGGAACTGGTTCACGATCCTGCCTACATCCGTCAGGTGCGGGAAGCTGCGCATTTGGGGGTACATCTTGACCCCGACACAGTCGTTTCGGAAGGTAGCTACACGGCTGCTTGCCATGCGGTGGGGGCGACTATTTTAGCCATGCAAAACCAGGATTTTGCCCTGGTGCGCCCACCGGGTCACCATGCTTATCGGGATCGGGCCAGCGGCTTTTGTTTGTTCAACAATGTAGCCATTGCCGCTCAATTGGCGGTCAACGAAGGCAAAAGAGTCCTGATTTGTGACTTCGACGGCCACCTGGGCGATGGCACTTCAGCTATTTTTTACAATACGGATCAGGTCATGTATTGGTCGATGCACCAATACCCCGCTTTCCCTGGACATGGTTTTGTCAATGAATTGGGAGAAGAGAAAGGTTTGGGTTACACCCTAAATATGCCACTGCCGCCCGGCAGCGCCGACGATATTTTTATGGATGCCTTCGGGCATTTTTTACCTTTGGCTGAGCAATTTCAGCCCGATGTAGTGGCCATTTCCGCAGGCTTCGACGCCCATCAATACGACTTGCTGCTCGATTTAAAGGTGAGCACCAATACCTATTATCAAATCGGGCAATTGCTCCGGGAGCGTTTTTCACATATTTTTGCGGTGCTGGAGGGTGGGTACAACATCCCCGAATTGCAAAAATGTGTGTATGCATTCGAAGCAGGAGTAAATGGATTTTACATGCCCCCTCCTTGCGAGGAAGCGCGTACCACCTCGGGTATGCGCGTGTGGGAAACGTATGAAATGTACCTGCACGGCTCGTTAGGGAAGTTAAAAAAACACTGGAAGGTTTAAGCTATGTCCGATACCATCATTGCCCTCGCCACTCCTCCCGGGGTAGGCGCCATTGGAGTCATCCGTTTATCTGGCCCAACTGCAATTCAGTTGGTGGACGCCGTATTTCATGGCAAAAAACTGAGTGAACAGGCTAGCCATACCATTCATTTTGGCACGATCCGGGACGAAAAAGACCAAATCCTGGACGAGGTCTTGGTATCCCTTTTCATTGGGCCACGCTCCTACACCGGAGAGCATGTAGTGGAAATCTCCTGTCATGGCTCCAATTACATCATCCAGGAATTGATTCGACTCTTCATTCGCAGGGGGGCCCGACTGGCACAACCAGGGGAGTTCACCATGCGGGCTTTTTTGAACGGTAGAATGGACTTGTCGCAAGCCGAGGCTGTCGCCGATTTGATTGCATCTAACTCCGCCGCTGCCCAACAGGTAGCCATCAAACAATTGCGCGGAGGCATTTCCAACGAAATCAAAAAACTGCGCCAGGAATTGATTGATTTTGCCAGTTTGATCGAACTCGAACTGGATTTTGGTGAAGAGGATGTAGAATTTGCCAACCGCGATCAACTGCGGGCTTTGGTGCAAAAACTCCTGCGCCTCATCCACAAACTCAGCGACTCCTTCCAATTGGGCAATGCCATCAAAGAGGGAGTGAATACCGTAATCGCCGGGCGACCCAATGCCGGAAAATCTACCTTGCTCAACGCCCTGCTCAATGAGGATCGGGCCATCGTCAGCGAAATAGCCGGGACCACCCGCGACACCATCGAGGAATCACTCAACATCCAGGGCATCCAGTTCCGCATCATCGATACAGCCGGTATCCGCGAAGCATCGGATGCCATTGAGGCGATTGGGGTACAAAAAACGCTGGAAAAAGTGCGGCAGTCTGCGGTGTTGATCTACTTGTTTGATGTGATCAAAACCCAACCTGCTGAATTGGAAGCGGACCTGGCGCAGCTGCTGCATGACGAAACCCAACTGCTGGTGGTGGCCAATAAAATGGACCTCAATCCTTACACCGAATACAAGCATTACGCCAATCCACACTTTACGGCGGAGCAATGGATCCCCATTTCTGCTTCCAATGAAATGAACATTGAATACCTCAAAGAACGCCTCTACCAAACGGTGGTGGGGCAGGAGGCCAACATGGATGGAGCTGTCGTGAGCAATGCCCGGCATTACGAGGCGCTTTTGCGGGCGCAGACTAGCCTGGAGGCGGTGATTCAGGGTTTGGACAATGCTGTAACCACGGATTTTGTGGCGATGGACATTCGGCACGCGCTGGCGTACCTGGGAGAGATCACGGGGGAGATTTCGACAGAGGATTTGTTGGATAATATTTTTTCGCGGTTTTGTATCGGGAAGTGAGCCATATACTTCCAAACAGCTCCGCCGTACCTAGCTCAGGTGTACCTTCAGTGCCTTAGGTTTCTTAGGTGGTGAAAAAGAAAAAAACCTGCGTAGCAGGGTATATTTCACCACCTAAGAAACCTAAGGCACTGAAGGTACACTTAAGCTGATTAGTGCTAGCGCAAACTCTCCACCATGTCCACCATCGTCTCCTCCACCGGATGGTAACTCAAGCCCAACTCCTCAATGCTCCGCGACACATCAAACTGCGGCGCATAGCCCAAATTCCCCCGCAAAAAGCGCCGACTAAACCCGACCCAGGGGCCAATCAGGTACAACAACCAATTGGACAATGGCCGTTTAGGGAGTTTAAAATTTTCATCAAAACGCGCACGCATTACGGCAGCTATATCTAAAATGCTCATGGTTTCGGCACAAATCAGGTAACGACCATTGGCCTCGGGCGTAAAGGCCGCCAACAGGTGCGCCTGCGCAGCATCCCGCACGTCGGCTACGCCAAAATACAATTGTGGTGCACCCAGGCGGAGCTCGCCATTCATCAGTTGGAGGATGGTGGATACACTCACGTTGTCGCCTCGCCCGGATAAGGTAGGGCCAAATAGGAAGGTCGGATTGATACAGATCAGATCCCATTGCCGTTGTTGATTGGCGATGATCCAGGCTTCTTTTTCGGCCAGGGTTTTGGAATAGCCGTAAGGGTCGTAATTCAGGTCAGAAATCAAATTCCAGTTGCGTTCATCAAAAGCCCCGCTGGGCTGATCCAGTATTTCACGGGCTTCTGCATACACCGCTACCGCACTGGAAGTCATGACCACCCGCTTGACTGAAGGGGTTTCGCCAGCTGAGTACAACACGTTTTTGGTACCCTCCAAAGCCGGATCAACCAATTGTCGCTGTGGGTCTTTAATTTTTCCAATCAAAAAAGGCGAAGCCGTATGGATGACAATTTCGCAGCCTCGCATCGGATTGTTGAAGTCGCCATGGCGCATCAGGTCTGCTTCATAAAACTCCAGGCGGCCAGGGCCAGCTGCGGCAATCCGTTTGAGATGGGCGATTTTGCGTTCATCCTGCCGATTCCGTACGGTGGTACGGACATAATAGCCCGCCTCCACGAGGTATTTGACGATCCAGGATGCCAAATAACCCGAGCCCCCGGTAATGAGGATCGGCAAGGTCTGATCAAATGACTGCATCTGCACGCTGAAGATTTTTTCTACAAAAACAAAATTAGTTCAGTGGTCAAAACTAACACAATGGCTTGGATTTTAAGTGTCGCCCCTAAAACACAATTGTTAAGGTCATATTTTTTCTTTCACGAATAAAAATTATTTGGGTATATTTACCGCCATTGTGACATCCGGTCCTACCCCCTTTTGGATCACATCACGAGTGATTGCCGGAAATACCCATAAAAAAGCCGCCTGCAAGCCTGATTGCAGGTTATTACACAATAAATCTTTTTGACAAGGAACCTGAGAGAGAGTCAAAGGTTTCGTGGTCGCATTCCTAGCCGTTGTTTTGGCCATTCAGATTAAGAAGCTCGGTAACAAATCCTTTGAACGAATTTTTTTGTCATAATCTCATTTGATGAAGAGTAATAACTATTGAGGCTGTTGCTCTAGGAATCGATTGAAAGAATAAGATCGGCATGCGCAGTTTTTTTCAGCTAATTCCCGTAGCGGTAGCTTTCAAAGCTATGTTGCTACTCGGCAACTTTGGTCAAAAGTTGTCGACTTCCCTTGTACCTGGGGTACAAACTGCACCATCCGTACGGACTACTGCGAACCAAGGATGCATCGATACCGTACACATTATCCTGGACTCGAACTGTCAATTCGTACTTACACCTAAGCTGGTTTTGGAAGGTTCTGATGCTTGCTTAACGACAGCTGATTACGAGATTTTTGTGGACGATGAAAATCCCCTCAACCGCGATACAGTCGATGGCTGTGGCAATTTCCGCTTTATTGTCAAGATCAAGAATCCCAAGTCGTGTACCCAATTTACGAACTGCTGGGGGATCGTAGCCGCCGAGGATAAAATGGCCCCAGTCGTGACCTCACCTGCTGATACTACCCTCTTTATTTTTTGTGACGAAATCACGGATATTTACCAGAACCTGAGCAGCACCGACAGCTTTGGGATTGCCACCCTCAAGGACAATTGCAACAAAAGAACCTTGAAGATTCGCAGCTTTATCGACGCCATTTATTACGACAACCACTGCGACACCATCATCATTCGACGTCTGTTTTTTGCGAGTGATGCCAAGGGCAATCAGGATACTGATCCGCAGTTCATCACGCTGCTTCGTGCGCCATTGGCCACTATCCAATTGCCGGATAGTGTAGGAATTAATACCTGCACCGGAAACAAAAACCCGAAAAAAGACAAAAACGGAAACATCCACCCCGACGTGAGTGGCTACCCATACGTGATCAATTACCAAGGTAAAATAGATTTGATCACCGTTGATTCTTCCTGTGGGCTCAGCTCCACCTATGTTGATACCCGCTTTGAAGTATGCCCCAGCACCTATAAAGTACTGCGCCGCTGGATCATCAAAGACTGGTGTAAAAATACCTCCATCGAGCTTAGCCAAGTCATCAAAGTGGGCGACGTGGACAAACCGATCATCAAGCTTCCTTACCACCATGATTTTTTGAGCACTTCTACCAGCCCCTTCGATTGTACGGCGGGTATTGAAGTAGTGGCACCGACTGTATCAGACGCCTGTTCTGGCTATACCTGGACTGCGGAAATCTGGACGGATACTTGTCGGGATACCCTTGGCCGGGCCATCGATCCCAAACCTCCGGTGCGTTTGGGCTTTACGAATAGTGGTGCACAGAGACGCTACATCGGCAATCTGCCCATTGGCTGCCATCTCCTCATTTATACCGTGCGTGATGCCTGCCACAATGAGGCCAAAGACACCATCCGCCTGGAAGTGCGGGACAAAATCAGCCCGGTGGCCATTTGTGATGATCAAATCAACATCAGCCTCAACGAAGCGGGCTATGCCCAGCTGCGTGCAGAAGACGTAGACGAAGGCAGTAAGGACAATTGCAAATTGGCCAAACTCCACATTCGTCGCCCCATTACCCTGGATGAAAATTGCAACCCGCTGGATACACCCCGAGTAAGCCGTTGGGACTCCATCCTGACTTTTACTTGTTGTGACCTCAGCCTGGGCTACATCAAAGTAGAGCTGCGGGCAACCGACGCTGCAGGCAATACCGATTATTGCTGGACGACGGTATGGATCAAAGACAAAATGAAACCCTGGTGCCGGGCCCCCAAAGATATCACCGTGTACTGTGATAGTTTGCCCAAAGGGGTGGATTTTAAAAACCGCAGCACCATCGCCCGGTATTTTGGAATACCTCAGGTAGGTGACAATTGTTTCAAAGCGGAGTGGATCGAGTTTAATCCGGTGGTCAAGATCAACAACTGTGGAGTAGGCACCGTCAAGCGTAAATTTTTAGCACGGGATGAATCTGGCAATCAATCTCCCGATACCTGTGTACAATGGATCACGGTAATCGCCAGGCATGAGTACATGATCAAATTCCCTAAGGATTACATCGAATACTGCAAAGACCCCAGCCCGGATACCATTGGCACCTTTGAACTGGCCTGTGATATTTTGGCGGTCAACGTCACGGACAAGCGCTACCAGGCCGATGGATTAGAATGTTACAAAATTTTTAGAACCTACAATGTCATCAACTGGTGCCAGTACGTAGACGGCGACGAGGTCATCCCCGTGCCTCGGGACATCGATTGTGACGGTACTGGAGGCGAAGATGATGTGTGGGTGATCGTTCGCCGCGATGGCAGTGCCTATTTTGATGCCGACAACAATGAAAAAAACAAATTCCCGCTGGCCAATTCCCGAGCTTGTGGCGGCAATCCAGAAGGGTATTGGGAAAAACTGAACCGGAAACCTACCGGGCAATGGACTTATACCCAAATCATCAAAGTGGTGGATAACGAAGCTCCACAGATTTTCACCGAATCCAACGTGTCTTTTTGCATCAATCGCAAAGATTGTAAAGCGGATATTGTATTGTCAGTTGGCATCCAAGAAGCCTGCGATCCCAACAACCTCAATATCGATACCGACCTCAAATTGGAAATCAACGAAAGCTCCAGCAGCAGCCAAACCAATTGGCGGGTATTTGGGCGCTACCCCAAGTATTTGTTCACCGGGGTAGTACCCAAAGGGGATTACCAATTGGAAATCAAAGTGTCCGATGCTTGTGGTAATACGGGCCGAGGTTTTGTCAAATTCAAGGTAGTCGATTGTAAAGCGCCCTCTGTCACTTGTATCCACGGTTTATCCGCCGAGTTGAGCGAATTGCCACCGAATACCGACGTTGACGGGGACGGGGATGTGGATCGGGCTTCCACCATTGTGTGGGCCAAAGACCTGTTGGCCAGCCCCAGCTTCGATTCTTGTTCGGGGCCAGTACGCTACTCCATCAACCGCAAAGGGGAAAAAGCCAACATCAACCAGGGTTACATCATCTTTACCTGCGACGATTTGGGTTTGACCGAAGTGGAATTGCACGCCTGGGACAGCGCCATCAATACAAAGCTCAGCCCTCCCGGCCCCAACCACGATTATTGTTTGACTTATGTAAAGGTACAGGACAACAAATACAACCTTTGCAAAGACCCTGGCGATACCCTGATCATTGAGGGGAATACGCGCACTGAATTGGGCCTCAACCTGAGCGGTGTAGTGGTCGAAAGTAGTGGGGCCAAAGATTTGAAAGCAGTAAGTGTTGTAACGGGTGATTACCTGATGCAAGGACTCTCCAAAGGGTATGATTACACCCTCACTGCAGATAAAGTGGATGATGCCCGCAATGGAGTTACAACGTTTGACCTCTTGCTCATCACCAAACACATTTTGGGCAAACAATTACTGACCTCACCTTATCAATTGCTGGCCGCCGATGTGAACCAATCCGGTACCATCTCTACCATCGACATGATCAAAATTCGGAAGGTCATTTTGAACTTGGATGCCACTTTTGAAGGTGGTAAAAGCTGGCTGTTTGTAGATGCCAAACACCGCTTCAAAGACCCCAGCAACCCCTGGGCAGAGGCAATTCCCAAGTTCATTCAGTTCAACGACCTGGATCGTTCGGTGACGGACGCACGCTTCATCGGCATCAAACTGGGAGATGTAAATGGCAATGTAGAAACGAATGGCCTGACTCAGTTGAGCCCGACTATCATTAAAAGCGGGGCTGAAATAGACCCGATCCGCCCACAATTGGACTTTAAGGTGCTCTCGGTGCATCCCAATCCTTTCCGCGACCAGGTGCAAATAACCTGGTCCAGCCCAAATGGTGGTGAAGCTACCCTGCAAGTCATCGATACCTATGGCCGGACCGTCCGGCAGGATCGGGTAAACTTGTTTGTGGGTGAGAATAACTTTAATTATACTCAGCAGGATTTGCCAGGGACGGGAACCTATTCGGTGATCATTCGCCAGAATGGGCAGCAGGTTGTGACTCGGTTGGTGATGGTGAATTGATGGGGGGTTGGGACATTGAGAGAAATGTCCCACTAGCTCAAGTCTTTCAAGCAAAATCAAAAAATATCGCGCTACCGCTGGTATAGGGTCTTCATCGTATTAGTTCCGTGAATCCTGCCCCCACGCCAACTTATCCCGCATGGTATCCATAAACCCATAATCGTGCAGCTGCACCAAATTGATGGAAAAATCGTTTTTCCGGACCGCCAATTGGTGCGCCGAAGTAATGGTTTCGAAGCGGGAATCCAGCGTGCAAAGGAAGTTTTCAGCCCGCCCTTCCACATCAAAAGAAATGATTGAATCGTCGGAGATGACCACCGGGCGTACGTTGAGGTTGTGGGTAGCTACCGGGGTGATCACAAAATTGTTTGAATTGGGAAAAATAATCGGCCCACCGCAGCTCAAGGAATAGCCCGTGGAACCCGTTGGCGTAGCCACAATGATCCCGTCCGCCCAATATGTATTTAGGTACGAGCCATTGATGTAAGTATGGATGGTGATCATGGAGGAGGTATCGCGCTTCAGGATGGTGAAGTCGTTGAGCGCAAAGCGGGTATCCCCAAACAAGGGCATGCTGCTTTCGAGGTACAACAAGCCCCGTTCTTCAATGCTGTACCGCCCTTTGGCCAGCAATTGCACTGCATCGCGGATGCGTTTTTTTTCAATACTCGCCAAAAAGCCCAGGCGACCGAGGTTGATGCCCAGAATGGGTACCCCCGATTCGCGGACGTGGGTAATGGCGCTTAGAATAGTCCCATCGCCACCCAATGCGATCAAGAAGTCAAATTTTTTCAGCGTAAAATCGATGTACCCATCAAATTCGCCTACTGGCTTTTGAAACACGATTTTGTCACGCATCAGGTCCAGATATGGGCCGTACACGTATACCGAAATGCCTTCCTCGTGTAAGGCATCAAACAGGCGCTGGATGTGCGGCACATCATGATCCTTCAGCACGTAGGCGTATACGACAACCCGCATCAAATATTCATGTTGAAATGAAAAAAAATCCCTGACTCCCAGAGATGGTTGAAGCTGTATTCGATTTTAAACACCTTGTCGAAAAAGAATACCGCATCCAGGCCAATCCCTTTGCCCCACAACATCCGATTGGTAAAGGAGTTGGCTCCAAAATCAAAAGGATGGTTGACGTAGCCAAAGTCGTTGTTCACGGCCAAATATACTTTAAAAGGTAGTTCGCGCATGCGTTCTACCGGGATGATTTTTCCAAAACAGAGTCGATTGTCCGCAATTTTGACCCGAAAGCTGGTATTGATGATGCCCATGTCCAGGCCATCGATGACGTAATACTCGTAACCAACCAAATCGTTGCCGGAATAACCAACGGCGCGGTTGTCGTTGTAAGGCTGTTGGCTGCGGATGAACGAGAATTTGGCCCGGCCAATGAAGGAAAAATTCCAGCGGTTGCCGAGCGGTAAAAACTGGGCATAGCTGCTACTAAAAGTCAGGGCACTGCGGTCATTTGACACGAGGCCCAAACCATCTTTTTCCAAAGAAGCCGAAAAATATTGCCCTTCCAACGGATAAGGCCGACAGTCGCGCGAATCGTAAGTATAGGTATAAGCCAGGGAAAAATAGCGTTGACGGCTCCGCCCGTTCAGGAAAAAATCCGGATTGAGGTCTTTGGCGATTTGATCCATGATTTTGTTGTCCTCATAGCTAAGCCGGGCTTCGTGTTGTTCGAGCAACTTTGGCCGGTACACCATTGAAAGCCGCGAACGGAAGCGGTGATAAGCAAACCTGTCTTCGTCCCTAAAAAACTGCTGGCGATTTTGGGTAGTCGCGTAGTTGATTTCCCGATTTTGCGCAAAAGAAACCGCTGCATCTATGCCCAGGGTCTTTTTCCGGTTGATGAAAGGCAATTTGTACCCCAGGGAATAATTACGGGTGTACCCATTGGTGAATTTGATTTGAAAACGATCGCGATTGCCCGAAAAGTTGCGATGCACAAAGTCCATCCCGTAAATGATGCGATCGAGGGAGCGATTTTGGTCTACCCACCATACATTGAAATTGCGGTCGGCCAGCTCAAAATAAGGTGTAGGATAAATGTACCAACTCTCCGCCAAATCCAGGGCGACACAAATGTGATCAGGCTTGGTGGCGCTAGGGGTATGGCTGATGATGCCTTCGCGGAACATGCCCGTGTTCAGCACCTGCTGTTTGCCCCAGGCCAGGCGATCCTTCAAATTTTTGCGTAAAATGGTGTCGCCTATCTGGAAGGGAAGTTCGCGCAGGATGACCTGGATGTTTGTGCGTTTGTTTCCGTTGATGGCAATACTATCTACCACCACATACGCTTCTTGCGCAATGGCCCCGGTAACAAAAAACCAGAAACAAAGTGACAATACAAATCGCATACTTTGAAATTGGAAATGGGCCTCTAACTAGAGTCGGTAATATACAGATTTTTGAGAAAAGTCAGAAGAAAATTTAGTGTTATTGGTCGCCTGCCAAACTTTTGGAAGTGAAAAGTGAAAAGTAAAAAGTGAAAAATTATATAGCGATGGAATACAACTGGTACCCGCTTTTCACTTTTCACTTTTCACTTTTCACTTCCCATAGCGTACCAGCTTCGACCAACGCATCGCGGGCCGCTCAATGAGCTGATAAAAACCATAAGCCAACAAGAGGGTAAAAGCAAAGAGGAAAATGACAAATACCAAACGCGGCCCATCTCCCTCAATGTAGCGGGCGGCCAGAGGAATCAACTTTTTGCCCAGCGGCAAATGGATCAGGTACAAGGAATAAGAAATCATGCCCAACCAGCGTAAGCCAGGTATTTTTAAGTTCGGCCAAAAGGCAAGCAGCATCCAGGGTATAAATCCCGCCACGAGGTATTGCGGGCTGAACTTGTACTCGATGATCCAAAAAACGATGGCTGAAAAAAGGTAAAACTCCCAGGGCTTCAGCTGGCCATCAAAACGCCTAAACAGTGCGAAACCCAGGATGAAAAACATACTGTAATCGAAAAAGAAAGCGGGTTGATGGGTGAATATGGTAATGGTTAGGAGTCCCGCAGCCGTCAACCAAAAGTACACACTGCGTTTATGAAAAAGCAAAGGATAAAGGAGCCCTACCAAAATGTAGTATTGAAACTCTACCCCAAGCGTCCAGTATACCCCATTGAGCCATTGGTTGGGCGGAAAAAAGGGAATCAAATACCCAAAATGCAAGAGCAAGCGCGACCAAGATACATTGAAAGATGGTACCAACCACAAGGTAGCCAAGACATTTAAGCCCAGTACAAACAAGATACTCAACCAAAAAGGGGGATCAATCCGCGCCCACCGCTTCAATATGAACAGCGGAAAATCGCGCCAGCGGTAGTCGCTCCGCGCCATGGAATAAGGGATGATGAACCCAGAAATAACAAAAAAGATTTCCACCCCCAACCAGCCTTTGCCCGTAATGGCTTTGATCCAGTTTGCTTCGGAAATAAAGTTGTTGTGGCCATTGGTAAAATGGTACAAACAAACCACCGCAGAAGCCAGGCCACGCAGCAATTCGATGCTGGCAATGTTGGCGTTCTGTGGCTTGGTAGCCTGTACGGAAAGAGTGTTGTTTTCGGACATTATTTCAATTCCAGCGAGAAACGAATCTTCTGTTCGGGTTCGTCTTCGCCACGGGTGCGCACTTCGGACAGTTTTTCAATGATGTCCATACCTTTCGTTACTTCGCCAAACACGGTATATTTCCCATCCAGATTGGGGGCACCACCGATGGTCTCAAAAATTTTGAGCTGCTCAGGATTGTATTTGTCGGCCAACTCCTCCAGGTCTTCATTCAAAAAACGCCGACCCCGCACAATGTAAAACTCGGTTGCAGAGGAGTTGTTTTCAGGATTGCCCTCATCGAAATGCGCCATGGCCAGTGCTCCGTATTGGTGCAAGCGATCCGGGCTGGTTTCGTTGGGTACGAGATAATGGTATTTCCCTTCGGCTTCACTGCCTCCTTGCACCATAAAGCTGCTGATGATGCGGTAAAAATGGCCTCTTTTGTAGTGGCCAGCTTTGATCATGCGTACAAAATTGGCGCGATGCAAGGGCGTTTCAGTATACAAGCGCAGGTGGATATCTCCCTCATTAGTATGGATAACCGCTTCGGTTTCCGGATTGGTTTTGCCATATTCCGTCAATACTTTTGCCACCTGGTCTTGGGGAATTTCTAGATTTTCGTTTTTGCAAGACCAAAAACAACAGCTGATACAAGCAAAGATCAATAGTACTCTCATGGATGCTACCAAATTTGGCTACAAAGGTAAGTAAACCCGCTCTACCCTGTGATGATTTATTATCTTTGAACTTCAATTTCACTACCATGCAGCTTTACGATCAAATTCAGGAAGCACTGACTTTTTTGCGTTCAAACACGGATTTTGAACCAGATTTTGGCATCATCCTTGGCACTGGCCTCAGCGATTTGGCCCAGGAAATCGACCGGGTGGCCGTTTTTCCTTACAAAGACATCCCCCATTTCCCCGTTTCTACGGTGGAAAGCCACAAGGGAGAACTGGTCTTTGGCTATCTGGCTGGTCGTAAAGTAGTCGCCATGGCTGGCCGTTTTCACTACTACGAAGGTTACAGCATGCAACAAATCACCTTCCCGGTGCGGGTGATGAAGTTCCTCGGCATTCAACGCCTCTTCATCAGCAATGCGGCAGGCAGTGTCAATCAGCATATTTACGCCGGTGATTTGGTGTTCCTAAAAGACCACATCAACTTGCAAGCCGATAATCCACTGCGGGGCCACAACGACGAACGCCTGGGGCCACGTTTTCCCGATATGTTGAATGCTTACGACCGTGCTTTGAATACGCGGGCGCTGGAAATTGCGCGTTCCCAAGGAGTTGCAGCGCACGAAGGAGTGTATTTGGGACTACAAGGGCCTAATCTGGAAACCCCTGCGGAATACAACTTTGCCCACATGATGGGTGCCGATGTGGTGGGCATGTCCACAGTGCCCGAGGTATTGGTGGCGCGGCACATGAGTTTGCCGATCTTTGTGGCCAGCGTGGCAACGAACCGTTGTTACCCGATTGAGGACATTCGGGAAACGAGTTTGGAGGATGTAGTGAACGTGGCGAAGGGGGCGGAGAAAAGATTGTCGGGGATTATAAAGGTGTTGTTGGCGGAGTTGTAATAGCCTACCTCCGCAACCCCTCGATTATCCTTTTTCTTTCTTCCTGATACGGTGCCGCCGCCAATTCCACCTTTTCAATCACTTCGCTGCTCGCCGTGGAAGGGTGCCCACTGTCAAAAGGTGGCTGAGGATTGTACTCCATCATCAACTGGATGGCCTCCGCAGTCGTTTGATCAAACAGCGCCGCTGCAATCGCCAGTCCAAAATCAATACCCGCTGTAACGCCGCCGCCCGTGATGCGGTTGCGGTCTTGCACCACCCGCTCCGTGCGCACCTCTACGCCAAACTGCCGCAACAAATCCAGTGAGAGCCAGTGTGTAGTCGCCTGATATCCCTCCAACAAACCCGCCGCTGCCAAAATCAAGGCTCCCGTACACACCGAGGTGACGTAACGCGCTCCTTGACTTTGCTGGCGCAAAAACTGGAGCAGCACTTCATCCTGCAAACAATCGTTGATGCCTGGCCCACCGGGTACACAGATTACATCCAGTTGGGGGGCCGCATCAAAAGTCCCATTGGGTAAGATGGCCAAACCTTTTTCGGTGACAATGGGATCCAGCGTTTTGGCCAAGAGCAAAACCTGCGTATCCGGCAAACGAGCAAAAACCTCGTAAGGCCCGGTGAGGTCGAGTTGAGTAAGGCGGGGGAAAAGAATGAAACCAATTACCATATCAATGTTAATTTGCAAATGTGCCAATGAACGTTTACCCTTTCTCCAAAAAATCCATCACCATCCCATTCAACACCTCGGGTTGATCTGCGTGTACCCAGTGACTGGCATTGGGTACAGTCTGCAATGTACTGCGAGGAAAAAGTTCTTGGATGTGCAGGATGTCTTCGTCGCGTACATACCGCGATTGTTCACCCCGAATGAACAAAGTGGGGCCTTCAAATGCATCCGCCTCACTTGGTGGGGCCAAAATCTGGGCATAATCCCGATAAATAATCGGCAAGTTCATTTTCCACTCAAAACCACCTTCTTTGATTCGAGACAGGTTTTTGAGCAAAAATTGCCGCACTCCCCATTCTGGAATGTATTGTTCGAGGATGGCTTCGGCAGCTTGGCGGCTTTCGAGCGTAGCGAGGTCGATGGCAAAAAGGGCTGTGAAAATTTCGTCGTGCCCAGGGGCGTAAGGCCGAGGTGCAATGTCAACCACGATAAGTTTATCCACCATATCGGGGTAGGTCAATGCGAACTCCATGGCCACTTTACCCCCCATCGAATGGCCTAGGATATGGGCTTTGTGGATCCAGTTTTGCTCCATAAAATCGTGCAAATCCTTCGCCATCGCCGGATAACTCAAGCCATCCACATGCGGCGAACGCCCGTGGTTGCGCAAGTCAACGAGGTAGACCAGGTAATGCTCCGCCCAGGATTTAGCCAGGGTTTGCCAGTTGTCCAGGGTGCCAAACAAGCCGTGCAACACAATGAGTGGTTCGCCTTGGCCGAGGGATTTATGGTTTAATTCCATATCTATAGATTAAAATCTTTCGCAAAGTTATTATTTCAAACTGATCCGCAAGACTCCAATAATTACCAAAATGGTACCCAGGAACTGCCATAGCCCAAAGGTTTCGCCCAGCAAGAAGTACCCCATCACAATGGTGGCTACCGGTCCAATACTACCAATAATGGCCACATTGCTGGAACCAATGATGCGAATGGCTTCACTCATCATAAAAGTGGGCAACACCGTGGAAAGAAGAGCCATGATGATGGACAAGATGTACACCTGTGGCGGAAAATGGAACAAAGCCCACTGATAAAGGATTCCATGCTGCACAATCACGCCCACACTGGCCGCCAGCATGGCCAGACAGGTGTAGCGCAAAGAGCCCACTTTGGTGATGTATTGGCCGCTACCTACCAGATAAATGGCGTAGGTCAAGCCGCTAAAAAAAATCAGGATGCTGCCTAAAAATACATTGTTACCCGCACCTAATTGGTCGCCATCCAAAAAAGCCAAACTCACTCCACCATAAGTCAAAGCCAAGGCAATCCATTGGATGCGGGTGACCGGTTTTTTCAAAAAAACGGCATTGATGGCCAGCACCATGGTGGGATATAAAAACAAAATCAAACGCTCCAGGCCCGCAGTAATGTAAAACAAGCCCATAAAATCGAGCATACTCGCCAGGTAATACCCACAAAGGCCAAACAGAAAAATGGCGCTCCAGTCGCGGGTGCTGAGGATTACATGGCGGTTTTCCCGCAGGGCCTTTTGTTTGGCCCAAATGGCAATGCCCAGAAAAAAGGGCAGGGAAAAAACCATGCGCAAGGTGAGCAGGGAAATGCTGTCAATCTCGTAGCGATAGGCCAATTTGACCAAAACGGCTTTGGCCGAAAAACAAAGCGCGGCAATCAACACCAAAACAGAAGCAATGATGCGCCGACGTTGGGAAAAATTGTTGCTTAAAGCGGGTGCTGTGGACATGTGGTGGAGGTTGAGGGTTCCAGAGATAAAAAACAGCCTTTTTTGCGAGCTAGTTGCGTGCAAAAAAGGCTCGTTTTCCAACCTTGAAATCGGGTAGGATTTTTCTTTAAACTTCGTTTCGATAGAAATGATTCCCCTGGCGAATGTTTTGATGCTGGATTTACTGCTTAAATATTTTGTAAAGTGACCACCTGGCCTCCTGGCGAATTTGCAATAAATAAACTCCTGGACTAAAACTAGAGATATCCAGTGAGCCAGGGCTTCCTTTAATTTCTTGGATCATCCGCCCAAAGGCATCATAAAGGCGGGCCGTGTACGCCTCGGTTTGAGTCGTGTTTTGAATGTATAAAATGTCTTTGCTGGGCGTTGGAAAAACTTTGAATTGGGGATCATCTACCAAAACATTGGGAACACCAGTAACCAAAGTTGAAAAATCGGCTGTAAAAAGATCAAAAGAGCTGCTACCCGACAAAGCCAGGGTTTCCAGGCTACCCGTTCCTCGGTACACCCCCGCCAACTGCAACTGGCTGCCTGCGCTGTAAGCCAATCCGCCAGTGTACAAGCCTCCTGTGGCATCCAGTATCTCTACCGACGTGGGCCGACCAATGGTATCCAGTACCGCCAAAAACGAACTAAAGCCATCGGCAGGATTGATGTCTTTTCCACCGTAGTTGAAACGCCCTAGGGTGTAGCCACTGAGGTAAATCTGGTGGTTTTGCCACAACATTCGGGAGCATTCCTGTACTTGGTCGCCTGTGAACGCTCGTGCCCATAAGGGGGTACCCGATGACGAACAAGCCCCTAGAAACAAGTCGGAATTGCCATCCTTACTTTGAATGCTCAGGCCATTGTCGAAGCGGATCACCCCCACAATGTTGCCACAAAAATAGATTCGCCCCTTGTCATCAGTGGTGATGTCAATGGGAGTGGCATCATACACCCCACCAGCTTTGCGTGCCCATAGCACTTGCCCATCGGGGCCCCAGGCCGTTAGAAATAAATCCTGATCGGTGGTGTTGGCCGTAAAAAGCTCATTGCCAAAACGGACACTTGCATCAAAGCTGCCCAAGCCCACTACGGCGCGACCGGGCAATTCGGCGATGCCCGCCAGGCGGGTACTGCCCATCACCCCATGGTGTTGCAGCCATTGCAAACGGCCATCCACATCCAGGCGCATTAAGAATAGGTCGGTCTGCCCCGCTGCAGCCCATTTTTTGCCCTCCACAAAAAGGGTGTCGCCAAAAGAACCACTTACCCAAATGTTGCCATTGTCGTTGAGCAGCACATCGCTGACACTTTTTAAACCCGAACCATCAATCACTTTCGCCCAGGACAAGCGGCCATCAGGTCGGTAAGACAACACAAAAATCGCCTTGCCTGCATCCCGCGCCAATAAAGTTGTATCGGGCAAAACCAGCTCCCGCCAAAACACCCCTGCACACAACAAGCCACCATTGTTCAAGGGACGCACTGCAACAATTTCTTCATCCAAAGGGCCACCGCCATGGCTGAAATAACGGTATTGGGCACTACCTTTGGGACGTTGCAGGATGACAAAATCGCTGCCACCTTGGCTATTGAGCGTACGTCCTCCTAGTTCCATTTTTCCCTGGAAGGTGAACCCCGTGGCGCAGTGCCCTTCCCTATTGCAGTGCAAATCGCCAGGGTTTTCGTTGCCAGGGCCACCGAAGGTTTGGAGATTTTGCCATTTTTGGGCTAAAAGGAGAAATGGCGTTAATACCAAAAGCAGGCCCAGGCATTTATGGGCTAGTTGCATATTGGTTTTTATAAATAACTTTATTTCACATTTAAATGCCCGATGTTTTGATGAATTCATTCTATCCATTATATTTGATTGTCCAAGATACTATTCTAGACCTGAACTATTTACTCTCTCTCAAATCTGATCACTTCCTCATTCCAGTAGCACCATTATAACTCAACACTATTAATCAATTTTTATCCATGGAAGCCTCCACAAATTTTTCAGCCGCTGTTTCTCCTGCCGAGAGACAAGCATTCATCATTAAATCTTTTACCGACAATTACGCCGACTTAATTGCGCTTGATCCAGGAGCCTGGCGTGGTAAGTTTCGGAAAATGTCTGAAACCCCATTTGCCTTTTACCGGGGTAGTGCAGCCTTATTTTATGCCGACATTGCACAGGATCAAGACCCTTTTTTGAACGAAAAAACCAGTCGTGTCTGGATTCAAGGTGATTTGCATGCCGAAAATTTTGGCACCTACATGAACGGAAAAGGCATCTTGATTTTTGATGTCAATGACTTTGACGAGGCTTATGTAGCTCCCTTTAACTGGGATGTAAAACGCTTTTGTGCCAGCCTAGCTCTAATCGGGTATCAAAAAGCCTTGAGCGATGCTGAAATTCGTGAAATAGTGGGTCATGGTGCCCGGAGTTACGCTCAACAGATTGCCCGATTTGCTGGAGGTGCCGACAAAAATTTCGCATTGAAGCTCGAAAATACAAAAGGGCCCCTGCTACAGGTACTCTACAATGCCCGGCAATTGACCAGGGTAGGGCTCTTGGATGCAGAAACTGAAATCATCGACGGGGATCGTCAGTTTAAAAATAACAAGATGATTTCACCCGTAGATGAGGTAATGCGTAAAAAAGTAGAGGCTGCCTTATTGGAGTATTACAATACCATTCCGAATCGCAAAAAACGTTCGCAGCTTACCTATGAGATCAAGGATGTTGCTTTGCGCCGTGGACTGGGAATTGGGAGCGCTGGCTTGAAAATCTACAGTGTCCTGCTGGAAGGAGATACTCAGGCACTTGAAAACGACTTGATTATTTCCATGAAAGTTGCTCAGCCTTCCGCTGCCTCTAAATATGTACAGGACGAGGAAGCCAAGAATTATTTCACCAATGAAGGGCATCGTACTGCTGTTTCTCAACGTGCACTACAGGCCAACGCAGATCCATTCCTGGGCTACACTACCCTGGATGGCAATAGCATGTTTGTAACGGAAATTTCTCCCTACACTGCTGATTTGGAGTGGGACGAAATCAATGACCTCGACGATATTTTGGCGGTTGTGGAAAGTTTGGGCCGTTGCATTGCCAAGATCCATTGCTGCTCTGATGATGATAGCGACCAATCCTTGATTGAGTATTCGATCGAAGACGCCATTAACGAGGTATTGGATGGCAGAGAAGCCGAATACATTGAATACATGACCAAGTTTGGAGAGCAATATGCCGCAAAGGTTAGAGAAGACCACCGTTTGTTTGTAGATGCTTTCAGAAACCATGAATTTCCAGGTTTGTAATCCTTTGGACG
This sequence comes from Saprospiraceae bacterium, assembly GCA_027488855.1. GTDB lineage: Bacteria > Bacteroidota > Bacteroidia > Chitinophagales > Saprospiraceae > Haliscomenobacter. Next base: position 23,202 of record JAIYAV010000149.1, read on the forward strand.
ATTTTGGTACAAAGTAGCTAAAAATGCGGGTGTTCATCGCCACAGGTTTTGTACATTTGGCTCCTGAACAAGGAAAAGCCAGTGTACAAAACCTGGCATAATGAGGCTGATTTTGTCAAAATTGGATCCAACTACCATGATTAGATTGACGCGTTTTTCTATTTTTTTATTACCCATCTTTTATTTTTTTACTGCTTGTACTGGAAACAGTACGAACCAGGAAAAGGCCGAAACTACGGGCAATACCGTGCTGGATCAGCTGAATGCCCAAATTGAAAAGAGCCCTAAAAATGCTGACTTGTACTACGCTCGCGCCGAGCAGTATTTTGAACTCGAAGGTTTTGACGAAGCCATTGCCGACCTCAACAAGGCCATCAGCATTGATTCCAGCAAAGTGGACTATTACCACCTCCTGGCCGATGCCTACATGGATTATTTCAAAAGTTTCAAGGCACTTAAAACCATGGAAACCGCAGTGATGCGCTTTCCTCGGCGCATTCCCACCTTACTCAAGTTGTCGGAGTTTCAGATGATCTTGCAAATGCACAAGGAATCGATGAAAACCATCGATCAGGCCTTACAAATTGACCCTCAGAATGCGGAAGCTTTCTTCATGTTTGGGATGAACTTTAAAGAGATGGGTGATACTGCCCGCGCCATCAACAGTTTTCAAACCGCCGTCGAAAATGACCCCGATCTGGTAGATGCCTGGATCAACCTGGGCCAACTCCACGCCGCCCTAGGCAATGCCATCGCCGGGCGCTATTTTGAAACTGCGACCCGCATCGATCCCAAAAACATAGAAGCGCTACACGCCCGTGGCTACTACCAGCAAAGCATTGGCGACCTGAAAGGCTCCTTGGCTACCTTCCGCAAAATCAATCGCATTGACCCTAAATATGCCGAAGGTTACTTCAATGCCGGGCTGTTGTTGATGGACATGGATTCCATTCCTTCGGCTTATGAGAAATTTGACGCGGCCATTCGGGCTTCACCAGTACACATCCAGGCCTATTTCTACCGGGGCGTCGCGGCGGAAATTTTGGGCAAAAAACAGCAGGCGAAGGCGGATTATGAGCAGGCGTTGAAATTGGCACCGGATTATACGAAGGCGAAGGAGGGATTGGAGCGGGTGCGGTAATTTTTCAAGAAACAATAAACACCACCACAATCACCACCCAAATCAACCAAAACAAGTACACCACCAAATTTCGTTTTTTTCGCAAACGCTCACAGTAATCATCCCCTTCCTCTTTCCAGGAAGGCACGGGCAGAAAATTTTCACCACCAGTTCGCCATATCGAACCCATGGTGTCCTGCCAAAAATCGTGGTATTTGCCGCCGATGCGCCGCTTTTCCATGCGTACAGAAAGGTGCCCCATGAAGACCATCAGGCCCAGAATAAACAAGATGATTAAGATTCGTATCGCAATGAGCATAGGAAGAAATTGTAGATGGCGCTTGTTGAAGTTTTTGGCGGAAGCAAAATAGTTCGTTTGCACCCCGAACGAAAAACTTAAGCAAGTGCTTTGGTAGCTTCCCACAAATCTACGTTTTTTTCAAGGCTTCCCGCTGTTCATCATTGGTTTTTTACAGTTTTTCAGACCAATACTTTCAATACTCACCCCCGGAATCACGACAAAAACAGCCTGACTACTGGGGGCTATCAATTTGAAGTACTAGCCCTCAAAATAGTTGCGCGAGCACCCCAGCCGTGGTACATTTTGGGCTGCCAAGGGCTCGACAGCGTAGTGTTTGGTTTTACTTGGTATTTTACATTTTTCTAAAAAAGTGGAAGCAATTGCTTCTATTTAAGCTTTAAATAAACAATAAATTAACATTAAATTTTCAATAAACTTAAAAAAGCATACACTGAGTTAAGCCAATATAAATTAATTTTGTTGCTAGGATTACCCAAATTAATAAAAAAAACACTCAATGAAACTAGGTTTACGTTTATTGCCTTTTCTGGCAATGCTGTGCTTATGTTCAAACATTTACGCACAACAAACTACTTCTTCCATCCAAGGTACTGCAACTTCTGAATCTGGCGAAGCCCTTGTGGGTGCCAGTGTAGTTGCTACACACGTTGAGTCAGGCACCGTTTATGGTGTGGATACTCGCGGAGATGGGGGCTTTAACATTCCCAACATGCGGGTAGGTGGCCCATACACGATCAAAGTGACGTATGTAGGCTTCAAAGATTTCCAACTCGATGGTGTTTTCCTGCAATTGGGCAGCAAATTCACTGTCAATGCCAAGTTGGCCGAAAATTCAGCGCTGTTGGGCGAGGTAGAAATCACCTCCAACCGCTCTGATATTTTTGGAAAAGGACGGACAGGTTCAGAAACCAACGTTGGTTCGGACGCACTGACCAAACTGCCTACCATCACCCGTTCGGCACAAGACTTCTACCGGGCTACTCCAGCTTCGGATGGGGTTTCTTTTGCGGGCCGGAATGACCAGTTCAACAACTTCACCATTGATGGGGCCATTTTTAACAACCCCTTTGGTTTGGATGCTGCTACACCAGGTGGCCAGGCGGATGCGCAACCCATCTCACTAGACGCCATTGAACAAATTACCGTTTCCCTAGCACCTTATGACGTAAGCCAAGCTGGTTTTACGGGTGCATCGGTAAATGCTGTGACCAAATCGGGTACGAATACACTCAAAGGTTCAGTGTTTGGATTTTTCCGGAACCAGGATTTGACGGGTGGAAAAGTAAGTGGGGAAAAAATTGTCGTACCGGATCTTTCTCAAGTCCAGTACGGATTTGCATTGGGTGGTCCGATTATCAAGAACAAACTTTTCTTCTTTGCCAACGCAGAAATTGATGATCGTAGCGACCTGGGCTCCACGGCGATTGCCGCTGCCCCTGGACGGACGGGTTCCAACGTATCGCGGGTAGCCAAATCGGATTTGGACGCAGTTTCGGCAGCGCTGAGCACCCGCTACCAATACAAAACTGGACCATACGAAGACTATCTGCACAATACCAACAGCACCAAGGCCATCCTGAAGCTGGATTACCAAATCAGCAAAAATCACACCCTGACGGCAACCTACAACTTCCTGGACGCCTTCAAACAAAAGCCTGCGCACCCTTCGGCCATTGGTCGCCGGGGCCCTGACTTGACTACTTTGCAATTTTTCAATTCCGGCTATCAGATCAACAACAAGATCAATTCCGGCATCATTGAATTGCGTTCTTTGTTTGGCAATTCTGCCGCCAACAAATTGCAAGTAGGCTACACCTCTTTCCGCGACGCCCGTGATCCTTTTTCAGAGCCTTTCCCGGTCATCAGTATCGCCAAGGACGGGATTCGTTACATCGTAGCGGGTCACGAGCCCTTCTCAGTTTTCAACCGCCTGAACCAGGATGTGTTCCAGTTTACCGACAACTTCAACATCTACAAAGGCAAACACAACTACACCATCGGCACCAGTGTCGAAGTATTTAGTTTTGACAACTCATTCAACCTGAATGCTTACGGAGGCACCTTTGGTCCGGATTACGTGAGCACAGCAGCCTTTTTGGACAGCGTGAGAACGGGTGGTTTTGATAATGAAGTGGCGGCAGCCCGCGCTTTTGCCAAAGCCAATGGCGGAGAAGGCGGAACCCCTGGAAAAGGTTGGGCCCTGGCCGAAACCAACGTAGGCCAATTTGCCTTTTATCTACAGGATGAATGGACGGTGAACAACAAATTCACCCTGACCTACGGCATCCGCATGGACATGCCCTTGTACTTCAACACCCCTGAAAAAATTCAGGAAAACATCGACCGCAACTGCTGCTACGATCCGACCATTACCTGGTACAACGAGCAGGGCGATCCTCAAAAATTTGACCATACCAAGTTACCCAAACAAGTACCCCTGTTTTCACCTCGGATTGGCTTCAACTACGACCTGAGCAGCGATGGAAAAAGTGCGCAATTGCGCGGGGGAACGGGCTTTTTCACTGGCCGTTTGCCTTTCGTTTGGATTGGCAACCAAGTGGCTAACCCCAACTTCTTCTTCTACAACTATACCGATCCCAACTTCAAGTTCCCACAGGTATGGCGCTCCAACTTGGGCTACGACCGCAAAATGGGCAATTGGGTATTCACCCTGGATGTGCTGTATACCAAAGACCTGCAAGCGGCAATGGTGCGCAACTACGGCCTGAAACTGCCAACTGGTAAACTGCAAGGCCCCGACAGTCGTCCGATTTACACCAACGCCGACCGGACTCTGGTTTTTGGTGGCCCTACCAACGCTTACGTGTTCTCCAACACCAACGTGGGTTACTCCTTCAACACCAGCGTACAGCTGCGCCGCAATTTCAAAAATGGCCAGGTGATGTTGGGTTACAACTTCCTGGATGCCAAAGATGCCTCTTCAGTAGAAGCGGAAATTTCCAGCGACGCCTTTGACCGCAACCCGGCCATCAACCACGTAAACAATGCGCTGCTGGCACCTTCTTTGTTTGGAGCCAAACACCGCATCATTGGTTCTGCGTTCAAAACATTTGAGTACGGCGGCCGTTGGGCGACTACTTTGTCAACCTTCTTCCAGTATGCCCAAGGTGGTACCACTCAGAACGACAACGTAGCCGACTTCCGCTTCAGCTACACCTACTCTGGCGACATCAACAACGATGGTTCGGGCCTCAACGACCTGCTCTTCATCCCTACCGATGCGCAACTGAGCCAAATGAACTTCCAAACTGCGGCCCAGCGCGAGGCCTTCGGTAACTTCATCCGCCAAGACAAGTACTTGAGTGCCAACCGTGGCAAGTACGTTGAAAAATACGGCATCCTGGCCCCTTGGTATTCACAGTGGGACATCCGCATTGCGCAAGACATGAAGATGGGCGATGGTGGCCGAGGCTTTCAGCTCAGCCTGGATATTCTCAACTTTGGCAACATGCTGAACTCCAACTGGGGCGTGCGCCAATTGCCCGTGAATACCCAGCCCGTGGGCGTAAGTGTAGCCAACGGAGTACCAACCTACTCCTTTGATGCTTCGCTGAAAAATACTTTCGCGGATGACTTTAGCTTGCTGTCGAGATGGCAGGCGAGAGTGGGTTTGCGGTATACGTTCTAGTAGCAGACTGAAGATACTTTAGGTAGGAATAAAGCGCTACTCACTGAGCTGTGGGTAGCGCTTTATTTTTCCCCAAATTCTCCCTAAATTCGCCCCTCTATGGCCGTAAACGATACCTACACCATTCACCTTCCGCAGTTCGAAGGCCCCTTCGACCTCTTGTTGTTCTTCATCGAACGTGATGAATTGGACATCAACGACATCCCTATTGCCACCATCACTGACGATTTTTTGGATTACCTGCACCACCTGGAGCAGCTGAACATCGACATGGCTAGCGAATTCATCTTGGTGGCGGCCACTCTTTGCCGCATCAAGGCGAAGATGCTGCTGCCGCGCAAACAATTGGACGAAGCAGGCAATGAGATTGACCCCCGCGACGAGCTGGTACAACGCCTTTTGGAATACAAACGATACAAAAGTGTGCTCGACGAAATGCGCGAAATGGAAGAGCACCGCGCCATGCAGGAAGTACGCGGCAATATCACCCAGGAGCTCCAGCAGATTGCCACCAAAGCCTTGGTGGATACCGAGTTGGAATCGCTGACCCTCTTCCGCCTTTTGCGGGCTTTTGAAAGTGTAATGACCCGTTTTGAAACGCCCCAACCGAGAGCCGTACACCAAATTGCCCGCTTCAATCACACCATCGAAGGCCAGCAGGAATTCATCTATAGCCGCATCAGCAATGGTCGCCGGGCCGATTTTGGATCCATCTTTGGCGAGTGCAAAGACCGCATCCATGCCATTATTACCTTCCTGGCGCTGCTCGATTCGGTCAATCTGAGCAAAGTGAAAGTGCTACAAGGAGAAGGGATGAATAATTTTTGGTTGGAAATGGCTTCGGAGGAAGAAATGGCTTCGGAGTGGGAGGAAGAGGAATAGAGCATGGTAACCTAAAGTGAATTTTGGATTAACCGCGCAAAATGTGCGACTTCGGAGAAGTCGCACATTATTCATTATCAATGCAATTAATTTAAAATTTACATTAACACTTCTCATCCTTTAATGCGCCTCCAACCAATTCTGGCCAATGCCCAATCCCACTTCGATCGGCACCTTCAATTGAGGCAGCGCAGTGCGCATTTTTTCTAAAATGATTGGTTTCACAATTTCCAGCTCCTCATTGGGCACGTCAAAAACCAATTCGTCATGCACCTGCATGATCATTTTGGTTTGTAGACCCCGGCTCAACAATTCCTGATGGATGTTGACCATCGCTACCTTGATCATATCGGCAGCAGAACCTTGTACAGGCGTATTCACGGCGATGCGCTCAGCGTTGCTGCGTTCGAGGGAACTTTTGGAATTGATGTCGCGCAGGTAGCGGCGGCGATCCATCAGGGTCGTGACGTAGCCGCTCTTCCGGGCCTCTTCCACCACGCTATCCATGTATACCTTGAGCCCTTTGTATTGGGAAAAATAAGCGTCGATCAATTCTTTGGCCTCGGTGCGTTTGATGCTGAGCTGGCGCGAAAGGTTGGTCGCTCCAGCTCCGTAAACGATGCTAAAGTTTACCGTTTTGGCTTGGTAACGTTGTTCGCGGGTTACTTCTTCAAAAGGCACGTTGAACACCTTGGCAGCAGTGGCCGTGTGAATGTCCTGGCCATTTTGGAAAGCTTCCAGCATGGCGGCATCATTACTGATTTCGGCGATCAGGCGCAATTCGATTTGCGAATAATCCGCAGACAACAGCGTGTGATTTTCGTCGCGCGGGATAAAGGCGCGGCGCACTTTGGCCCCTTCCGGAGTACGTACTGGTATGTTTTGTAAGTTGGGGTTGTTGGAGCTCAAACGCCCGGTGGCCGCCAATGCTTGATTGAAAGAAGAGTGAATCCGTCCAGTGCGCGGGTTGACCATTTTGGGCAAGGCATCTACGTAGGTTGACTTAAGTTTGCTCAGCCCTCGGAAGTTCAGGATGGTTTGGATGATCGGGAATTCCGGGGCCAGTTCTTGCAATTTGTCTTCGTCGGTGGAATACTGCCCGGTTTTCGTTTTGGCGCCTTTGTAGGGAATTTTCAGACGTTCGAACAACAAATCTCCCACCTGTTTGGGCGATCCAATGTTGAATTTCACTCCGGCCTGTTCGTAAATGGATTGCTCCAGACTGAGGATTTGTGCCTCCAGTTCCTGGGAATAATCCGCCAGGTAATTGCTATCGATGCGCACTCCTTCGTATTCCAGATCGGCGAGCACTTTGATGAGGGGGCATTCGATGGAATCAAAAAGTGCCTGCACGCCACCTTCGGCGAGTTTTGGGGCGAACAACAGTTTCAATTGCAGCGTAATGTCGGCATCTTCGGCAGCGTAGTCACTGACTTTTTCTACGGGGACATCCCGCATATTGAGCTGCCCTTTGCCTTTGCCAATCAAGGTTTCGATGGAAACGGGGGAATAACTCAAGTAGGTTTCCGCGAGGTAATCCATGCCGTGGCGCATCTCCGGCTCCAGCAGGTAATGGGCCACCATGGTGTCGAAGTAGGCACCCCGAATTTCTACGCCATACCACTTGAATACGATGGCGTCGTACTTGAGATTCTGGGCAATTTTGGTGATTTTTTCATCCTCCAACACCGGGCGGAAGATCTCCACCAGCGCCTGTGCCTTTTCCTTGCCCGCTGGTACGGGTACATAAAAGGCTTCTCCTGACTGATAGGCAAAAGACATGCCCACCAATTCAGCTTGAGTAGGTTCTACGTGCGTGGTTTCGGTGTCAAAACAAAACTCGGTTTGTTTCGCCAGGTCGTCGGCCAGTTTTTGGATGGCTTCGGGTGTATTGACGAGATGGTATTGGTGCGGGGTATTCTCGATTGTTTTTTCGGCTACTGAATGGGAGGACAAACTGGAACCTTTGAGCGGTGCAGGCCCAGGTTCGACATCGCCAAACAGGGAACCTTGTTGACCGGGGCCGGCTTGGCTGGGAGTGGTTCCACCGTCGTCTTCGCCTAGGATTCGCTTGGCGATGGATCGAAACTCCAGTTCTTTAAAAATCTCCGACAATACTTCCCGGTTGGGCGGATCGATGATGAACTGATTGGCGTCGAACTGGATCGGCACCTGAGTGTCGATTATCGCTAGTTTTTTGGACAACAAGGCCTGCTCTGTGTATTGTTCTACCCGTTCTTTTTCCTTACCCTTGAGTTGATGCACATTGGCAATGACCCCTTCAATCGTATCAAAACGATCGAGGAGTTTGGCAGCAGTTTTTTCACCTACCCCTGGTATGCCGGGGATGTTATCGACCGCATCGCCCATGAGACCGAGGATATCGATGACCTGTTCAACGCGTTTGATGCCCCAGTTTTCACATACTTCTTTTACCCCCATGATTTCGATGCCATTGCCCTGGCGGGAGGGTTTGTACATAAAAACGTTTTCGGAAACCAACTGACCGTAGTCTTTATCAGGGGTAACCATGTATACCTTGTAGCCTTCGGTTTCGGCCTGTTTGGCCAGGGTGCCGATGACGTCATCCGCCTCGTAGCCTTGCACCATCACGATGGGGATGTTCATGCCCCGTACAATTTTTTCAATCCAAGGGAGGGCAATGCCGATGTCCTGGGGTTGTTCTTCACGGTTGGCTTTGTAGGGCTCGTACATTTCGTGCCGGAAGGTAGGGCCATGTGGGTCAAAGGCAACGGCTATGTGGGTGGGTTTTTCATTGCGCATCAAATCCCACAATTGATTCACAAAGCCATTGATGGCGGAGGTATTGACTCCTTTGGAGTTGATCAGGGGGCGGGTGATGAAGGCGAAGTGTGCGCGGTAGACCAACGCATGTCCGTCCAGCAGGAACAGTTTTTTATCTGACATGGCGACTTTTTGTTTCCGAGGCGGAAGATAAGGGGATTTGGGGAAAAGGGGAAATGAAACTATTTTTTTATTTTTATGGATTTAAAAACTTATTAAATCAGAAATATCCATCAGAAAGTTTTACTTTTATGTTAGCCCAAAAAACGTTAATTTTGGACAAAGCTTTACCATGGAGACATCGATTGAAACTCGTCCAGCTATTCGAATTTATAAAAAAGGAGAAGAACCAGATGATCTGTTTTTTTGGCTTGGTCGCCCAGCAATAGAGCGTATTTTAGCTTTAGAGGAAATTAGGAAACAATACAACGATTGGAAATATGGTACTGGACAAAGACTTCAAAAAGTTTATACAATTGTTAAACGAAAACGATGTTAAATATCTAAAACAAACGACACAAAATCCTAAAATCACCCAATAAAAAACCAGCTACCCATAAAACCACCCACAATAATCCTAAGCCCAAAGCAAACCCAATTTTTTGCCCCATACTCAAACCTTTGCGAAAAAAAGTCACAAACAGCAAGAGTACCAAAACGAATAAACCGTAGCTAAAATAGACCGCATTCCCCCATTCACAAGAGTGCGGCCCGCAAATGAGTGCCATCATGAGCAGGCTGAGAAGTAGCCCGATGTAAAGCAGGTAATCGCTCCTCATTTTTTAACCTAAAGCTACAACAAAACAAAAAGACCTGTCCCAGTAAACCAGAACAGGCCGAACGTAAAGTTCTCTCTTAATACATTGTATGAGGGTAGATGCCCGCCGAAGCTAACATCTAGGTAGAATACAATTTTAGCCGGGGCTTAAATACTACTCATCTTACGCTTCACCATTTCGACCATCTTCTGCTGATCCTGGAGCTTCTTTTGTGTATCCACCTGATCCTTCTCATTTTGGGAAATGTTGGATTTGGCTTTTACGATCCGCTCTTCGGCCTGTTTGATTTCTTGGTGGTAGCGGGTATTGGCACTTTTTAGGGTACGCAATTGGCTTTCCATTTTTTTCAGGTTCTTCTCTTCAGTCATCAATTCGAGGCGGGTTTGTTCGCGGCGTACTTCGCGGGCGAAATCTTCCAATACACCTCGGGCAGCGCGGTTGCGTTGCAAGTTGGTCGCATTGATGCTGCGTTGCTGCGAAAAACCACCTACTTCCATTTCCACATAGTTGTTTTCGCGGAAGGAGATTTCAAAATTGACGTCTTTGCCTGATTGGCGGCTTTCGTACTCCAGGTTGGTCTCGCCGTATGATTTGATCTGCGCCTGATCGGCCAGGTGCTGCTTGGTTTTACGGTCGTAGCGCACTTTGCTGCGCAGTTGAGTACGCGCAAAAGAAGACCATACCCGCTTCACCAGTTTTTCATCTACATTGGGCAGGCTGATGCGTAAGGTATTGGTTTGAGCAATATCGTAATCTTCAGGGATATCAATTCCTTTCGGGGTGAAACTTGGCCGAGTCATGGTATCCTGACCCTGCACGGGGATGAAACTGACAACGGAACAGATTGCACAAAACAGCGCAATATTTTTCATAGCAATGATGGGTTGGATGAAATAATCAATTGTTATTTGATACTCATTTGACGTAAACCCGGGGGTGGGGTCACGAAGAGAAACTGTACATTTGTCCTCAAAACAATGATGTACATCCGAAATTCTGCACTACTGCCCCTAAATATACTAATTTTCTAACTGATTTGTAAAGACTTGTTCTAAAAGTTCTCATCTAGCAGCACATGGATCTAATTCTCGACTTACAAAACGTAGTGAAGACCTACGACAAAAAGATTGCGGTGAACGACGTCAGCTTTGGCGTGCCCCGAGCCTCCATCTTTGGCTTGTTGGGCCCCAATGGCGCGGGCAAAACCTCGCTGATTCGCATCATTACTACCATTACTCGGGCGGATAGTGGCAAGGTTTTCCTGGATGGTCAAGCCCTCAACAGCCGCCACCCCGAGCAGATTGGCTACATGCCCGAAGAACGTGGCCTCTATAAAAAAATGAAAGTGGGCGAACAACTCACTTACCTCGCACGCTTAAAGGGGCTTTCCGCCAGCGATACCAAACTGGCACTCAAGTACTGGATGGAAAAATTTGAGGTGATGGATTGGTGGAGCAAAAAAATTGAAGAACTTTCCAAAGGGATGCAACAAAAAATCCAGTTCATCTCTACCGTACTGCACAACCCCAAACTGATCATCCTCGACGAACCCTTTACTGGTCTGGACCCCATCAATACCAATTTGCTCAAGGACGAAATCGCGGACTTACGCGCCAAGGGGGTCAGCATCATCTTTTCCACCCACCGAATGGAACAAGTGGAAGAGATTTGCGACAACATCGTACTGATCGACCAGGGTCAAAACATCCTCAATGGCCCTGTGAAAACCATCCGCAACAGTTTTAAACAAAACCGTTTCAAGGTTGATTTTGCTGAAGAATGGAAAGGGACTTTGCCGCCAGGGTTTGAAGTAGTTGACCAACAACCCGACTCACTGGTAGTCGGTTTGGCGGAAGGGGGCAATTCCAGCGCTTTGCTCCAATACCTACTCGGGCAAGGGGTACAAATCAGCGCATTCAACGAGATCATGCCTTCTTTGAATGAAATTTTTATTCAAGCGGTTGAAAAAAACCACCCGCAAGCAAAGGTTTAAACCTATTTCGCACTACTCAAATCAACAATCATGGATAAACTTTTTCTCATTATAAAACGGGAGTACCTCACACGGGTAACCCGCCCTTCTTTCATCATCGCCACCTTGGTTACGCCCTTGGCGTTTGTGGCCTTTTTTGTAGTTGCCAGCCTCATTTTTTCTTACGAAAGTGATGATGCTAAAAAAATTGCGGTCATCGATGACAGTGGAATCCTCAATGGAGCGCTGAAGGATGAAAAAGGCCTATACTTCAAATTTGAACAAAAGCCGCTGGCACAGCTGCGCAAAAATTTCAAAAACAGCGGCTACGATGCCATCCTGGTGTTGCCCAAAATTGACAACTTGTTCAGCAAAGATTACCAGGTGTTCTACTACACTTCCGGGCAATCGACGCTGGAAACCGAAGATCACATCGAAGATCGGGTCAGTGACGCCCTACGCGACTACAAAATTGACGCACTCAAGTTGGAGCGCAAACAACTGGAAGCGCTCAACACTTCGGTAGATATAGAACCCGAACCCATCGAAGAAGGGGGCAAAGATGCCACCAACCTCACCAGTGCCATTGGCGTAGGGATTGGTTTCATCATGGGATTCATCATGTACATGGCCGTATTCATTTATGGCTCGATGGTGATGCGCTCGGTGATGGAGGAAAAAACGAACCGCATTGTAGAAGTGATGGTTTCTTCGGTGAAACCTTTCCAGATGATGATGGGCAAAATCATCGGAGTAGGTGCAGTGGGGCTTACCCAGGTGCTCATTTGGGCGATCCTGATCCCGCTGTTGATCACCATTGCTCAGGTTACGATGGGCTTCGATCCCCAACAACAAATGCCGATGGGCCCCGGTGCCCCCGCCATCAATCCCGATGATACCCAAGCCATGGCGATGGCGATCATGAGTGAGGTCGGCAATATCCGCTGGAGTTTGATTTTGCCGCTGTTTATCGTCTATTTCCTGGGGGGGTATTTCTTGTATTCTTCGATGTTTGCGGCCGTGGGTTCCGCAGTTGGCGACGACATGGGTGAAGCTCAAACGCTGACGATCCCGATCGTCATTCCAGTGATATTGGCCATCTACATCATGATGAAAGCGGTACAGGCACCTACTTCCAGCTTAGCGGTGTTTGCTTCAATTTTTCCTTTGTTTTCACCCATTGTGATGCCCTCACTTCTGGCAAGCAACCCTCCAGCCTGGCAAATCATTGTATCGGTGCTGGTGTTGATCGGCACTTCGGTGTTCTTTGTTTGGTTGTCTGGCCGAATTTACCGGGTAGGCATTTTGCTGTACGGCAAAAAGGGAACCTTTAAGGAATTTGCAAAGTGGATTTTTTATACGGATTAAAAGTAAGGAGTTAAAGATAGCCGAGCCAACCATGGCTCATCAGGGCTAAAAATTTGGCCAGCTCGAAAGCATTGTTGATCTTCTTTTAGAGATCAGGCTTTTGAGCTGGCCATTTTTTTGTGCAAAAAGTAGCTGAATAGCATGCAACCTTTCTAAATCGATCCCTGTCTTTTTGCTTAACTACGAAATTATTCGTAATAAAAATTTGCAATTACGAAAAGCTTCGTATATATTTGTCTACGAAATTCTTCGTAACCACAAGGAAGATGAAAACAAACGAAATACCACAACCCACCGAATCCGAACTGGAAATCCTGACCGTACTCTGGGAACAAGGCCCAGCAACGGTTCGGGAGGTCAACGACAAGCTCAATGAGCGACGCACCGATCCCAAAGAAATAGGATACACCACCACGCTGAAGTTGTTGCAAATCATGTTTGAAAAAGGCTTGGTCACCCGCAATACCGATGCGCGTACCCACATCTACAGCGCAGCAATGGCTCAAACAGATGTCCAACGAAACCTGCTTCAGCGCCTAGTGGATACGGCCTTTCAAGGTTCGGCCATGCAAATGGTCATGCAGGCCCTGGGCGATCACGATGCTTCGACGGAGGAATTGCAAGAAATAAAAGCATTGATTGAGAAAGTTGAAAAGTTGAAAAGTTTATAGTTGAAAAGAGGGGGTTCCTTCCCTCAATTCAGTGCGATTTTTTTAGGCTTTTGCCCTTCATTTCAACTTTTCAACCTTAAACTTTTCAACTAAAATGGAAAGCAACTACACAGATGCACTAATCTACGCCACTGGTTGGACAGTAGTTCACTCCTTGTGGCAAGCATTGACAATTGCTTTGATCTTGTCCATCGTCCTGATCAGCACCCCACGTCGATTGGCCCATTGGCGGTACAGCTGCGCCGGGATTGCACTCTTGTTGGTGCTGCTGGCGGGAGGGGCCACCTTTTACCACTATTTCCGGCAGGCCATGCTACAAGTGGACTTGGGTTCGATCAGTCTGGTCCAATTTACAGCGGTTGCAGGGCCTCATACTGAAAATTTTTGGCAGTACTGGCAAGGCCGCTTTACCGATTATTTCAATCAGCATTTGCCCGTGATCGTCACAGTGTGGCTCTGTGGTTTGGGCTTTTTTATGCTGCGCATGATGGGGGGGCTGGCCTATATCCGGCAGCTGCGCTATCAGGGTGTTCAGCCAGTGCAGGAGGAGTGGGAAGAAATGTTGCGCGAATTGGCGCAGAAACTCAAGATTCAGCGGCCAGTTGCCATTCTGGAGTCATTGCGCATCCAGTCGCCAGTGGTGATTGGGCACTTCAAACCCTTGATTTTAGTCCCCGTAGGGCTGCTGGCGGGTTTGAGTATCGATCAGGTAGAGGCCATTTTGGCGCATGAACTGGCGCATGTGTATCGCCGCGATTATTTGTTGAACCTTTTACAAACCCTGATTGAAGCCTTGTTTTATTTCAACCCTGGGGTATGGTGGATTTCCAGTTGCATCCGCATAGAGCGAGAGCATTGTTGTGATGACATTGCGGTAGCCCTTTGCCAAAACAACCTGGAGTACGCCAAAGCCTTGGTCAGCATCAAAGAAATGAAACAGGGTTTTACACCTCAATTGGCCATGGCCGCCCGGAGCAAAAAGAAATTGTTGCTCACCCGCATTCAACGCATTTTACAACAACCCGTAAATACATCCGACATGAGTGAAAAAATAATGGTTACAGGCATGCTAGCCCTTATGCTGGTGTGCATGAATCTCAAAGCTGAGCGAAAACTACCTGAGCCCAACCGGGAAAGAACCGCCATTTCGGTAAGTTCTGCTAGCCTTGCTACATCTGTGGCAAATACACCTGCCGATACTTTGCCAGAGGGCAAAATCACCATTCGCACCAATCGCAATGGCAAAAGGATCGAGGCCAAAATTTTGGACCAAAAAATCCAGGAATTGATCGTTGATGGCAAAACGGTACCCGCTGCTGAGTACAACAGCTACGAGGAAACCCTCAATGACATCATTGCTTCAGTGCCGCCGCCACCGCCGCCACCAGGATTTTCACCTCCCCCTCCACCACCGGGCATACCTGGAGATGTGCCTCCACCACACATTCCTGCCCCACCTAAAGTTCCTATGCCTCCCAAAGGGGATGGCCACTACTATTACCACAACGGTGATGACCACATCATCATTGAAGGGCATAAAAAAGGGACGGTGTATAATTGGAAAATGAAACCCGGATTTAAATACAGCTGGGGTGATGGGCAGCTTGGCTTTGACCGCTCGATTGTGATCGATGGAGTGGACTCTACCGAGGTGGCTTTTTTTAGCCCCAATTTTAATTTCCGTGGCTTTGAATCTGTTAATATGTACTTGGATTCAATGAAGCTCAAGATGATGGACACCGCACGGATGCACAAGTTGAAGCACAAACTGGGCGACTTACACATCCAACTGGATGGACTGAAGCATAAGTTAGGTGAAAGACAGTTTTATTTTGAAGGTCCAAAATTCAATACGGAGCCTGGTGACTTCCACTATGAAATAAAAACGCCGATGCCTTTGATGAAAATGAAGGGCTGGGGTGGCAGCACCAGAGAGCGCATTGAAGCGACCCTGATCAGGGATGAATTGATCAAATCGGGTAGCCGTTATTCATTTGAACTAACCGACAAGTACCTCAAGATCGACGGCAATAAAATGCCAGAGGCCTTGTTCGAAAAATACCGAAAAATCTACGAGGAAAGTACAGGCATAAAATTGGAAGGCGAGAGCAAAATTCTGCTCAGCAATTAAGTAGTGGGGTAAATCCTAACAAATAGAAGGCTTGCAAAGGGTAGAACACTCCTTGCAAGCCTTTTTTATTGATCAATCCAGTTTTTAAAATCCTGCACCCGTTCCCGACTCACCACGATCTCAAAACCCGGGCTGGGCTGCAATTCCAACTTGAGTCGATTGTTGAAATAAGGATGAATTTTGTCCACAGCCTCGATGTGCAACAAAATTTTGCGGTTGATCCTGAAAAATTGGGTAGGATTCAGCAATTGTTCCAATTGTTCCAGGGTGTAATCAAGGGAGTATTTTTTGCCATCGGCCAGGCGGGTAAAAACTAGGCTATCCTCGGCATAACAAAAGCGCATTTCTTGTGCCTGAATATAAGTGAAGGCATTGCCAAACTTGACCAAAAAACGTTCCCGATAATTCCGGTTTTTCAGGCTATCCAACATCCCATTGAGCATCGAATAATCAAAACTCGAGGTTTGGCCCCGCATCTGATCGTACTTGTCTAGTGCACTTTTGAGCTCCAAGGCGTCGATGGGTTTCAACAAATAATCAATGCTATTGACTTTAAAAGCCCGAATGGCGTATTGGTCATAGGCAGTGGTAAAAATGACCATTGACTGGATTTGGATCGACTGAAAAATGTCGAAACTCAAGCCGTCGGCCAAGTGGATGTCCATCAAAATCAGCTCAGGAGCTGGGTTTTGAGCGAACCATTTCACGGCTTCAGTAATCGAATCAATCACGGCCAGGACTTCTACCTGTGACCGTTGTTGGCGAATCAATTGCTCAATGCGGCGCGCGGCAGGCAACTCATCTTCGATGATTAAAACCTTCATTCAGAAAATTTGTATTTGTAGTTATAGGCAAAGTTAGTAACTTAGCCTAAATTTCATGTCAAAACCGTCGAGAAGGCGGTGCTTGAACTCCATTCGCATCATACCCTGCTCTCTGATTGCTAACACTTGGCTTTTAACCAAAAGCTGTAAAATACGGTATTGCTTATGAAGGCCCTATATGAGTTGGCCGAGATGGTGCACAATACGAAGGTCAAAGAAGTAGAGTTGGTACAGGAAAACCGCAGTGACAATTCTCCACTTAGTGCACTATTAAACGGCATTTTGAACAAGGAGTTCAATTCAGACCAGGATGCAGCGCAAAAAGTATTGAACGTGGATGCCGCCGATCAGGCTTACCAGCGCTTGCGGCGCAAGTTGCGCCGTGGCTTGCTCAATACGGTATTTTTCTTTGATTTGCCCCAGTCTGATTCCAACGAACGCCAACGAGCCTACCATGAAAGTTGTAAAATCTGGGCGGCAGCCAAAATTTTGTTGGCCAAAAATGCCAATTACATCGGCATCGAATTGTGCCATAAATTGCTAAAAAAGGCTGAGAAATTTGATTTTACCGATCTAATTATGGACATCACACGCATTCTGCGCTTGCATTATGCTACCCGAGAAGGAAACATCAAAAAGTACGAACTATACAATGACTTATTTAAGCAGTGCGAAAAAGTTTGGATAGAAGAAAATCTGGCCGAAGAACTGTACATGGAACTGGTATTGCGCTATGTCAACAGCCAAACAATTCTGGAGGAAACCCATTCCATGGCCATTGAATTTTACAAACAAATTGAAAACTCGCTTGCTAAACATAAAAGTTTTCGCCTGCATTTGTGTGGCATGTTGATTCAACAAGTCATTCATTCCACCAAATACGATTGGGAAGGGATGATTAATTTATGCCAGGAATCGATTCAATTTTTTCTCAACAAACCCTACAAAGCGTCAGTTCCATTACAAATTGCCTACCACCATCAACTCATCGCCTATACCCAACTTTTGAGGTTTGAAGAAGGCCAAAAAGCCGCTACTTCTTGCCTGGAATACCTAGAGCCTGGTAGTTTTAACTGGTTCAAGCACCAGGAATACTATTTTTTATTGTGCATGAACACAAGAGAATATCAACAAGCTTTTGAAATTTTCAAAGAAACGACCACCCACCGCAGGGTACAATTCCTTTCTGCTGCAGCCGCCGAGGTATGGAAAATATACGAGGCATATTTGTATTATTTAAGCTCCAATGAAGAATTGGTGCTTCCTGAAGAAGATCAAACACTGTCCAGATTTAGAATATATCGGTTCCTGAATGACACTCCGATCTTTTCCAAAGACAAAAAAGGGATGTACATTCCCATTCTAATCATTCAAATTTTAATTACCCTCAAGGAAAAAAAATACAACCAGGCTCAAGAAAACTTTGAAAACATTGATCGTTTCTGCTCCCGTTACCTAAGACAAGGCGAAACGTTTCGCAGCAATTGTTTCATCAAAATGTTGCTGAGTATCCCCGCCTGTAACTT
Source organism: Saprospiraceae bacterium (assembly GCA_027488855.1). Classification (GTDB taxonomy): domain Bacteria; phylum Bacteroidota; class Bacteroidia; order Chitinophagales; family Saprospiraceae; genus Haliscomenobacter. Next base: position 41,251 of record JAIYAV010000149.1, read on the forward strand.
TCATCGAGAGGCAGTAATGCGAAAAACCGCCAAGCTAAAAAAACGCTTGGAATCAGATTCGAATAAATTTGTTCGTGCAGAAATTGAAATCATACCCTATGAGAAGTTGTGGGACTACGTTCTGGAGTCTTTATCCAACAAAGCTTATCGGGCAAGAAAAAGTTAGTGCACCAGCATACAACTAGCAAGAAATAAGGAGCTCAATACACCAAAAAAAAAAGCAGAGACCAATAAGGTAAGAGTCTCTGCTGCTACAATGTGCTTGTTATGGAAAAACTTAGATTTCAACTCGAAAGCGAAAAAAAAGTTCATATACAAACTGAAAAAACAGCAAACTCTGTCTGGTATTGGTCAAATCTCTTTTTGATCAACTTTTGAGCGAGCGATTAAGCCCGCTCTCTTTGTAGGGCTTTCACTTGTTGGACCAAGGCGGTATTGATTTCAGGGGCAAACATATTCCCCGCCAAACGATCGTCAAAAATTTCCAGCTCCAATTGATTGGCCAGATTTTTTGCCAGATCGCCCATTGCCCGGGCGAATCCCGCCGTTTTGCCTAAGGCCATAAAATGATCGACAATGGCTGCGCGGATGGTTTCCAGTGGATCGAGGTATTGCAACATCTGGCGCTGCGTTTTGCCTTTGCTGCTTACGCCCTTGTTTTCGAGGCGCACGCGCAAATCTTCAGCATTAAAGCCCATGAGGCTGGAGCGGTAATTCCACCAATTGCCGGTAGAATTGCCATTGCGGGCTGCGTATACTTCCATGTGGCGTTGCTCGGCGGCCTCCTGGCAAGAGCGCATGCTCATGGCTTTGACCAGTTCGATCATGTTGAGCACTTCTTCTTTGTCCAAAGGCATTTGGCTGCCTTCTGAGGCTTCTATCTCTTGCAGGTAACGAGCCAATTTGAGTTTGACCTTACTTTTGGATTGTAAGGCAATCAGTTTGGCCAATTCTATTGAAAGGTAATAGTCCTCCAATACAACTGCATCTTTTTGTCTGCGAATTGCGTAATCCTTCATGACCACGGGGCGCCGAATGCCATCTTGAAACTGATAAACATCCTTTAGCCAGCGCCTTACATTCACGCCGTAATGATGGTTGCTTAGCTCCAGCGCTTGATGTAGATCCATCGCCGTCACTACTTTGGTTCCTTTCTTGCTGGTGAAAACTGCGATTTCCATACGCAAATGATTGATTTTCAATGAAAGTTCGTTTCTATACACCAAATATACATTAATAGTTTTAAAAGTCAAATTTTTTCAAACTATTTTTTTTATTTTTTAAACTAGATTCTTTTTAGCCTTTGCTGTATATTGCATTGGTTTTACCCATCGATTTGTTCAGAACTCACTGACAACTTATAATCCACGTCCGTTACAACAGGTACAAAGGCCTGTGACAAAATCAATTTTTTACTGTCAAAACTTCAAACAAACCTTTATTTGATTTCCGTCCCTAAAGATTTGTTTGAATCATGAACATTATCCATTTGACGCATGAGAAAACGTTTACTCTCCTTGTTGAGCATCGCGCTAAGCGTTGTTACAGTCATTCAAGCCCAAAACAATTGTTGTGTTGGTGAAAACCTCGGGGGCACCTGCCTAGGCGAGGACAACTGTGAAAGTTTTGTGCACTACAATTGTGATACCCTCAACAATCGCTGTTTTCAAAAATGGTGGACATGGCCGGGCACTTCCATTACTGCACAGGACTATGTGCCTGCCAATTTGACTTCTGCACGGAAGTACGAAGGCAGTCGATCCCTGCACATGCAGCCCGACGCCAATGGTGCCCGCCCCGACGTGGTCAAGGATTTGTTTGACTTGTCGAGTGGCATTCACCGCCTGTCCTGGAAAATGTATGTGCCGACCGGAAAAACGGGCTACTTCAATATTCAGCACGATTTTAAGCGGCTGATGCGCGGGCAACCCAACTGGGCATACCAAGTGTTTTTTACCCCGGATGGCTCTGTGCAAGTGCGGGTAGGTGCCGAGGGTACTTTCCGCGTGGCTTCCTACAAACCCGACTGCTGGCTCAAAGTCACCCAAGTGATCAATCTCGATCGCGATAGTGTCCATTTTTTCCTCAACAACCGCCTGGTCGCCCGCTGGAAATTCAGCTTTGGTGTAGTCGATCTGGATAATGACGGTCGGGGGGATCAAAAATTTGTTGACCGCAAACTAGGGGCTATCGATTTTTATGCCGACAATGGTTTTGAATACTACATCGATAAAATTTGTTACCAAAAAGCCCCGGTATTTTCGGGGGGCAATTGCCCAACGCAGGGAATTGGCAGCTACTGTCTGGGGGGCGTAGTCCCATACACGCCCACCAATGCCTGTGGATTACCGGCTTATGATGGCTATGTAGAGGGCGAAGAAGCCTTTCCCGGAGCCTGCAATCCGGGTAGAAGTGCCTGTGCAGATGCGATACCGCTGGCCTGTGGCCAAACCCTGAGCAATCAAAACAACGGGGGAATTGGCGCAAAAAATACCTTTACTTCGAAAGATTTTTCTTCCTGCGTTTCCACCCAAAACGCTTATGGGGGCAATGACAAAGTCTACCGCATCAGCATTACGGAACCCACCAATTTACAAGCTACCTTAAACATCATCGATGCGGGGCGCAACCTGGATATGTTCCTGATGAGTAGTTGCCTCACCTACCCTTTTGCCAATACGAGTCAGCCCGAATGTGTATACTGTATTGCCTCCAGCACCAACAACAACCTGAGCAACCCCGAGGAAAGTTTCAGTGTGTTTCTGGAGCCCGGTATTTATTATTTGGTGGTTGATGCGCCGCAGGCAGGCCTTAGTACCCGATTTGACCTGAGTTTGTCCTGTGGTTGCAGTTGTGTGGAAGGCGGCGATACCCCATTAGGGCCAAATGTCTTGTGTGAAAATTTTGATGTATACAACACCGGTGCCCTTACCGCACAGAGCCCACGATGGAAACTTTGGGATGCCACTTCCCATGACGCAATAGTAGAAGCTTCAGCGGAGGGTGCAGGCAAGGTATTGCGCATTCAACGCACGAGCACTACTGCGCCGGATGTCTTGTTCCCTTTGGGCAACCGGACGACAGGGCGCTATCGTTTGTCTTTTAACATGTTTGTAGCAAAAGGTGCCACTGGTTATTACAACGTGCAACACACCGATGGCGGCGGAGCGAATCCCAATTGGGCCTTTCAACTGGAATTTCAAAGCAATGGTTTTGGGCGGCTCTTCATCACGAGCAACCGTGTGATTGGCGCTTTTTATTATAAAAATGGCGAGTGGAATAAAATCGTACAAATCATCGACTTGGACAAAGACCAGGCCGAATTGTGGATCAACGATCAAAAGGTTCATTCCTGGCGTTTCAGCGTGAGCAATACCGTTGAAATCAGACAACTCGGAGCCTTGAATTTTTATGCCAATACCGGCAACAACATTCTGGTCGACAACATCTGTATGTTTGCCAAAGAAGCCACTTGTACCGATGCTTCGCTCAATCCCGTATGCCTCAGCGATGGGCGCAGTTACCGCAATGAAACCCTGGCCCGTTGTGATTTGTACACGACAGCAGAGTTGGGTGCTTGCGTGTCGGCTTGTGACTTGGGGGGAACCATGATTTACCGGGGTGACCGTTTTTCAGGTACTTTGGCCGTCACCGATCAAGCGCCCAATTTATCCTGGCAGGATTCCTGTGTGACCGCCACTTTTGCCCAAGCGGGGCTTGACTCGCTGTTCAGCCACGGCTACATCTTTTACAATGATGAAGCCAATCCCTTCAATATCAACCTTACCGCCAGCAATGGCGCCCGTGCTTTCATCTATCGTTGTTCGCAGGATGGCATCAGTAGCAATACGGCGCGTTTCCGCTGCATTGGGCGCGACGGCGAAACTTTTTCCCAAAAGGGCTATTACTACGTGTTGATCATGGGGCCACGCAGCAACAGTACTTATGCTTTTTCGGTATTACCCGAAGCTACTTGCCGCCTCAATCCCACCGAAATTGCCTGCAACGTTCCTTTCGCCAATACCTTGAGCAATCCTAGTCGCTATGGGATTGGCAGCGGAGGCAGCAATGTCTACCAGAGCTGTTATCAAGGTAGCCGCACTTACGCGGGGTCTGATCGGGAGTTTTCTTTCCGCTTGACCAAAGCCAGCAAAGTGAGCATCAGCATCCAGGGGCAAGCTGGATTGGGCGTTTTTGTATACGATTTCCTTTGTGGCAAAAACTGCATCAATTTTGCGGAAACCAATGACCAGGGCGCACTGGCCCGGACGGATACCCTGATGTTAAATCCTGGAGTTTATTATGTAATTGTAGACCAGGCCATCAATGGCACCAATGGCGCTTTTACCCTTACCGTCAATTGTACCGATTACAACCAAACTCCCTTTTTACAGGAAGTTGGAGCGCCCAATTGTGCCATCAATACCACTGGTCGCCACAATGTGGTCCTGCGCTCTTTGCGCAACACCCGGGTCAATGGCCAACGATTGAACACCAATGATCGACTCCACTTTTTTTACCCTAAAAACAATCGAGGCGATTTGTTGGCAAGTTCCGTGAATTGGAATGGCACAGAACTTCCAGTATCCTTGCCACAGGATGCGACGGGTGATACCCTCAAATGTGGCTTTGCCAACAATGATTTAATCAAAATAAAACTCAGCCGCAACAATGTGGTATACGATCTAACCCCACGATATCAACCCATCGATGGCAGTGCAGTGACGGCGGGCAATCGTTTTGCCAGCAATGGCACCAGTTTGATTACCGAACTCAACAGTTGTTGTACGCCGCATAACCTGAAGGTTTCCCCCTCGCAGCGTGAACTGACAGGGCAGGGTGGCATAGCCGAATTCCGGGTAGTATCCAATATGACCTGGACGGCTCGCGTCAAAGGAAATAGCTCCTGGCTTAACGTATCGAACGGAAAAGGCTTTGCCAACGATGTACTGCGCATAGAGGTAGACCCCAACAACTCCAATGCCGACCGGCGCGACACCATTTATTTGGTCAGCCCTTCCAATGAGGTTCAAAAGGTGGTGATTGCCCAAAGTCGGAGTTCCTGCGCTGCTGTGGCAGTTAATCTGGGTGCAGATCGGCAGATTTGCCGGGGTGAATCCCTCAACTTGACCGCGTCAGGTACAGGTAATTTCCTGTGGAGTACGGGTCAAAGTGGTAACACGATCAACGTACGGCCCCAGGTCAGTGCATCCTATGCCGTGACGATCACCCAAAATGGCTGCTCCGGGGTAGATGAGGTCAATGTAACTGTGAATGAAACTCCGGTGGTAGATCTAGGCCAGGACTTACAATTGTGCTCGGGGGACAACATCGTTTTTGTGGCCACCGGGGGCGATAGTTACCGCTGGAGCAATGGGGCCAGCACTGCCACCGTTTCAGTGCGCCCCATCCAAAATTCTACCTACTCCGTCACCGTTACCAAGAATGGTTGTGCAGGCACCGACCAAGTGGTTGTTACGCTGGAAGAAGCCCCCCAGGTCAATGTCACCGCCAATCAGGCGATCTGTTCGGGGCAATCCGTAACCCTTACTGCCGCCGGTGGTGCCTCCTACCTGTGGAGCAATGGCCGCACTTCGTCCACCATCTCGGTTTCGCCAACTGCGACTACCTCCTATACCGTCACTGTGACCAATGGGAACTGTAGTGCCACCGGGCGCACCACGGTCAACGTTACGCCTGGCCCTACGGTCGCGACAAGCATCGACCTGACCATTTGTGCGGGAGAAAGTCCTACCATTGCTGCCAGTGGTACGGGGCCATTCCGCTGGAGCACTGGCGCAACAACTTCCAGTTTGGTGGTTAGCCCTACTCAGACGACGACCTACAGCGTTTCCGTGAGTGCGAATGGTTGTGAAGCCAGCGACAATTTGACGATCACGGTATTGCCCAAACCCACCGTCAATGCGGGGAACGATCAAACCATCTGTGCCGGGCAGGTCGCCAATTTGGTGGCGAGTGGTTCCGGCGGAAATTACCGCTGGAACAACGGAGCCACCACGGCTTCCGTACAAGTCCAACCCAATGCCTTAAGTGAGTATACCGTCAGTGTCACCAAAGATGGTTGTACAAGCAGTGATAAAGTGATTGTTGATGTCAATTCTAGCCCTACAGCCAACGCTGGACCGGATAAAACCATCACCTGTGAAACAACACAGGTACGTCTGGATGGCAGCAAATCTGCCTCAGGGGTACTGATTCGCTACCAGTGGACCGAACTCGACGATGGGCGGATTGTATCCGGGAATACCACTGCTTCGCCAGTGGTCAACCGCCCTGGCAATTACAGTCTGTTGGTCAGCAACATCATTACTGGCTGTTCATCTACCGATTTGGTGACTGTCAGTGGGATTGAACCCGTGGAGGTGTTTTCGATTCAACTGTTGGAAGTACGTTGCTTTGGAGAAGCCACTGGATCCGCAAATCTAACGCTACGTGGTGGTCAGCCTCCTTACCAATATGCCTGGAGCAATGGAGGAACGACCAACGTAGTACGAGGATTGAAAGGCGGCACTTACACGGTTACCGTTTCTGATCAAGGCAATTGCCGGGATACCCTCACCGTGGAAATTGTGCAACCTGAACCGGTTAAAGTGACCAATATTCGCCTCATTCCTGCCCCTTCCGGCAATACGGGGGGCATTGACATCAGCGTAGCAGGGGGGGCACCGCCTTATGATTTCCGTTGGTTCAAAGGCAGTACCCTGCTGAGTGCCACCGAAGATTTGATGGGCATTGGCATCGGCGAATACATTGTAGAAGTGTACGACGCCAACAATTGCTCTTACCGCAGTGATCCCATTGTGGTGAGCAGGACAGTGGCGGTGGAGGATTTGGAACTGGCCAAAGCAGCCAAACTGTATCCCAATCCTACGGATGGAAAATCCACGCTGGAGATTAGCCTGCCCAAAGCGGAAAAAATCACCCTGGAATTGTACGATTACCTGGGCCGAAGGTTGGAACAACGCAAACTGGGCACTGGAGCCCGGTTTATGGAAACCTTTGATCTCCGCGAACGGGCCGCAGGGATGTATTATGTACGGATGGTGACGAAGGATGGATTTGCGGTGAAGGAACTGGTGAAGGAGTAGGATTTATTCCAAAGAGCTTATAGTGATTGATTGACAAATCGTTAGTTGAAATATACACAAATCTAAAATCCCGCCCCGAAAGTTTCAGACTTTCGGGGCGGTTGAGCAAAGCACTGGTTCGCTGCTTTACCTCCCCGAAGGTTTGAAACCTTCGGGGAGGGATTTCAGATTTATATATAAATCCTTGGTTTTCAAATTATATCAAGTCAGCTACACGCAATTTTCCCCACCCGCCTAGCATGCCTTCCGCCTTCAAATGTTGCATTTAAAAAAGCATTAACAATGGCGTCGGCCTGCTCTGGCGTGGTAAACCGAACGGGGAGGCACACGATATTGGCGTCGTTGTGCTGGCGGGCCAGGGCGGCAATTTCTTCAATCCAGCAGAGCGCTGCACGTACTCCCTGGTGTTTGTTGGCCGTGATGGCTACGCCATTTCCACTGCCACACAGCAGGACGCCCAGTTCGGCCCTGCCATTTTCTACATCATTGGCTACTGGGTGTACAAAGTCGGGATAATCGACCGAATCCAGGGAATTGGTACCATAATCGACTACCTCAATGCCTCGGGCAATCAAGAGGTTTTTGATCCGATCTTTATAAGGAAACCCGGCGTGATCACAGCCGATGGAAATGCTTTTTGTGCTCATTGTATGGTCTTTGAACGCAAAGGTAAAACGAAAGCCATTTTTTCAGCTATCTTCGCCGCCAAATTTGTCAACATGTCGGCCATCAAAATCAAGGCGGGATCGATCACCAACCTCACCGATGCACGTTATTTTTCAGCCTGGGAAGTGGAATGGCTGGGTTTTAACCTGAGTCAAGGCGAAGAAAATGCCATTAGCCCCTTAAAAGTCGCCGCCATGCGGGAATGGGTGGAAGGGCCAAAAATTGTGGGAGAATTCAGCTTAAGCAGTAAGGAAGAGATTCTACACCAGGTGGTGGAGTTGCGCCTGGATGCCGTGCAACTGGGCATGTTTACCGACTTGGCAACGGTGATGGACTTGTCCAACGAGCTGCCTGTGATCAAGGAAATTGTGGTCGAAAAATCCACCAGTGCCGGAGATATTGAGTTCATGCTGAGCCATTTTTCGCCCCATGCCAGCTACTTTTTGCTCAATTTTGACAAGGGTGGTTTTAGCTGGGCTGAGGTTCAACAAGGGGAAATTTTGAGCCCGGAAATCCTACGCGATTTTTGCCAACGTTACCCCATTTTGTTGGGCATCGGAGTACAATCCTCGGAAGTCAAAAACATGCTGGACTATTTACAACCCGCCGGGCTCAATTTATTAGGCGGAGAAGAAGAAAAAACTGGGATAAAGTCTTTTGATGATGTAGATGATATTTTTGAACAACTGTCTTTGGGATGATAAAAAATCAGTAGTTGTAGTCGATTACACCAACCGGGTTGATGGCTCCATCAATCACCATGTCCATGACTTCATCTTCGCTGTAGCCGGAGTTGCCTACCTCAGGGCTAAAATCGGAAGTAGCAGCGTCCGTTCCGCCATTTTCCGCAATTGCGGCTAAAATCAACAGCAGCAAAGCGGCGGCTTGCTCATCGGTGATTTCACCCAATTCCTGTTTTTCGGCCAATTTTTGCTTGATGGCCGCCATTTGGGCATCTTCAGGGCTAAGTTGGGTAGCGTTTTCAGTGTTGTTGGTATAAGTGCCAGACATATCACAGCTGTTGAAAAAACAAAGGGCGAAGAAGGTGGCGAAGATGATCAAGTTTTTCATGGCTTTGGTTTTTTGAGTGGATCAATTCGATGTGTTTGATGATACAAAGTAAGGACATCATGAACTGCCAAAAACCATCCCTAAAAGGGGGTTGTAAAATATCCTCATTTATGGGGAGGAGAACACAAGGGCTCAACTTTTATATACCTACAAGAGTTTTACCTTCATAAATCCACCATCATGAAATACAAACTACTCGGTCGCAGTGGCCTGCGCGTTTCTGAACTTTGTCTGGGCACCATGGGCTTTGGCAAAGAATGGAAATGGGGCGCTGATTACGATACCTCCAAACAAATCTTTGATACCTATGCCAACGCAGGCGGCAATTTTGTCGATACCGCCAACCGCTATACTGAAGGCACTTCCGAAAAATGGCTGGGTGAGTTCATTGCCGACAACCGCGACCATTTTGTCGTGGCCACCAAATACTCCCTACGCGACGGCACCAGCGACCCCAACTTCGCGGGCAACTCCCGCAAAAACATGATGCGCTCCGTAGAAGGCAGCCTCAAGCGCCTGAATACCGAGTTCATCGACCTGCTCTGGGTACACGCCTGGGACAGCCTGACGCCAGTGGAGGAAGTCATGCGCGGCCTGGATGACCTGGTAGCGCAAGGTAAAGTACACTACATCGGTATTTCGGACACCCCTGCCTGGATTGTGTCCCAAGCCAATACCCTGGCGGAATGGCGGGGTTGGTCCAAGTTTGTCGCCTTACAAGTAGAATACAGTTTGCTGCAACGTACTCCCGAGCGCGACCTATTGCCAATGGCCGATGCTTTTGGCTTGGCGGTCACCCCCTGGGCCCCTTTGGCGGGTGGCGCATTGACGGGGAAATACCTGCGTGGGGAACAAGGGCGATTACCCGAGGCCAGTGCACGCCGAGCAGATTATGCCAATCGGATTGCCCAAGAGGTAGTGGACGCTGCTGAAACGCTGGGGGCATCTCCCGCGCAAGTTGCCATTCGTTGGACGATGGAGCAGGGCAAAACGGTGATCCCGATTGTGGGTGCTACCAAACCTGCGCAATTGGAAGACTGCCTTGGTGCAGCGAATATTGAGTTGACCGATGAAATCACGGCGCACCTGAATGAATTGAGTCGAGTTGAGTTGGGATTTCCGCATGATTTTTTGCGGCAACCGGGAGTAGTTGATGTGTTGTATGGAAGCGCTGAGGTGTACGAGCAGATTAAAAAATGAATGCTTACAAACTGAGGTGATACCTTAAGTTTCTCAGGTTTCTTAGGTGGTGAAATGAATACCTTGCTTCGCAAGGCTCGTTCTTTTTCACAACCTAAGAAACCTAAGGCACTCAAGGAATCACCTCAGGAATTGATTATTTTGTTTTTGCTTTTTCAAAAACCAAGGCCGCACTATTCATGCAGTACCGCAGTCCCGTTGGGCGAGGCCCATCCTCAAAAACGTGGCCCAAATGGGCATCACAACGGCTACAAACCACTTCAGTCCGCGCCATGCCGTGGCTATCGTCGCCCTTTACCTGCACATGTTTAGGTTCAATGGGTTTGAAAAAGCTGGGCCAACCTGTGCCCGACTCAAACTTCGCCGTAGAATTGAACAGTTCCAGATCGCAACAAACACATTTGTAAACCCCTTTTTCGTGGTTGTCCCAGTAGGCATTCTGGAAAGCACGTTCGGTTCCAGCTTGCCGGGTCACATAGTATTGCTGCGTGGTAAGTTGTTTTTTCCACTCGGCATCCGTCTTTTTGATTTTTTGGATGCTGGTGTCTTGTGCATTGATACTCACACTAATCAGAAGGGCAATCAGCCCCAGAAAAAGTTTATTGATCATTGTTTAATCGTTTGTTTGAAAAAATGGTGCTGATGCAGTGATTCATCCAACAGATAATGATCAATACGGAAAAAAGTTGTATAAGGTTTGCCATCCACTGAGCAAGAGTGCTCATTCTGTCCTCGCCGATACACTTTTCCCGAAAAGAAATTGGGCTAGTGCAGCATCTACCACACCAGCCCAAATCCTGTACTTATAAAAGCCCTGGGTTATTTCTTGCCACCAAACAATCCACCCAATCCGCCCAAAAGGTCATCGGTAAAATCGCCGTCGCCATCTTTGTCCAGGAACTTGCCAATCATATCCATGGCTGGATTACCGCTGGCTTTTTTCTGCTGGGTGCCTTGCAGCATATTGAGGATGCCGCCGATGTCGAAACCGCCGCCGCCTTGTTTGCCCGTTTTGCTGAGCGCACTTAAGATGATGGGAGCCAACATGGACATCAAATTGCCCGTTTTGTCTCCGCTCAAACCACTCATTTGGCTGATCATGTTGATGATGCCGCCTTGTTTGCCGCCCAAAAGTGAATTCACAATGCCTGCACCATTTTGCATCAAACCAGCTTGACCGCCCGCTTGGCCACCGCCGCCTGATACCATGTTCATCACATCATCGATGATGCTGCCGTCTCCATCTGCATCCAGCATGCCCATCAGGCCACTTGCCCCTTGCTCAGTTGCTGCGGTTTTGGACATTGCAGAAGACATCGCTGCAACAATACCGTTGGCTGCTGCACGGGTTTGTTCTCTTTCAGCGCCGCCGATTTGTTGGCTCAAATTGTCGATGAAATTGTCATCGCTCAGGTGTTGATCAAGGATGTCGGCAAATTGATTGGCCATGATGTTGATTTTTGTAGTAAATAAAATAAAAGTGACTTACTCAAAAGACGGCTGCCTTTTGAGTAAGTCACTTTTATTGAATCAAAAATAGTTAAAGTTTACGGATTTTTAGTCGAGTCCCCGCTCGAATAATGCGATTGGAACTGAGCTCATTTATTTTGAGGATATCCTGGAGCTTGGCCCCAGGGAAACGATCGGCAATTTCGAAAATACTTTCCGGCCGGGTCGTTACGTAGTACTGAAACGTTTCTTGTTCAGGTGCCAAATCTTTGGCCGAAGGCGCAACATTTTTAGCTTCTTGTTCGAGCAAACCCAATTGTAACATTGGAATCAGGCTGAAGGTTTCCATCCGCTCTACGCGCAATTTCCAGTTTTTGGCGCGGAATATTTTGAGGAACTGGCCGGGAGCGATGGCGGTAGAATCGAGTTTGTTCCACTCTTTGATTTTATCTACCGTAGCGCCATACATTTTGGCCAATGCTTCCAGGGTTTCGCCAGAGCTTACTTCGTGACTTTCTTCGACCAGGGCGCTTGCTGCCGATACGTCGCGTACTTTGGGTGCATTCATGCTGGTGATCAGCTCTGGTTTGACGGCACCGTCCGGGCGGTTGGTTTCCAAATAAACCCGCACTTTTTCCATCACCTTGGAAGGCATGGTCAGGTAGTATCCACGGGCGCTGGCCGGGATGGATTTGCGGTTGAAGGCCGGATTGAGGAAATCGATGGTTTCAATGCTCACCCCGGTTAGTTTTGCGACTTGTTCAAAACTCAAATCCTGATGTACCAGAATGGAGGTGGTCAGCAGCAGTTCTTCAGCTGGGAACTTTGGTATCAGCCCATGTTTGTCGAAATGCTCCAACAAATAACTGGCTGCAATAAAAGCTGGCACATAATTGGCCGTTTCTTTTGGCAAATCACCCCGAATGGCCCAATAGTTGGTACCACGACCCCGCTTGAGTGCACGAATCACCCGGCCACTACCAGAGTTGTAGGCAGCGATGGCCAATTCCCAATCCGAAAACTCCTTGTATAATTTTTTGAGGTAAACCGCAGCAGCCTCCGTAGAGCGGCGGGTATCCCGGCGCTCATCGATGTTGGCATCTACTTGTAGGCCCAGGCTACGCCCGGTGGGTGGCATAAATTGCCATAGCCCCATTGCGCCCACCCGGGAAACAGCCCGGTTGTGCAAAGCAGACTCTACAATGGATAGTGCTTTTAGTTCTTCAGGGAGGTCATTCTGAAAGAGGACGTCTTCAAACAGGGGGAAGTAAATAAACCGACGTCCGAGCATTTGCTCCGTGCCTTCACGGCCTTTAACGAGATAAGTTCGAAGGTAGCTCATTACAACCGGATCGTATCGCGGTTTCACTACCCTGTTTTCCATCGCGTGGAGTCTGCGGGTAATTTCCGCTTCGTCCAGTTCGGTCTCGTTAGTTAATGTTTTTGCTTGGGTTTCGAGGCTAAAACACATTAAAAGTGTCAGCATCGCCAGCAAAAATTTTTGACACGACGATTCCATTTGTTAAATTATTAATGAGTTTGGGCGTTTTTTGCAAGCTAATTATTTGATAAAAATACCGAGCAAGAACCCCCATTTCCCATGATTTTTGGTGATGGTTGTAATGTAAAGATAGCAAACTTTTTCAAAGTTGTACGCACCTACACTTCCCTTCATACGTAAATGACAAAAAAAGGATGCAAAATTTGAGCTCATTTTCAAGGATAAGCATCAAAAATCTTTCAAAAGCCAGCGCACCAATACTGGCGCGAGCATCAGCTCTGTCAGCATTCCAGCGAATAAAGTGATGCTTGTCAGTACCCCGATGATCACACTAGTAGGGTGTTGAGAAAATAAGAGCACCAAAAAGCCAAAAAAGAGAAAAACCGTGGTGAGAATGAGCGCTTTTCCGGTTTCTAACAAGGTCGTACGCAGGGCCTCTTCGACGCTGCGGCCACGATTGCGCTCCAGTTTGAGTTTGGCCAAAAAGTGAATCGTGTCGTCGACAGCGATGCCAAACACAACCGAAAAAACAATGGAGATACCCGCATCCAATTCTACCCCCCAATACCCCAGCAAGGCACCTGCCACGAGCAATGGAACCAAATTGGGCACCAAAAAGATCACCATCATGCGCCAACTCCGCAGCACCAATGCGATGATGATGCTGATCAAACCCACCGAGGAACCCAGGCCCAGCAATAAGTTGCGCCGAATGTAGGCCGCATTTTTATCCATCACCAGTCCGGTGCCCGTACGCTGCACTTTGATGACTTTGGGGTCTATATTTTTGGCCATCCAGGTATCCAACTGTTGGCCATATGCCTTGATGTTGTCGGCGCCAATGTCACTGACCCGGGAGGTGATGCGAGCCTTGCGTTCGTCGCGGCTGATCAACACTTGAGCATTGAGTTGGGGCAGGCGTTTGGCCAGGCGCTGATAACTGGCAAATTCTTCAGGGTCTTCGGGCAAGCGATAGGCATCGGGGCGGTTGTTGTGGGTCATTTGGTGGATGCTTTTGTAAATCGCAGTGCTGGAAAAAATAGCATTTACGAAATCGGCCTGGTGCAGCTTTTTTTCAATTTTTTCCATTTCGCGCAGCACTTCAAAATCCGTCACACGGTAATCGCCCTGAGCATACACAGCAAACTCCATGGGACGGAAGCCCGCCAGGTTTTTAAAAAAAAAAAAAAAATCGCTGGTGATCTTGCTATTGCGCGGCAGGTTGCTGAGGATGTCGTAATTGGTGGTGATACGTGAAATGCCCAGCAGGCTGACCAAGACCACTCCGAGCATAGCCAGCACAATTTGGCGGGGATATTTGGCGGTAAAATCGACAACCCATTGCAAGAGGCGTTCCCAAAAGGCATGTTCTTTTTGGGGTTGTGCAATCTGGTCGGCGCGAAACCAAGTCAACATCACGGTAGTGAACAGGATGACCGTAAAGTAAGCGATCATCACCCCCACTGCTGCATTGATGCCAAAGTCCTTAATGGGCATGACCCGATTGCTGACCAGCGATGCAAACCCAATCGCCGTGGTTAGGGCCGTCATAAAGGTGGCCAAGCCTACGTCGCGAATGGTATTCCACATAGCGGTGTTGCGCTCATTTCCTTTGTGCAGCTCATCGTTGTACTTGGACATGATGTGGACGATGTCGGAGGTTCCAATGATCAGCACCAGCACTGGATAGAGGGCAGAAAGGGTGTTGAGCTCGCGCACAAAGCCGCCCAAAAAGCCAATGAAAAGCAACAAGCCCAAGGCCAATGAAACCACTGCAACCACAGTACCCCAAATCCGCCGAAAGACCAGGTACATCACGATACTCACCAAAATGGCCGAAACCAGGGTTGCCACGATGATCTCTCGCTGCTGCAAGCGTACCATTTCCTTCTGAAAATAGGGGCGGCCCAGATAGTGGTATTCCTCAAACTGGTATTTCTGGACAGCCTTGTCCACTGCCGCCATCAATTCCTTGGCTTGTGTGAGCTCGATCGATTCAATTGTTTTGAGGAAAATGACGAGGGTTTTTCCATCTGCTGTGATGAGGTTGCGCACGAAACGTTCGTCCTTAAGTACACGGGCTCGATCTTGAGGGTATAACTCGGGCTGGTCAATATGGATGGCCGGGACAGTGGTGATGGCAAAGGGCGTTTTGATGGGGTAGCCAATCTTGGTCAAAGACTGGGCTTGCAGCACGTACGGCAGATCGCGACAATCGAGGGTGAGCTGGTGAAATTTCTCCAAAAACTGTTGCTCAAAAACGCCTTCGGAACGATGCACTGCAATCAGCAAAAAATTATCGTCCGTTTCAAAATCTTTGACAAAAGCCTTGAATGCCTCCAGGTCGGGATCACCCACTGGGAAAAATTGCTCAAAGTCGAAAGAAAAGCGAATGTTAAACGCAGCACGGACGCTCAGCAGCGACAATACTGCAAAGAGCACCAAAACAAGAATGCGAAACTGCTTGGTCATAAACACAAGATTAAGCAAGCTCTAACTCAAAACCTTTTCTTTGGTTCATTGGGATTGTAGATTAATTTTTTAGGGGCGAAAAAAAATAAGGGCTCATTTTGCCAAAGGATTAGATAAGTAAACGTTTCATTTTAAGTGCCTTATCTAATCCTTTGGCTCAGGAAAAATGAGCACTTATTTTGCCCCGTTACTTAGCACCGCTTCGCTTTTCGGAGCGACTTTTTATCTTTACTCCGAACAAAAATGAAGTTGGATTATGCCGTTGCAGTTGCCCAATATCCTGGAAAAATTTCAGGAAAAAGTGGACACTACCCTGAACCACACGATACGCATCAAACCCAGTGCCCAAGCGCCAATCTATTTGTGGCAAAGCAAAATAGGAGGAAAACCGCATTGGCCCAAAGGCATGGACTATCCCAAAAGCAAAACGGGAGAATGGTTGTTTTTTCTGGCCCAGCTCAACTTTGCGGAAATTCCCGCTTTGGAGGGCTTCCCAACCAAAGGTATCCTTCAATTCTTTATTGCTGCCGATGGAATGTTCGGTCTGGATTTTGACCACCCGCAAGTCCAAGACAATTTCCGGGTGATGTACCACGCCGAAGTCATCGAAGATAGCGCGCTGCTGGAAAGTGATTTCGCTTTTTTGCCTCATTTTGATCAGGATACCCCTCTTCCACCGCACTCTTCCTTTGCATTGAATTTCAGCCAAGAGGAAGAATGGTTGGGGCCACCCGATTACCGGTTTGATCAGGTGTATTCCGAAGCTTTTTTAGCCGATTTTGGCGAGGAGCAGGAGGAAGTGATGGATTTCTTTTATGAATTGGGCTCTAAAGCCAGCGGCCATAAACTCGGAGGTTACGCCTTTTTTACCCAATGCGACCCCCGCGATCCGGCAGTTCCGATGCAACTCTTGTTTCAAATGGATTCGGACAATGACATCAATACCATGTGGGGCGACATGGGCATTGCCAATTTTTTCATCCGCCCGGAGGATTTACAAGCCTTGCGATTTGATCGGGTTTTGTACAATTGGGACTGCGCGTGACCAGGATTTTACATTTCATTGAAAATTTTATTTTATTTTTATAGTTCTATACTGATGAGACCTTATGAATAGCAAGATCTCACAAGTTCCCAATTTCCTATAACCAACCAAAAGAATCAAAAATGCTTGAGCCCTACTATGACCCAGATTTGTGTGAAGCTGGCTGTGATGAAGCTGGCCGTGGATGTCTGGCCGGTCCAGTGTTTGCAGCAGCGGTTGTTTTGCCCAAGTCTTTTCGGCACCCCCTTCTAAACGATTCCAAACAACTCTCCGAGCAGCAACGCACGGAATTGCGTTGCATCATCAAGGCTGCCGCCATCAGTTGGGCCGTAGCACAAGTGGATCCGGTCGAAATTGATGAGGTCAACATCCTCAACGCTTCCTTTTTGGCCATGCATCGGGCGCTAGATAAGCTGGATTTACAGCCGGAACTCATTTTAGTGGACGGCAATCGCTTTACCCCCTACAAAAACATCAATCACCAGTGCATCATCAAAGGCGACGGCATTTATATGTCCATCGCGGCTGCGTCGGTACTGGCCAAAACCTATCGGGACGATTACATGGCAAACCTCGCCGACGATCACCCACAATATGGCTGGACGGCCAATAAAGGCTATCCCACCAAAGCACACCGCGAAGCGCTGCGCCACCATGGCCTTACGCCTCATCATCGGCGTTCTTTTCGACTGCTGCCAGAACAGATGAGTCTTTTTTAATGCTCTGCATGGATTAGGAACGAGAACGAAATAAATTCCGCCATTTAGCAAAGCTATTTTGACTTTAGTCGACTATCTTTTGAGGCGAATAGCAGGCCTATTTAACGAAAAAGATAGGAAGAATAAGGTCAAAAGAGCAAAGAGAAATGGTGGTTGTTATTTCGTTCTCGTTCCTTATCCAAGCATTGGTAGAGCTTATTTCTTGGATTGTCCAAAAAAGCGACAGTGGATGACTATTTGTTGTAAATTGGTTGAAAATTTTGAACCATGAGCCAAAGCAAAAGAAGCGACAACCCATGGAGTGCCATCATTGGTGTCGCAGTTATCGTCGTTTTTATGGTAGGGCTATTTATGCTGGCCCGGTTTGTTTTCCGTATCTTGGCCTTCTTGTCGCCGATCATGCTGATTGCTGCCCTGGTCATTGACTATACCGTAGTGACCGATTATTTCAAGTGGATTCGCAATACGTTCCGCCGCGATGCCATCGCAGGCGTGATCATCGGGATACTCTCAGTGTTTGGTTTCCCTGTGCTGAGCGGATACTTTTTGGCCAGAGCCTTGTTGAAAAAACAAGTAAAAAAAGCCAAAGCGGAATATGAGCGCAAACGGGACGGAGATTTGGTGGAGTATGAAGAATTACAAACTGATTTTCCACCACGCGCCCGCAGAGAAGAAAGACGTATTAATGATGACGATTTGGTGCGCTAGTGCCCACCAGACCTTATAAATCAAGGAGGAAACAGGCCAATGTTGTACCTATTGATCAGCACTGTTGTAGTAGGTACGGCCTATTTCCTCCTGATCCTTTATTTTTTGTACCATTGGTCAAAAATTCCCCAGCGGAATTTTCCCTCCCACTTTATTCCTTCCACAGCGGTTTCCATCATCATTCCTGCGCGCAATGAGGCTACCAACATTGAGGCTTGTGTAAAAGCTGTTTTGCGCCAAAACTATCCCGCGCATTTGATGGAAGTGATCGTAGTGGACGACCATTCCGAAGATAATACTGCTTCCATCGTCCAGTCTCTACCTGACCCGCGCATCCACCTGATTAGGCTGGCTGATTACCCCATCCAAGGACTTGCTTTTAAAAAACATGGCATCCATACGGGCATCCAACAAAGTCAGGGGGACTTGATTGTATGTACCGACGCCGATTGCGAGATGGGGCCAGAATGGTTGCGCAGCATGGTGGCATTTTTTGAACAGGAAGGAGTGCAAATGATTGCTGGCCCAGTCAATTTTTATCAGGAAAAAAACCTGCTGGAACGCTTTCAATCGCTGGATTTTCTGGGGATGATGCTGCTCACCGGGGCTGGCCTGCAATCTGGCCTAATGCGCATGGGAAACGGAGCCAATTTGGCTTATACCCGAGCGGCATTTGAGGCAGTCAATGGCTTTGCAGGCATAGATCAACTGGCTTCAGGCGACGATCTGTTCTTGATGCATAAAATCGAGCAGCGCTATCCTGGGCAAGTCAAGTTTTTAAAATCGCTGGAGGCCACGGTATACACCATGGCAATGCCGGATTGGAGGTCTTTTTTCCAACAGCGCGTGCGTTGGGGCACCAAAAATGCGGCGTATCAGGAGTGGCGGATTACGGCGGTATTGGGGCTCGTGTTTGGGTTGTGTTGGGCGATCATTGTGGCTGCGTTGTTGTCGCCATTTGTGCCTGGATTTGGCTGGTGTCTCTTGATTTTATTGTTGGCTAAAATTGGCGCAGATTGTTTGCTCTTGAGCACCGCGAGTACTTTTTTTCAGCGTAAAGATTTGTTGCGGGTGTTTTGGCAGGCGCAGGTTTTGCACATCTTGTACATTGCCATTGTTGGGCTATGGGCCAATGTGCGGAAGCAATATGAATGGAAGGGTAGACAGGTGCAGTAAGGGGAAAAAAGATTTGGAGTGGTTTTCAAACCGAGAATTGTTGCATTTAAATTGATGCTGCTTTAAAATAAGAAGCGCATTGCCACAGCATTACGATGTAACAATGCGCTAAAATTATATCAAAAGTGAACTCCCTACGCCTTATACAACAACTCATAGTACTCCTCCAGCATCCGTTTCACCGCAAACTGATCCTTCGTGCTCAGGATACTCGCCTTCATCATGGCGACCCATTTTTTGCGGTTGTCATAATACGTCGGGATCACCTCATTCAGCAGTACGTCGTACATTGCCTTGAGGTCG
>JAIYAV010000022.1 GCA_027488855.1 Saprospiraceae bacterium
ACCAGAATGGTATCTTTCCCGGCTCCCAGAAATTGATAATGAAGTTTGACGTAATCATTGGTTTGTACAAAACCTTCCGAGGATTTTAGTTGTACAATTTGTGCCTGTACAAATGAGGGAATGCTCAAGAGCAGGAATAGAGCAATTAATAAAGGTTTCATTTTTCGGTGTTTACTTTAATAACGTACATCCGCTTCCGCCATTTTATCAATTCATACCAAATCACCGATATAAATCCAATGCCAATACAAATAGCGATTTGATAGCTATCCAATGGTGTAAACAAAAAGAAGCGGGCAAATGGCGGCACATACAACAACAAGGCGGTGATGGCAATGGTGACACCGATAATGAGGGGTACCAGGTTGTTCTTGTACTTCAAGGTAGTCAGTATGGAATAATAAAAAGAACGATTGACCAAGGTCAGAAAAACATTGGCGGCGACCAGTACGGTGAAGACCATCGTTCTGGTTGTAGATTCCGAGAAACCCTGATACACGGCATATTGGTAAGCGAACAAAGTTCCTGCGGTGATGAACAAGCCTTGGATGATGCTAGTGGTTAATTCTTTCCAATTGAAAAAAGTAGTGGTGAAGGGTCGAGGGGGTTGCTTCATGGTATTGGCCTCCATCGGTTCGTTTTCGTAGATGATCGAACAAGTTGGCCCCATGATCAACTCCAGGAAGATGATGTGTACTGGCGTAAAAATATTGGGGTAAATCCAGCCCAACACCAGTGGAATAAACACAGTCAGGATAATCGGGATGTGAATGGAAATGATGTATTGAATGGCCTTTTTCAAATTGGTGTAAATCTTCCGGCCCATGGCCACTGCATCCACCATTTTGGAAAAATCATCGTTCACCAAAATCAATGAAGCAGCTTGTTTGGCGATCTCGGTCCCCTTTTTGCCCATCGCGATGCCAATGTGTGCGGCTTTCAGGGCCGGGCCATCATTTACCCCATCGCCAGTCATGGCTACGATTTCCTGCTGGGCCTTTAGGGCTTCGATGATTTTGAGTTTTGCATCGGGAAACATTCTGGTGAAAAGCTGGGTGTCGAGCACCGTGGCTTTTAAGGCTTCCTCCGACAATTGCATCAGCTCCTCCCCCGTAATGCTTTTTTCGTAGCCCTTAAACCCAATTTGTTTGGCGATGGCAGTCGTGGTAGCCGCATTGTCACCAGTAACAATTTTGACCTTGATGCCTGCTTTGTAAAAGTGTTTGAGGACCGCTTTAATGTTCTTTTTGGGTGGATCGTAAAAAGCCACCATGCCCTTGAAATTGAACTGGAATTCCTGCTGCGTAGCCGGAAAATCATTGCCTGCGAAATCTGCTTCCGCAACCGCCAACAAACGGTAACCATCCACCGCTAAACCATCGATGGCCGCTTCAATTTGTGTTTTTTCCTCGGCGGATAAGTCGCATACATTCATCAAGGCTTCCGGGGCACCTTTGGTGGCAATGATCCGGTGGCCAGCTTTGTCTTCAAACAAATGGGTCATCATCGGGGGCTTGCCATCCAATGGATACTCATGAATCATTTTGTAATGCTTCCTTTCATCCTTGTGGTGGGTTTTGGCATACGCATCGTGCAGTACAATTTCCATGGGGTCAAAAGGGATGGGTTCGCTGGCCCACATGGCGAGTCTGAGCAATGCTTTTTCGGCATCATTGCTGATGTGTTCAGCATCGGTTATATTTTGGGAATCCAACACGAAGAGTTTGGCCAGGCTCATTTTGTTTTCGGTGATGGTGCCCGTTTTGTCGGTACAAATCACGGTGGCGCTGCCCAGGGTTTCCACGGTTTTCATTTGTTTGACCACAATGCCCAACTTCATCAAACGCCAGGCCCCCAGGGCCATAAAGGTGGTGAAGGCCACCGGAATTTCTTCGGGCAGAATACTCATGGCCAGGGTGAGCGATTTTAATAAACTATCCAACAATTGATGGGATTGAAAATAATTGATTGCCCAGACCACTACAAAAACCACGGCCCCAGCCAACACCATTTTTTTTACAAAATTGTTGATCTGGAGTTCCAATGGGGTCTTTTCCTCCTCAATGCTTTCCAGGCTTTTGCCAATTTTGCCCAATTTGGTTTCGTTGCCAATGGCAGTGATGGTCACAATGGCCAGGCCACTGGCTACGGTGGTGCCTTTGTACACAAAGTGGTCTTCGCTGTCTTTGTCTTTGCTTACCGACATTGATTCGCCGGTGAGGATGGATTCATTGACCGAAAAATCGTTGGAATGGACGATGGTGCCGTCGGCGGCAATGGAGGTTCCTTCTTCCACGATCAGGCTATCACCCAGCACCAAATCTTCGCTGTTGATCTCTTCGGTATTGCCATTTCGAATGACCTTGCATTTGGCCTGGGTGAAGCTTTTTAGTTTCTCCAGAGCGTTCCGGCTCCGGGAATCCTGGTACAAGGAAATCGCAGCGACCAGCACAATGGCAAAGGCCATAAACAAGCCATCACCCACATCACCACTGATGAAATAAATGGAAGCTGCCACCAACAACAAAATGAGCATGGGCTCCTTGATCAAACTTTTCAGGGCATCCCAAAAGCCATTTTCTTTTTTGTAGTTCAGTTGGTTGGTCCCAAATTTTTCTCTTGCTTCCAGTACCTGGCTGCTGCTTAAGCCTGCGATGTGGTGATTGTTTTTAGGCATTGGGCTGATCATTGTGTGATGGCTCGTCTTTGAGCAGTCGATGTAAATTTATACACCGCAGGGGATGACCAGGCGATTTTTGTCTTTTTATTTAGCGCGTGTTCAATCTTTTAAGTGGGAGCGTAAAAACCAGGCCATTTTTTCATGATTTTCCATGAGTCCGGTTATAAAATCGCTAGAGCCCAAATCGTGAAATTCGTTGGCAAAGCTTTTGATGTGCTCACGCAAAATCATGATGAGACTTTCGTGATCTGTCAACAATTCTTTGATAAACCCCTGACTATCGTTGGGTTCCCTGGTCTGTTCTGTTAGGTGGGTTAAACCTAAATATGATTTTAAGGTGGCGGGTGCGTAATGCCCAATTGAACGAATGCGCTCGGCAATACCATCAATCAAATCGTCCAATTGCCCAAACTGACTTTCAAAAAATTTGTGCTTGTCATAAAAGTCTGGCCCTTCAACATTCCAGTGGGCATTTTTGGTTTTGATGTAAAGCACGGTTTCATCTGCCAAAATTTTTGCCAACTCATTGGCGACTGCTTGCCGGTTGGTATCGCTTATTCCTATTGCTGTTTTCATGGTTGTATTAGGTTTACGGTGGTGGATGCGGAAATGCATTTTCACTTGATACAAAGATGCATCCAACCAATAGCTAAGACCTTACACAATTCCTGAAATGAATTACATGATTCACTGATTTTATCAGCCATCAAAGCTGCTCCAACTCCACGGTATAATCGTGCTGCAAATCCTCGTGCAAGAGCGGAATCACCTTGCGGATGCGGTCCAATTGCCGTTCGTAAAGGTTTTGGAGTACGGTAATCCGCTTGATGGGTGGGCGTAGTTCTTTCATTTGGGCGCAGAAGAACAGCAAGAGCTCTACTTCCGTTTCCTTCCTGCCGGAATAACGGATCGTCATTTTTACGCTGCGCAGGATTTTGCTTACGCCTTTTTTGATGAAAAGCTGAGATTTGGTGTTGATGGCTGAAAACTGCTCCAGCATCTCTGCTTCTGTCTGGCGGATGAAAGTGTCTTCATCATCGGCTTCAAAAAGCAGGTAGCTGAGCAGCTCCTTGTTCTCTTTTTTGAACTTGCTCAGGCGCAAACACAAAGCGACCAACTCGGAAGCTGGTCGCTGTTGTAGTTCCTTTTTTAAGTCTTTTACGGTGGCCGCTTTCATCAATTTGGGTTGAAGTATCCCGAATTTTTAAACTTCCCAAAGCGACATTTTTTTATCACAAAGGAATAAAACAAGGACACAGAGGACACAAAGTTAGACGTTGACGACGCTTCGCTCTGTGTCCTTTGTGTTCTCTTTTTTCTCTTTGTGATAAAAAAATGTCGCTTTGGTAGCATCAGGGATCAGGTTAGATTCACAAAGTTAGGCATTTCTGCAAATAGCGGCTCGGGCAGTTTGGGGCTAATACCCCTTCGGCTTTTTGATCTTCAACTCAGCAAAAAGTTTTTCAAACAGCTTCACATCCTGGCGGTGCTCTTTGAGGTAAGCAAAGTCTTCCTGCAACAAATTCACCCAGCTATACCCCGGCCTAACCATGTCCTTCAGGTGTGCTTTGTGAATGGCCAGGGCATTGGGGTAGTCCTGCGTTAGCAAATACATGTGCGCCGAATTCATCAGCATATTGAGGTCTTCGGGGTAAACCTGTGCGCCCCGCTTGAAATAAGCAAGTGCTTGCGGGTAGTTTTTATTCTCGAAAAAATACCAGCCAATTTCTCCAAACAGTTCGTTCTTCAACTTGAGGGTGTCCAAACTGCCAATTTTGGTGGCGTTGGGAAATACTTTGCCATCCACCGTGCGGGTATAGCCCAGAATGTTTCCTTTATCGTCTTTCAACATTTCTTTCACCGCCGAGAATTCTTCATTGTAAAAACGAGTGGGGCTGGTGAAATGCATTTTTACGGGCATGCGATTTGCGTAAAAATGGTATGCATTGTCTCTTTTGCCTATAGCGGCCCATGCATCGTCGTATACATAAATGCCCTCGTAGTTTTTTATCACCTGCTCGGATACCTCAATGCTTTTTTCGGTTTTTCGCTTTTGTGGTTCGCGGTAAAAATTCTTCCAGTTGTAAGCTTTAGCGACACTATTGATCACCTCGTACATGATGTCTCCATTGTCGCTGTTCACAAAAACAGCTACGCCATAGCCCCCTTCCAGGCTGCCATAAAATTGCCCGCGAAAACCATCATTGCCTGCGCCATGTTGAAAATATTTGGTGCCATCGTGGTCTTCAATAAACGTACCCATGGCCGCAGATTCGTTGTGATAAGGCGTTAAATGCAGTTTCACCATTTCAGGGCTCAATACTTTGGAGGCTTTGCCCTGCTGGGCCAACTGCATGTCGATGATGTACTGGCAAAGATCACTAGGCGTCATCCACAAACCCGCCGCAGCCTGCTCAGGGTAAACGTGGAATTTGCCTAAAAGCGGAGAGCCATCGCTGAGGTAGGCTGTGGCACACAATTGGCGCTTGTTTTTTGCCGGTGGCTGCGCGTAGGTGCTATTGACCATGCCGATGGGTTTCAGCACGTTTTCGTACATCCAGGTAGCGTAGTCCTGCTGGGTCAGGTCGCTGAGGATCATTTGAGCGATGGTGGTGCCACCACCGGAATATTGGTACTTCAAATCGGGTTCAAATAAACTGCGCACCGCCGGGGTGACTGCCGGAGATTTGCCATCCAGAACCTCTATTACAGTAGGTACATCCCCATTGATGTTGTGCCCCGGGAAACCATGCGTGGATAAGCCCCCGGTGTGGCTCAGCAAATTGGCCAGGGTGATTTTTTTACCTTTTGACAAGGAATCGTAAGGGAATTTCCAGGATTTTAAGTAGGTGTTGATGTCGGCATAGAGGTCGAGTTTTTTCTCCTGAGCCAGTTTTAAAATGCCCAAGGCGTTCAAGGTTTTGCTGATGGAGCCTGGTTCAAACAGGGTTTCGGTGGTCATTGGTCGTTTTTCGGCTTCATCGGCCCAGCCGTAGCCTTTTGCCCAAGCTATTTTGTAATCCTGGATGACCGCAATGCTCAAACCTTTGACCTTGTTTTTGGCCATCCGTTCGAGGATGGTGTTGGGACGCGCATCGTTGACGACCAGGTTGCCGGTGATGTTGTTCTCCACTTCCTTGATCTTTGCAAGGGTTTCGGGAGAATAAGTGGTTTGGGAAAAAACTGTTGCGCTAAAGAGCAACAGAACAATGGATAAAATAGTGGTTTTCATGGTGTGGATGATTTTACCCACAACGTACGGCGATTTTGAGAGAGGAGGTGTTATGGAGTTGTGAAAGCGGGGGATTTTGGGATGAATTTTATTAGCCTTTAAGAGTCTTTAGGGGCGATAAAAAAATAAGTGATCATTTTGCCAGAGGATTAGATAAGTAAACGTTTCATTTTAAGTGTC
The DNA here is from genome assembly GCA_027488855.1 of Saprospiraceae bacterium. Lineage (GTDB taxonomy): Bacteria > Bacteroidota > Bacteroidia > Chitinophagales > Saprospiraceae > Haliscomenobacter. The sequence goes on from JAIYAV010000022.1 coordinate 6,093, forward strand.
TTATCTAATACTTTGGCTCAGGAAAAATGAGCACTTATTTTTGCCCCACTACTTATAGTATTTTTTTTCAACACTTCCTCTTGATTCTTGTTACAATACCCCCTAAATTTGAGAAATTGGAACGATTTTTGATTAATGATGCAACCATCCTCGGGTTTTTGCGTATTTAGGAATAGTTGATACCACATTTAGCCAGTACTGTACCGTGAAAACAAGTTTAGGACAACGCCAGATCTTACTCCAAAAGTTATCTCCACAGCAAATTCAGTTGATGAAATTGCTGCAAATTCCCACTGTGCTGCTCGAACAACGCATCAAGGAGGAAATGGAAACAAATCCGGCGCTGGAAGAAACCGACGAAGAGTTTGCCGACGAGCAAGTAGACTACGAAGCAGGTGCCGATGCCGCTGGAGAAGAAGCCGCAGCTAGCAATGAAGCCGATTCCGAAGAGACCCAGTACAGCGACGACAACTTCGACCTCGATGATTACCTCAACGGTTACATGGAAGACGATCCCGCTTCCTACAAAGAGCGGGGCGAAAGTTACCAGGCCGATGAAGAAGAAAAAACGGTTCCGGTAGCCATCGAGAACAGTTTCCACGAATACCTCGAACAGCAAATCAGCTTGCTCAACCTTACCTCCGAACGGGATTTAACCATTGCCACTCAAATCATCGGCAGCATTGACGAAGACGGCTACTTGCGCCGCGAACCTTACGCCATTGCCGATGACCTGCTTTTTTCTCAAAACCTGATGATTGAGGAAAAAGAAGTAATCGATATCCTCAAAAAAATTCAACGTCTGGACCCTCCGGGCATTGGTGCCCGCGACTTGCAGGAATGCCTGTACATCCAATTGTTGATCAGAATAGAACAAGGGGAAGACCTGGACGACGACGAATTGCAGGCGCTGAAAGTAGCTTGCAAAATCATCAATCGGCAATTTGAAGCTTTTTCAAAAAAGCACTTTGAAAAGCTGCAACGCCAGTTTAACTTGACTGAAAAACAGTTGCGGGCCGCCATCCACGAAATCCTGAAGCTCAATCCCAAACCCGCCAGTGGCTACATTGCTGGGTCGATGGAACGTTCGGCGCAGTACATCATCCCCGATTTTATTGTACTCAACCGCGATGGTGAATTGGAATTGACTCTCAATACTCGCAACGCGCCCGATCTGCGCATCAGCGATTCTTTCCGCGATATGTTGCGCAATTACAATGACCAGCGCAAGGTCAATAAACTGACGCGCAGCCAAAAAGAAACCCTGCAATTCATCCGCCAAAAAATAGAATCAGCCCGCTGGTTCATCGACGCCATCCGGCAACGCCATGAAACGATGTACAAATCGATGTATGCCATCATGGACTACCAAACGGAGTACTTTTTGAGTGGGGATGAAAAAAAGATTCGCCCGATGATTTTGCAAGACATTGCCGATCGTACGGGCCTCGATGTGTCGACCATCTCACGGGTGGCCAACAGCAAATACGTACAAACCGAATACGGTACCCGCCGCCTGAAAGAATTCTTCTCGGAATCCTTACAAAACAGCGAAGGAGAAGAGGTTTCTACCCTGGAAGTCAAAAAAATCCTCACCGAAATCATCAGTGCCGAAGACAAACGCAAGCCACTTTCGGACGATAAACTCACCCTATTGCTGCAAGAAAAGGGCTACAACATTGCCCGGCGTACGGTAGCCAAGTACAGGGAGCAATTGAATGTGCCCAAAGCCAGTTTGCGCAAGGAGTTGTGATCTCCCTTTAGCGCAGCAACTGAATCAAACCTTCGGATTGATAAATCGTATCATCATCCAAACTTTGGAAACGGTAGCGAATGCGGTAGGCGTAGAGGCCATTGGGTGAAAGTTGCCCACGCTGTTGTCCATCCCAGGACTCACTGATTTGTTGACTGCGAAAAACCATGCCACCCCAACGGTCAAAAATCAAGAGTTCATAATCGGCCATTTCGCAGGGCGAAAGTGGTGCCCAGCTATCATTGTGTTGATCCTGATTGGGTGAAAAGATGTTGGGGAAATACAGTTTACAGTTGCAAAGTGCGGGTTCTTCCAATAATTCAATGCTGTCGCGGAGGGTGCAGCCACCCAATTTGGTTTCGACCCAATACAGCCCCGGGTCTTGTACCACAATGTCGGCCGTAGTTGTGCCAGTGCTCCATTCGTAACTGTCAAACAGTTGTGGTACCCTCAAGGGCAGGTTTTTAATTTCACAATAAGTTGTGTCATTTCCTAGCTTCAAAGTCGGGCAAACTAGCGAAAAATCATCCACAAAAACCCAAGCTTCCCCGGCACACTCAACAATCACCGTGAGGTACGCAGCCCGGATGGGTGGCTTGAATTGGAATTGCTTGCGGGTCCAATCGTTGCTGAGCTCAAACACGGTGTGCAACAACTCGCCATGTGAATTGGGGCTACTGGCTACCCCAATGGACAAACGCGCCGGGCCATTGACGACCCGACCAAGCTTATAGTGGAATTGCAAGGTATAGGTTTGCCCGGGTTCCAGGGGCTCCGATAATTGTAAGCCTATGGCATCGGTAATCCCGGCAATCGCGGTGAGGGCCACGAAGGTATTGCCTCGGTAAGCTGGCCCATAGTTGCAACTTGCATTGAGAATGTCCAGTTCGTTTTTTTCGCCAAACCCCACCACATTGGGCATCTGGGAGGTAAATGCTGAATTGCTGAGGTTGTACCCACAGGTGTTGCCTGCGCCTTCAAAGCTGCCGTTGAGGATGCGTTGGGCCAGGCCGTAGTGGGGCAAAGCCAGGGCAATGGCAAGGAGGAGGAGGGCCAATCGCTTCATGGTGTGGTGCTTGTGATCTGGGGGGAAGGTACGGGAAGTTTGGGGAATTGTTGTGGGGAAATTGTCCAATAGTGTGGTCTACGTTTCCCCGATTGACCGATAGTTGGTGATTGAAAATTCAATCAACATGGCTTATTTTGAACTTTTTCTGCAAAAAAAGGGAAGTTGAGGTAAAAATCAAGAGACATACAACGTTGGAGCAGAATCCAAACAGTTTTACTGTGAAGTTTAAGTTTTTTCGGAATTGACAAGATTTTCCGGTAATTTTAAATTGATTACCGCCAAAACCAAAGTATATAACAATACATGATAGAAGACGATGTAAACATGCAAAGCGAAGAACTAAGAAAAAGGTTACAGTTTTTTGCAGAAAACAGCACATTATGGGTTGGTCAAACGTTGGATATTCATCAGTTCATTTCAACTAATGCTGATAATTTTGATCGTCACTTTACGACTGTTACAAATTTCGCATATACACTGGTTCATTTTGGCATCAGAATGAGTGGAGCAAAAATGATGTTTATGGGCGAAGTCTTTAGCTATGAAATAGATTTAGGGTCAATTACTCAATTCAATGAAAGTGAGCAAACGTATTTTTTTGTAGAAAAACTAAGCGAGACAGTTTACAGGAAGTCCGTGTTGAGCTTTAAAAACTAGTGCCTCAAACCAGCTCCCCCACCTTCAGCCACCCCTCCTCTTCAAACAACTTCTTCACATCCTCCACAAACCGTACCCCATCAAAATGAGGAATTTTTTTCTTCAGCAACCGTTCCTCCATGGTTTCCAAGTACTTCGCAGCCATCATTTGTAAGGTTTCGGGCACAGTGGCATTTTTGACCTCAGTG
>JAIYAV010000301.1 GCA_027488855.1 Saprospiraceae bacterium
AAGGGTTAACTTATTTGAGGTCAAAGCGCGCCTAGAAGCACTTAGGACTGTTGATATTGATAAAGATCAAGATTGGGATATTGCCTTCATGTCTTACTTGGGCAAATTGGAGTTTGCGCTGAATAGCGGAAATGACAAAGAATTTTATTTCGCACAAGAAAAACCCTTTCCCATGTATAGGGACGCCTTTAGATTTGGTAAAATTTATGCTGCAGACCTCGATCAGGATAATTGGGATGAATTGTACCTAGGCTTTTACGACGCAGGTTGGCTACTTAGAAGTGTTTTTTCAAAACAATAAAACAAGGACTATGCTTCACGCCCTCCTCATCGGCATCAACGAATACGCCCCCGGCTCTGGCGTACGCAACCTCTCCGGTTGTGTCAACGACGTAAATGCGGTAAAAGCCTTTTTGGAAAAACACTACACCAATCTCCAGCCGAACATTCGCACGGTGCTTAATGAACAAGCCACTCGCGAAGGCGTGATCAAGGCTTTTCGGGAACACCTGACCGGGCCGCAAATCAAAGTAGGTGATCAAGTACTGTTTTACTTCAGTGGTCATGGCTCTTACGGGCCTACGGCACCCGAATTTGCGTACAACAACCCTAGCAAGCAAGATGAAACGATGGTGTGCTATGACAGTCGGGTTAGAGGGAAACAGGATTTGGCGGACAAAGAACGGGGGGCCTTGTTGGCTGAAATCCCCGTACATGCTCAAGTCACGTTGATCATTGACAGTTGCCATGCCGCTTCCAGTTTTCGAAAGAACCAACAAAGTGTCGAGTTGGGTGCCACCCGCTTTCAACCTGGACAAACCAGCCCTCGTTCATTGGATTCCTATATGCTGGCCGGGGGAGAGAACATTTTTTTGCAGCAAAAACAAAAAGGAGAAAAAGTTGCCGTTCCCTTGCGCCCTTATGTGTTGATGGCTGCCTGCAAGGAAGAAGAACTGGCCCGTGAAACCAAAGACCATCGGGGGCTCTTCACCAAATACTTATTGGAAGTGTGGGAAAATGCCGGGATGGACTATACCTGTGAGGAGTTGTTGCAGCGGGTGCATTTTTTGGTAAAAGCACTGAATGATAAACAAAATCCGGTTTTAGAAACGGTCCAAGCATCGCGGCGGCAAGTTTTATTGAGTGATACAGTGCGCCCCAATCATGTGCGAAATCTGGCTACCTATAAAAATGGTTCCTGGCAAGTCAATTGTGGGGCAATTCATGGCATTCCGACAGATCCCGAAAAGCTGAAATTGGTACGGGTAGGTTTATTCAATTCCGCCAGACCTACCGACAAAGCTGATCAAGAGGTGGGTGTAAAACAGGTATTTGCCACCTATAGCCTTTTAGACCTTGACTTGCCCGAACGCAATTTTTTCTGGGCCTCGGTAGATTTTGCCACCACCATGCCCATTGCCATTAGTGGTGATGACAAAGGGATACAGGCGATCCAAAACTTTAGGGCAATTGACGCTATCCCCAAGTACTGGGTTGAGGCTACCCCAGCTGTCGTTCCCAAGTACGAACTCAGTTTTGAACAAGGGATGGGCAATATCGGCTTACGTGCCAATGCCCAGCACTTGTATGGGCCGGATTCTGACCTGAGGAACCTCAACAAAAACCTTAACCAAATCATCCGTTGGGAACAACTTCGGGAACTTGCCAACCCCAATTCAAGTATCGTTTCCAAGGTAGAAGTAGAGTTTTGTCAAGAGCCCAAGGACAATTCAGCTCTAATCCCATTCAAAGTACCTCGACTCAGTTTTATGTTGGGCAAAACTCCCCAAGGTGAAACAGACACCTTGTGGTACCATTTGCGCGCCAGAAATACATCTAATCAGCCCCTACACGTCGCCCTCCTGTACCTGAGTGCCAACTATGGCATAGAAGTCCATTACATGCGGCGCATTTTACCTCCCCGCAGTGAATGGATCAAACTGGATGAGACCAGTCGGGAATTGGGCTTGTTTGAGAAAGACAACTCAATAGTACGTTTTTTGGTGTTGTACAGCACTGAAGCTTTTGAAGAATTTCAATATGAGCAAAGCGAATTGGGTGGAAAACAAAGCGGGCGAGATTTGGTACCCCGCAGCCTGGCCTCTAATGATTGGGCTACCCAGTTGTTTGAGATAGAGTTACGCAGTTGATTTTAGCCCCAAATCGAGCGCCCTGTAGCCAAGACCTTTTTATCTTCAAAGCGAACAAGGCGATGGAAATAAGTGAATTCATCCAATTGTTCGAATTCGGTATTGATCTCGTCGTGTAAATTCCCTTCGGCCATAAAAAGGATATCCATTCTATAAAATTTTTGAAGACCGACGGTTTCATCAGGTAGCGCTTCCAGCATCCATTTGACAAAATTGACATTATTCAGGTGATTGATAAAATCCAGATCGTAATAGCCAACCCGGTAGGTTCGATCAGCCAAAGGTTTAATCATTGCGGGCAACTGATCCAACGGATGTGGCAAACAGGTTTCCTTGGGCGGAAAATACCCCGAAAAACGCGCCAACAGCTCCGCCGGAATCCGACTCATCTGCCGGGTTTCAGTATTCATCAACAACCAGGTGGTACAAGCCGAGGCAATTTCCAGCCCCGCTTCGTCATACACCCGGAAATCGCGGTAGGTAAACACCCGGTCGGCACCAGTAGGGTAGGAGTGGATGGAGATTTTTTCGCCCAGCAGTGGCAGGCGCTGTACTTCGATGCGTTTGCGGATGAGCACCCAGGCCAGTTTGGATTCCTCCAGGTCCCAAACTGAAATTTTCAGGTCAAGCACCTGTTGCATGGCGGTTTCTTGCATCAGGCGCACCAATGCGGGGATGGTGAGCTGCTTGTGGCAGTCGATTTCGAAGGTGCGGATGGTGTAGGATTCGAGTTGTGGGAGTGGATTCATGGGGTAAAGATAAAGGATATATTTGGTACCAATCATTTCCCCAGGAACACAATCTTCCTACTGAAAAAACCTGTACTCGTTTTCAAAACCAGTGTATACATTCCAGCTTGGTGTACATCTGATTTTGAGATTTGTATTTCAGACCAACCCTTCTCTACACTTGGCTCCAACACTTTTACCTGTCGCCCCATCGCATCATAAAGTGTTAGCTTCAGCGCTTCAGCATAAGGGGCGTAAATCGGCATACTGGTGAAGTCTTGAAAAGGGTTGGGACTAATGGAGCCTACAATGAACTGAGTACCTTGTCGAGTCGATTGATTCTCGATGCTTTCCCACAAGCGCGTATCTTGAGGCATTCCTGGCAGTTTAACTCCAATGCGGTTGCGATCAGGATTGTTTAACTTTAGCACTGGCTCTTGTAAGCAATCTTTAAAACTCAAGCGAAAACTATCAAATCCCACGTTACACTGCTGCGGAGGAACGACTGCCACACCCAGTGGTGTTCCTAGTGAAAGGACGATGGAGTCTTGAATGCTCGCATCGCGGGTGCGAATTTTGAGAATAGTATTGCGGCTAGGTTGAGTAACATATAGGCTCTCTTCATTCGTACTGAGGCCAAATGCACTGGCGGGGCTGGTTCCAGGCAATGGGCTCAAGACCAGATTACTGGCTTTGTGGTCAAAACTATAGATGCCTCCTGGTTGGAGTGAGAGATAAGCCAAGTTGCCAATGGAGGGAATCTTGATTTCGGAAGGTTCTCCACTCAAATTGAGGCGTGCGCTGACAGTTCCTGTACTGGGGTCCAGGCGGTAAAGTTTTTTTTGTCCTTTATTCAGAACCAGCAACTGATCACTGCGGGGGTCAATATGGCAATCACTGATCCCATTGTCAAGGTTAATCCCCATTCTTCGCAAGATTTGCCAGCTATGCACGTCGTATATTGCCAATTCGAAGCCCAATTCACTCAAGGCATAGAGTTTATTCCCATCCGCACTTAATGCAAGAGCTCCCACAATCATCCCTGTACTAATGGTACCAGTAATGCTATTGCTGCGGGTATCGATGATTGAAATGGTCGAACATTCCTTTTTGCTGATAAAAATGAAGTTTCCATCTTTACTCATTACGGCATGATCTAGGAAATAGCAGGTGCTGAACGTGGGATTGAGATCGATATCTGCAAGTAACGTATGCCTCAGCGGATCAAAAACATTCAGCACAGTATTGTCTGGCGCCGCTGCATAAAGGCGACGGCCAGATGGGTGCATTAGCAGGTTGGCATTCACAATAGGATTAATGGCTAGATTTAAACTATTGCTGATGTTTTGTTTTTGTGAATCCAGCCAAGTTATCCAGGCAGAACCTGTGGTTGAGCGATAAGCATAACTCAATTGTTCCTCAAAACTTAGGCGAAACTTGATGGTAGCACTTTTACCGAGGACATTGAGACTGGGTCGGAATGCTGGAATGTTTCCAATACCCTGTAATGGCAAACCGATGTCCTGATTCATTTGCCAGTTTACAAAAGCACCTTCAGGAACTTTTCCAAAATTGATAGGGTTGGTACCTTGTTCCCAACAGAATTCCTGATCAGGGACTTTATTGAGCTCGGGATAGGGTAAAACAATGATGCGAAAAGACTCTGGTTTACCTTCACATTGGTTGAAAGAAAAAGGAGTTACCACGATGGTCATGGTATCAGGCCGACCAGATTTATTAATGGGAGTAAAGGGAGGTAAATAGGTCAATCCACTTGAAAGCAATCCCAAATCGGGTCGGTTATTGGTCCAGCGATAGCCCGTAAAGCGCACATTACTGGAAAACCCAATATTTAGGCTCGGTTCACAAGTATTGAGCGTTAAATCCGCAAGAGGACTGAGCTTTGGTCTAGCAACTACTCGCACATTAAACTCAGAGAATAGATCATCGCAAAGTTCCTGATTACTCCCTTGTGCAAAGACGGAAAGTTTGATTATTGCATTTTCATCCCTGGAAGCATTAGCCTGAGTTTGAAAACTGGGAATTGAACCTTGCCCACTGGCAGGTAAACCAATATTGGGGTTGGAATTGGTCCAACGCAAATCAAATCCTCGAATATTGCTGCTGAAGTTTACGCCCGGAAAAATCGCTCCTGAACATAAAGTATTGAATTGCGCTACAATCGGTAAAATGGGACGAGGGAATACTTTGACTTCAAACCGATGGGTATCCACTGCACAAACCTGGTCTGGATATTTTACCCATAACTTGAAGACTCCACTATCGGGTTGTAGTCCCTCGTTGTTGGTGATGTAGTTCAGCGGGGCAACATCAGGATTAATAGGGATCAACAAAGACGGCTTTGAAAATTGGGCAAAAGAGTAAAACGGAGGGTAGGGATTGAGATTGGCATGCTCATTGTGGCAAAAGACCTGGTCGGTTTGAGGCTGTGGTATTGCTTTGATGCGAATCAGAATACTAAACTGGCGTTCTTTGCCCACGCTGGAATCCTGCCCTACACTGGCTACAGGGGTTATTGCAACTTTGATCAATTCATTCCGATCACCCCAACCCGAACCGCGGTAGGCTCGAAAAGCAGGCAGGGCGTTTTCCCCGTTTTGCGCTACATTGTAGCCAGGGTTCTCTACTACGCGCCAGCGATACTTGGCTTGTGTTACGGGCCCTTTGAACTGAATGCGGGGTATAGAATCGCCATAGCAGATGGTAATATTGGGAATCGAGTCTACACTGGGTACAACGAAAGGCAGTACCCGGATCTGAAAACTTTTCGACGTGTCTTTACAAATGTTATCAGTGTTGAGAATGATCTCCCTGCTGATTTTGAAATTGGCCACTTGGGCTTGACTGTTGCTAGGATTTTGCGCTACTACTGAAGGAATATCGTTGACGCCACTAGCAGGCAAACCAATACCAGGGTTGTCATTTTGCCATTTCAAACGGGTAATTTCATTGGCATAAAAGCCCAGGTTGACGGCCTGGGTTTTAGCACCTACAGTGAGCAATTGATTAGGAACATCAGGGATGCCATAGGCCCGAAAGGAACCAATAAAGTTATAATGCAGCTTTAAACTTGGCATTGTACACACGCTATCGTTTATCTTGAAACTCGGATATAGTTTGAACTCCGATTGGTACAGAAAATTGTGATCCGAAATGGGCGCTTTAAAAGAAGGAATAGTAGCATACCCTGAGTTAGGAGCTTCCGTATTGATGTCGCGAAGCGAGTCGACCTTGGCCCAACGGAAATTAAGCCCTGGATACAAATCGTTGAGCGGAATACTTTTGCTCATTACGCCTGGGCAAAGGGTTTGGGTGAGGGGGAGTTCTATTTGGGGGGGTAGGGGATTGTTGCCTAAAGTGATTTTGAAAGTCTGGCCTTCATTTGGACAATCATTATAATCCAATAAAAGTAATTTTCGTGCTGCAGGGCCTTGGAATTCATCAACTTGAAGAAAAGTGTCTCGATAAGTATCCAGATAAGACAGTGGGTAAGTATTGAAATAAAGTAAGTCGCCCTGCTTGTTGGGGAAAAATTCGTAGTTGCCGCCATTTTGTAGCGTTACTCCGATAGGGTCAAAGATTTTATTCAGTGTTCGTTTATTTAAATCAACCGAAATAACCTTGAACAGAGCACCATCATAGATGTACAGCTTGTTCAAAGCTTTGGCATGAGCAAAAAACTTGAACCCAGGACTTACCGCAAAACGGGCAACTATTTTTTTGCTGGCAAAATCCCATAAACCAACGTTAAGAGAATCCACAAAGCGTAGGGATAAACCAGTGCCATCAGGGAAAGGCAGCATGAATTGAATGCGGCCAGGCATGTTTACGTTTTCGGTATTGTTCAAAGTTTGGGTCTGGAATACTTTCAACGTGTTGTGCTCAAGAGAAGCAGTATAGATTTTTTGCCCATCTGGACTTAATGTTGCCTGACGAATAGCCCCAGATGCGTCCGTCTGTATTTCTAGTTTTTGGGTGAGGGTATTGATTTTATAAATTTTGCCTTGCGTATAGTTAATGGCGTATAGGGCGCTCCCTTCTTGATCAATGAGTAAGGTATCGGCGGGTATAGGAAGGGAAATGTCTTGATTGGGAATCTCCAACCAAGGAGCAAGGGGATGAGACAACACCTTGATTTTTGGAACATCATTGGCTAAGGCATACAAAGCTGTACTTTGTGGATGTAAGGCTAGAACATCGCTATTTTCGAGTATATTGAAAGAATTCAAGCGCCAGACATTCCCATAATCCATCCGCCATATCGTCGGTTTTACCTGAGCAGAAACCTTTACCTGGGAAACCAAAGGGGAATTGTTGGTTTGTGACAGCAATCCAGAAGGAATACCTCCTATCCCCTGATCAGGTAAACCAGGTATAGGGGGAGATAAGCTCCAACGGTATTCAAGATTGTAGTCATTCCCCGTAAATTGAATGGGTTTGCTGATGGCACCATTACAAAACCAGGTGTCTGCAAAAGGTTTGGGTAGGGGGCTTGGTCGAATAAAGAAATCATAAGTGACAGGTTCGGATAAACACTTCCCACTCGCTTCAGCATGAAATACAATTCTGTTACCAGCATAAGCGCGATTGGACACTATAAAAGCAGGAAAATTCCCACTTCCAGTATCTCTGGTAGCTGATTCAAGAGCAGAACCGAGTGTTCGCCAACGTAATACGTAAGGGCCGTCATGCGTGACGATTGGAATGATAGGTGCGGTTGCGTCCCCGTGGCATACAATTTGAGGCCCAGGAGGCAAACTTATTTTAGGCTGTTTGGCATGGGTTACCTTAATTGTTATGCTACCGTCTGGAATTGGGCATACATTGCGCCCATCTTTGGCCTCCACTCTAATATGAATTGTAGCAATTTGATCACGCCCTGTGGTGTTGGTCGCCACAAAACTGGGAATCACATTTTTACCTGTAGCGGCAAGGCCAATATTGGGATTATCATTGGTCCAAACTTCGTCATACACTAAGTCAAATCCTTCGGTTAGCTGAATGGCTTTACTACTTTGGCCATTGCATAAAATTGGATTTTCAAAAAGCCCAACTCCACTAGTTTGCCGATACGTAATGTTAAAAAAGGCAAAAGGTAAAGGCATACAGGAAGAGTTATCGGCCGGAAACAGGTCTAACAAAGCGTGAATTTCAAAAGTTTTATGATCTAGTTGTCCTACCAAAGTGAAAAGATCAATGATTTCGGGAAAAGTTGCTACATAAAGCGAATCGTTGACTTTGCTGAATTGAACGGGAGCATGAAGTTGTGCAGTAGAAGGATAGGATCCTGTATATTCACCCCGATAGCCAGGAGTATAGGTCAATCTGACCCCGTAAGCATCAGTATTAGAATATACCTTGATGTTGTGAAGGGTGTCACTGGTGCAAATGATGGTATCACTAAAGGAAAACCAAAGCTTAGGGCAATTATTGCTGCTTTGGCCAGTAAGTAGCGTCAAACAGGATGCAGAAAAAAATATAAAATAGATGAGTCTTAGCTTATTCATTGACAGGGTTGATTTGGGATTGAAATTAGGATGCATGCAATTTTTGAGATACCCAAAAATACAACCATATTGTTAAATGTCAATCAGCAAAATTGAATTCAGCTAAAAATTAACACTGTTACTCAAATGAAAACATCCTTGAATTATTTTTCAAAAACCATTTGGTAATTCCCTTGGATAAACGTACATTTGCCCTCGCTTTTGAGGGAAGGGTGTATCTACCTCCTTTCAAAAGTGCGTAACTGATTCTCCACGAAGGAATTCGTGGACACGTTCACTAAGTATTTTTTAAACGAAAACAGGATATGCCTACTATTAACCAACTGGTACGCAACGGCAGAGAAAAAGTGGTTGTCAAGAGTAAGTCCCGCGCCTTGAACGCATGCCCTCAAAAGCGTGGTGTTTGTACGCGTGTGTACACAACGACTCCGAAGAAACCAAACTCCGCTTTGCGTAAGGTGGCTAAGGTACGTATGGTGAATGGCATCGAGGTGATTGCTTACATCCCGGGTGAAGGCCACAACCTGCAAGAACACTCTATCGTGCTGGTGCGCGGTGGTCGTGTAAAAGACTTGCCGGGTGTGCGTTATACCATTGTGCGTGGCGCATTGGACACCGCGGGTGTGAATAACCGCAAGAAAAGTCGTTCTAAATACGGTACGAAAGCACCGAAGAAGTAATTATGTTTCAACTGGAAACCTCTAATTCAAGGTAATGAGAAAAAGAAAACCAAAAGTAAGGGTAATTGCGCCGGATCCCCGCTATAATGATCCGATGGTAACGCAGTTCGTGAACAATATGATGTGGGAAGGTAAAAAAAGTACCACACTCACCATTTTTTACGATGCGCTGGATATTGTACGCGAACGCCTCAAGGCCGACGAGCACAATACTTGGAAAAAAGCACTCAATAATGTGATGCCAATGGTAGAAGTACGCAGCCGCCGGATCGGTGGAGCTACTTTCCAAATCCCAACAGAAATTCGCCCTAAGCGCAAAGTTTCTATCGGGATGAAATGGCTGATCCGTTTCGCACGCACTCGTAGCGGTAAAGGTATGGCTGAAAAATTAGCCTCTGAAATCATTGCAGCCAGCAAGAATGAAGGCAACGCAGTGAAGAAGAAAGAAGATACCCACCGTATGGCAGAAGCCAACCGTGCGTTTGCTCACTTCCGAACGTAATCTTTTATCATCTTTTAACCATAAACTCCATTGGAGTAAAGTCATGGCAACAGATCTTAAATACACCAGAAACATCGGTATCGCTGCCCACATTGATGCGGGCAAGACGACAACTACCGAGCGCATCCTTTACTACACCGGTGTTAGTCACAAAATTGGTGAAGTACACGATGGCGCAGCCACTATGGACTGGATGGAGCAAGAACAGGAGCGTGGGATTACCATTACTTCTGCTGCTACCAAAACCAAGTGGTTCTGGAAAGGAGAGGAATATCCCTTCAACATCATTGACACTCCAGGTCACGTGGATTTTACCGTGGAGGTAAACCGCTCTTTGCGTGTATTGGACGGATTGGTGTTCCTTTTCTGTGCAGTTTCTGGCGTGGAGCCTCAATCTGAAACCAACTGGCGTTTGGCTGACAACTACAAGGTTCCTAGAATCGGATTTGTCAACAAAATGGACCGTTCAGGTGCAGATTTCTTCAACGTGGTAAAAGATGTTGAAACCAAGCTGAAATCAAAAGCTATTCCGCTCCAGATTCCAATTGGTGCAGAGGAAAGATTCAAAGGTGTAGTTGATTTGATCACTGGCGAAGCCATTACCTGGAACGAAGCCGATCAAGGTATGACTTTCGAGGTAATTCCTATGCCAGCTGATTTGGTGGATACTGTAGCTGAGTATCGTGAGAAACTGCTCGAAGCTGTTGCTGAGTACGACGATACTTTGATGGAAAAATATTTTGATGATCCGAATAGCATCTCTCCTGACGAAATCCGTGCTGCCGTTAGAAAAGCGGTATGTAACCTGGAGTTCGTTCCGATGATGTGCGGTTCTGCCTTCAAAAACAAAGGTGTACAAGCGGTTTTGGACGCAGTATGCGCTTTCATGCCTTCTCCTCTGGATGTTGACGACGTAGTTGGTATCAACCCCAAAACGGAGAAAGAAGAAACCCGCAAGCCTAGCGTTAACGAGCCCTTCGCAGCTTTGGCCTTCAAAATTGCTACTGACCCTTTCGTAGGCCGTTTGGCTTTCATGCGCGTCTATTCTGGTGCCTTGGATGCAGGTTCTTATGTCTTGAACACTCGTTCTGACAGCAAAGAGCGCATCTCTCGTTTGTACCAAATGCACGCCAATAAGCAAAACCCAATCGATCGGGTAGAAGCTGGTGACATCGCTGCAGCAGTAGGGTTCAAGGACATCAAAACAGGAGATACCCTTTGTGATCTGGACAAACCAATCATTCTGGAATCAATGGTTTTCCCTGAGCCGGTTATTGCCATTGCAGTAGAACCCAAAACTCAGAAAGACCTCGATAAACTGGGTATGGCTTTGGCCAAATTGGCTGAAGAAGATCCAACCTTCCGCGTAAGATACGATGAAGACACCAACCAAACCGTCATCAGCGGGATGGGGGAATTACACCTCGAGATCATCGTTGACCGTCTGCGTCGCGAGTTCAAAGTAGAATGTAATCAAGGTGCGCCTCAAGTAAACTACAAGGAGGCACTGACGACTACCGTTACCCACCGCGAAAAACTGAAAAAACAAACGGGTGGTTCCGGTTTGTTTGCCGATATGGAATTCGAACTCGGCCCTGCTGATGAAGAATTCCACAAAACTGAAGACTTCCTCAGTGGCAAAACACGCCTCCAGTTCGTTTGGGGTATCGTGGGTGGTGCCATCGATAAAAACTACGCTAAGCCAATTCAGGATGGTTTCAAAGCCATGATGGACAATGGCATCCTTGCAGGCTATTCCATGGATAGCATGAAAGTGAGAGTGTTCGACGGCTCGATGCACGCAGTCGACTCTAAGCCAGTTGCATTTGAATTGTGCGCCAAAGAAGGTTTCCGCGAAGCCGCTCCTAAGTGCAAGCCAGTATTGCTTGAGCCAATCATGAAACTGGAAGTCGTTACTCCGGAAGAATACACTGGTTCAGTAATTGGTGACCTCAACCGTCGCCGTGGTATGCTCAAAGGCCAGGACGATCGCGCAGGAGGTGCAAAAACGATAATGGCTGAAGTACCACTTTCTGAAATGTTTGGCTACGTAACTCAATTGCGTACCATTACTTCTGGACGTGCCAACTCAACCATGGAATTTTCACATTTCGTAGCAGCGCCTACAAACGTTGCGAAAGACGTGATCGAAAAAGCCAAAGGCAACAAATAAACTAGGCAACCCACGGTTTTAACCTTGGGAGCCACACCTGATCCAGCCCACGAATTTATTCGTGGGCCGGCTTCGGGATAAAAAAAAGCTTCAGCAAAAGACGCCGAAGTTCATTCATTGACATACACAAATCAGATTTTCAGGCATGAATCAGAAAATCAGAATCAAACTCCGCTCTTATGACCACAATTTGGTGGATAAGTCGACGGAGAAAATAGTTAAAACAGTACGTAATAGTGGTGCCGTTGTTACTGGCCCGATTCCGCTGCCCACTGAGAAGAAAATTTTTACCGTGCTCCGTTCTCCGCACGTCAACAAGAAGTCTCGTGAGCAGTTCCAATTGCGAACCCACAAACGTCTGATTGAAATTTACACGCCTACCCAAAAAACGGTAGATGCGCTGTCCAAGTTGGAATTGCCTAGTGGCGTAGACATTCAGGTTAAGTTGACGTAATTGATTGCGTTAGTTTTTACATGCGTTATGGCATGCAAATCAATTAATTGCAATTCATTGTTAAAATCAAGAAGTGATGAACGGACTGATTGGTAAAAAAATTGGCATGACCAGTGTGTACGATAGCACTGGTAAAAGCGTGGCGTGCACCGTCATCGAAGCAGGTCCTTGTGTAGTGACACAAGTGAAGACCGAGCAAACCGACGGATACACTGCCCTTCAGTTGGCTTTTGGGGATACCAAAACGAACAACACCACCAAGCCTCTTAAAGGCCATTTCGAAAAAGCAAATACCGATCCAAAGCATAAGTTGGTTGAGTTTCGCGATTTCTCTGCTCCAGAGAAAACACTTGGCGAAATCATCAAGGTGGACGAAGTCTTCACTGAAGGCGACATGGTTCACGCTGTAGGAGTCACCAAAGGCAAAGGTTTCCAGGGCGTTGTTAAACGTTATGGATTCGGTGGTGTAGGTGGTCAGACCCACGGTCAGCACAACCGACTACGTGCCCCAGGTTCTATGGGTGCATCTTCTTATCCTTCCCGCGTATTCAAAGGCAAACGTCTTCCCGGTCGTACTGGGGGTGACAATGTGAAGGTGAAGAACCTCAAAGTACTCAAGGTATTTGCGGATCAGAATCTCATCTTGGTAAAAGGTGCAATTCCTGGACACAAAGGTGCCTACGTTATTCTGGAGAAAAAGTAATCGTTAACGGCCTCGTGGCGAGTTAAATTCAAGAAACATGAAATTGGATATTTTCAATATTCAGGGCGAAAAGACCGGTAGAGCCGTTGACCTTCCAGATGACGTTTTCGGCGGTGAGCCGAATGAGCACGTACTTTACCTCGCGGTAAAGCAATATCTGGCCAATCAGCGCCAAGGTACCCACAAATCAAAAGAACGCTGGGAAATCAGTGGTTCTACACGTAAGTTGCACAAGCAAAAAGGAACTGGTGGTTCCCGTAAAGGTGACATCAATAGCCCATTGTTCCCAGGTGGTGCCCGGGTTTTCGGACCACGCCCACGGGATTATGAGCAAAAATTGAACAAAAAAGTTAAACGTCTGGCACGTAAATCAGCTCTTTGCGCTAAAGCGAAGACTGGTTCCATCGTGATCGTTGAAGACTTTAACTTTGAAGCGCCAAAAACCAAAACTTTTGTCGACATGTTGAGCAAGCTCAATGTTGGCAAAAAATCACTGGTTGTCGTAGCAGAACAAAACGAAAATGTACACCTCTCCAGCCGCAACATCCCAAATACCAAGTTGGTGCGTGCTCAGGACGTGAACACTTACGAAATCATGTACGCGAATACATTGGTACTGTCCGAAGGTTCGATTCAAAAGATTGTTGAAACGCTGGCTTGATCCTCATTCGGGTAGCCGTAAGAAAAGTTAAAAGATGGTAAAGAAAGATATTCTCATCCAGCCGCTGATCACGGAAAAAGCAGAGCGATTGTCCAGCACGCTGAACAAGTACTCTTTTATCGTGCATCGGAAAGCCAACAAAGTAGAGATCAAGAAAGCGGTTGAAGCTTTCTACGGAGTAAACGTTGAAGCAGTTAACACCTTGGTGGTTCCTGGCAAACTAAAATCTCGCTCTACTCGTACCGGTGTGGTACGTGGCCGTGTACCGGCGTACAAGAAAGCAATTGTTACTCTCGCCGAAGGCGAAAACATTGACTTCTTCGCAGAATTGTAATTGGTGCAACCGTAGTGTCCCTACTGTTGCCATTAATCAAGGCTTGTTCGAGTCGGCGAAACAATTATGGTGGTTTCGATCCGGCGATGAACGCCAAAGACCATAACAATGGCAGTTAGAAAAATGAATCCGGTTACTCCGGGATCGCGTTATCGGGTCGGTCAGACCTTCACAGAGTTGACCACAGATACGCCAGAAAAAAGCCTGATGGCGCCACTAAAGAAGAGTGGTGGCCGCAATAACCAGGGCCGCTTGACCATGCGTCAGCGCGGTGGTGGCCACAAGCGCCGCTACCGTGTCATCGACTTCAAGCGGGACAAGGAAGGAATGGTAGCAATCGTTAAAACCATCGAGTATGACCCCAACCGCACTGCGTTCATCGCATTGGTTGAGTACACCGATGGCGAAAAGCGCTACATCATTGCTCCTGATGGACTGAAAGTAGGTGCTGAAATTTCTTCTGGCGATGGTGCTGGACCCAATACGGGTAACGCACTCTTCCTGAAAGACATTCCACTCGGTTCCAACATCCACGCCATCGAGTTGAATCCAGGCAAAGGTGCCGCTTTAGCGCGTAGTGCAGGTACTTATGGTGTCCTGAACGGTCGTGAAGGCAAATATGCAGTGGTGAAATTACCTTCCGGGGAAATGCGCCGCATCCTGCTCACTTGCAAAGCAACCATTGGTACCACCTCTAACGGTGACCACGGCTTGGAAGTATTGGGCAAAGCGGGCCGCAATCGTTGGTTGGGCCGTCGTCCTCACGTTCGTGGGGTAGCTATGAACCCTGTCGATCACCCCATGGGTGGTGGCGAAGGTCGTGCTTCCGGTGGTCACCCACGTAACCGCAATGGTATGCCGGCTAAAGGTTTCAAAACCCGCGATAAGAATAAGTCTTCCAACAAGCTTATTATTTCTCGGAGAAAAACCAAAAATCCATAAGTAGCTATCAGCAGCCAGCTATCAGCAGTCAGCAAGATTCAACTTGCTGAAAGCTCATAGCTGAAAGCTCATAGCTGAAAGCTATCAAAATGGCAAGATCAATCAAAAAGGGACCATACGTGTTCCATAGACTATTGGAAAAGGTTCTTGCATCTAAGGATGCGAAGAAGAAAGGGGTCATCAAAACCTGGTCTCGGGCCTCGATGATCATCCCTGATATGGTGGGTGAAACCATCGCCGTTCACAATGGCAAAACTTTCGTACCTGTTTTCGTTACTGAAAACATGGTAGGTCACAAGTTGGG